>NZ_CP016268.1:2427445-2753934 GCF_001677435.1 Woeseia oceani
TGTCGGTAATACTCTCGAGTACTTTGATAGCCGCGCAACTTGGCAAGGTTGCCGCTCATCCCGGTGGTACAAACGTGGACGGCTGCCACACCAATCGCAGGACTGGCGATTACCACTGTCATACGCCCAAGTCACCGCGACCCGGGCGACAAAACTACTGTCACGTACTTAACGGGAAAGCCCGTTGCGGGTACGCGAGAGCTTCCTGCGATGATCTGGTCGATCAATTTGGCGGGGCTTGTCGGCCTGAATAAGACTGTCCAGGCAACATGCGTTGCACTTGCTGCGAAACTCCAAAGCCGCGATTCCGATAAAACCGGATAACTTCTCTAATGCTTCTGTTCTGATTCAATCTGCGCGGCTTGTTTTTCCTCATCCAATGCCGTGAGGAAGCGTTGCTCCAGTTTTGCGACTAACGCAAAGAACCCCTCCGGATCAACGAATGTGTCCGCATCGTACGGTTGGCCGGGTTTGTATTTGTCATGCAGACCGTATTGACTGGCGTGCGCGGCAACCCAGATATCGACGTCCAGTGCCTTTTGTGATTTGAAGGTCTTGGCGTAGTCGTCCCGAATGCCGGGGTATGTCTCGTCTTCGTGGAATTTTGTGCCGGGGTTGATGCTGCCCATGTTGGCAATCAGTACCCTGTAGTCCCGTCCGTTTTCATGCACCCGCAGCGAGTAGCTTGTACTGCCCGCGGTATGGCCGGGATGTTCGTGCACCGTGAGTCTGGTTTCGCCCAAGGCAATGACATCACCGTCACTGATGATGTGCTCCACGCTGACCGGTCGGAACGTTTCGCTGCCGCCGAACAACGGATCGCTGAATCCCCCGTCTTGCAGTAATTTTGCATCCGGCGCTGTCGCCCAGAGTTGCGCCCCACTAAGCTCTTTGATCTCGGCCATCGCACTGACGTGATCGAAGTGCGCCTGGTTGGTTAGCAACCTTTTGACGTCGGTGAGTCGGAAGCCAAGCGCCTCAATATTGTCGCGTATCAATGCGGTGGAACCTGCCATGCCGGTGTTGATCAGGATATGGCCATCATCCGACGTCAGCAGGAATGAGCTGAGATCGTACGTGCCCACCGAATAGAGATTCGCGACAACCCGGTGTGCGGGGAAAGGCTTGTCCCATGCCGGCGGGTAATCCTGGGCTGTTGCGGAGAGGCTCACGAGGCAGAGCACGCTAAGCCAAAAAATCCGGCAACCGATAGTCCATTTGTGCATAAGCGCTCCCCTTTAGAGACAAACAACACGTATCGATCTGCTGCACCGCGCTTGCCGGCAGCAACCGAACCCGGATGATGTCGACATTCGTTACGACCGTCGAGGTGAAAGTGAACGTACCGACGCCCGCCATTGCCTGCACCTCGGGCCGTTTCTTGGCGGCTTACGCATAACCCGGAACGGCTGGCCGGGCTCTCCGTCGGCTCAGCCCGCTGGCTTCGAGCCGTGCTGCATAACGCCCCTGTCTGCATACACCGTTGATTTCTTAAGTACTTTGCATCCAGTTCGGGCATGCATAGCATGCACCTGGTGCACTGTGGAACTGTTATCCCCGGCAATTCCGGATGCCAGCATTGTTCTTGTTCGCATCGTTGCCGATGGCCGTTCTGACAGCACAGTTATGCATCGACCATATGATGTCGGTTTTCTTTCCAAGGTATCGGGGCAAGGGTATCAAGCACTTTTCAAGTTATTGTTTTTTATACCTTTTCAAAGTTGGCCTCGTTCTTGCTTTATCTATCGCAAGCCAGCCAGACACACTGGCGCAGCAATAATCCGAATTAACAGGATCAGGGATAGAATTCATGAAGAACAGGACAGGACGAATCGTCGCGCTGGGAATGCTTGCGACCTTTTTCACCTCACTGAGTCACGCCGAACTGATTGATCGCGGTGGCGGCCTGATCTATGACGACGTCCTCGACGTCACGTGGTTGCAGGACGCTTCGTATTCCGGCACCAGCACAGGCATTGATCGCCGAACACAGAGCGACGCTGCCCAGTGGGTGGACGATCTGGTCTATTACGATTCCGTCCGTGACCAATACATCAGCGACTGGCGCCTGCCCTCAACGTTCAACGACCCCTCATCCTGGGGCTTTGACGAAACGGGCATGAGCAGCGAGCTGGCGTTCATGTACTACGTCAACCTCGGTTATGCGGCCAACTCCAGCCTCAGCCCTTCGGACCCCGCGCCGACGTCAATCAACTACAACCCGTTCCAGAATCTGACCTACCGTGGTTACTGGTCCGGCACCTTGACCGATAACCCGAATCGCCCCGATCAGGTCTGGTCTTTCCACTTCCATTTCGGCTACCAGACTTTTGGTGGTGGTGAAGGCGACAAGATGCGCATCTGGGCGGTACGCGACGGTGACGTTGCCGTACCGGAACCCGGCACGCTGGCTCTGCTCGGCCTTGGCCTTGCCGGACTGGGCTTTTCACGACGCAAGAAAGTCTGAAGGTAGCGCATCGCAATTGAGAAGAAGCCCCGCTGGTCGGGGCTTTTTTTTGCTTTATAAATTGTCGCCATACCCGCATCATTCAGCGCCGGATACTCCATTCGCAACAACGCTTTATGAAACTCACGCTGCTCGCAACCGTAATTCTGGCCTCTGCCGTCTCGACCACAACGCATGCGGCCGATGAAGCCAATGGCTTTTGGGGGATACTCTCAGCGTCAGACAACATTCAGCGCGCGGGCACCAAGACACGCTGGCGGTATGGCCTCGACATGCAGTGGCGGCACTCTGAACGCGGCTCTGGCAGTGATCAGTATGTCCTGCGGCCCTCGTTGGGCTACGACCTCAACCCAAATATTACAGTGTGGGCTGGCTACGGGTATTTTCTTACCGAGCCGAACGTTGGCAGCAATCGCTACGAGCACCGCTGGTGGCAACAAATCAATTGGACCGCGAAACGCTTGAACTGGGGAACGTTGTCCTTCCGCACGCGACTGGAAGAACGGGATCTCGAACGTGCTCGCGATATTGGATTGCGATTTCGCCAGCAACTGCAATTGGCGATGCCGTTGCCAGCTTGGCAGCTAACCCTCATTACATCGATCGAACATTACAGCAACCTTCGCGACACGGACTGGGGTGCGCGCTCCGGCTTCGACCGTTTGCGCAGTTATGCCGGCGTCCGCATGCCGGTGAGCGAGAAATTGGCACTGGAGTTCGGCTACATGAACCAGTGGGTTAACCGGGGCGAGGAAGACGCGGTCAATCATCTGGCTGTATTGCGTTTACGCGCGAAATTCTAGGAAAAAAGGCCTGGCCGCTCACTCAGCTTCTCCTGAGCGCACTGTTAGCCAGCTCGCCAACTCTAATTCCGTCTGCACTCTCCACCGCCCTGCGCCGACAAAGCCGATTTGGATTATTGCTCGCGCGTTCATTACACTGCCGCCCGGCCGCACAGCTGGTTGTGTCGTGCAGTACCTTTCGATCGACAGGTTAGACTGAATGAAATTCGCATCACTGCTGATTGCGTCGCTCGCGATCGCAATCTCAACAACGGCGGTTGCGGCTGATGAAGCGAACGGCGCACGCCTCATTTTTGCAACCTCGGACAATATCCGGCGAGCGGGAGAGCCTACCCGATGGCGTTACGCTGTCGATGCCCAAGTGGGACACTACGCACGCGGCAGCGGTACTGACTTTTACGGTCTGCGGCCAGCACTCGGTTATGACCTCAAACCGAACATGACTGTGTTGGCTGGCTACGGCTATTTCATCTCCGATCCGACGGGTGGCAGCAGTCGCAACGAACAGCGCTGGTGGCAACAATTCACCTGGACAGCGAAGCAATGGGACTGGGGCGCACTCGTATTGCGCACCCGCCTGGAAGAGCGTGAATTTGACGATGCGCACGACGTTGGCCTGCGCTTTCGACAGCAATTGCAGTTAGCGATGCCGTTGCCGTCCAATGCCGCAAGCGTGATCGCCTCTGTCGAGCATCACAGCAACCTTCGCGATACCGACTGGGGTGCAAGCTCAGGCTTCGAGCAGTTTCGCAGTTACCTTGGCCTGCGCATGCCGGTGCACAACAAGCTGGTTATCGAAGCCGGCTATATGAATCAACGTCTCAATCGCAGCCCCGAAAACGCAGTGAATCACGTTGCGATGCTGCAGTTTCGCGCGAGGCTCTGAGGCACGCGATACGCCCGGGAACGCGCCAGGCTACCTGGCGTACGCCGCGCCCGGCCCATCCCATGGCTGACCACGCGCAAATCGGTGCAACGGTTCAATGCTTCAGTGGCAGCGCAACAGGCTGTACTGCTGTAGGCCGTCAGCCTCCCGAAGCCAGCCGACCGAGTCGAGCGCCGACAGTCGCAGCTACCGGCGCTACTCGTGCGTATTGCCAGTGCGGTCCTAGCGATCGCCACCCACGACCCGACTGCCGATTTCCCGGCGCTCCGGCAACGGTGACGGGGCAAGACTGAGGTCGAGGCTGATCTGCAACGTCGTGCCCAACTGCTCCGGCTGAAAGAAAGCGATGTCGCTTTGCAGCCCGAAAGGCATATGCCGCGCAAGCCCGCTACGAACACCGAGCCAGGCATCCCTGACGAAAGCCTGATCAACAGCCGTAAGGCCATAACTGCCCTGCTGCAGCTCCGGGTAACACTGACTTATATAATGACTCTCACAGAAGTCGCCGGGGTTCGGCAAGCCGCCGTTATGCCACGACAGCTGCAAACCGTAACGGTTCATGACAGCCGAAAACGCGCTGCTCGCGGCTGCGGCGGTCGTGCCGCAACTCACGGGATTGCCGGCGGCAATCCCCGCTGCCCGCCCCTGATTGACCAGTGAGCTTCCATCCAGTCGATATGCGCGCATCGCGCCTTGCAGATTGTCATCGACGGTGGTCGCAAGCTGCGCGCAACCATCGGCTGGCGCCGCAGCGTAGGCTGCAGAGACAGCGCCTGCCAGCGCGACCATAAACAGAGTGAAAAAACGTACCGATGCCCTTCCCATGACAGCTCTCCTTAGCCGAAATGTTGCTGTAAACCGGCCCGCTGCAGAGCGGTGCCGGACCGTCAGCATCGGATAACGACGGCCGCGGTTACAGTGGCGAATTCAGGTGAAGAACACAGTTATGCATACGGTGATGCTAGAGCATTTTTAACAAGGCGCCGATCATGCCGCCGATAAGCAGCGCCATCATTGGCAGCCAACCCAGGGTAAACCCCATGCTGCGCTTACCGGGATCAACCAGATAGCTGGCGCGATAAACGAAACGACCGATGATGAACAGCAGTCCAAGACCCGCGGCAATCAACGGGTTCACGTAGAGCGCAAACAACCAGAGAGCGGGCAAAAAAATGACTATTTGCTCCAGCGTGTTCATGTGCACCCGAAACATGCGTTCGAACTCCTCATGACCGCTGACGGCTGGTGCCTTTACGCCGTGCTTCACGCGCATTTTCCCGACCTGAAACGCGAACACAAACAACTGCAATAAGGCCAACCCCGTTACGATCGCTACAGCTTCCATTATTCTCACTCCCATTGCTCTGGATACTGACCCAGGCTCCGAACACGCTCTTCGGTTCACCCCGTAGCCGAATTCAGTCATTATGCACACTTACCTGGCTTGCCAACGCCTCAAAGCGCCAAGACGGCCAACACTGGAACGACCGGTCCCGTTTGATGAGTGACAATTCACCGAGGCGTAGTCTGCTGAGCGCCACTGCCCACTTGCTGGGCATCGAAGACCGGGAGTTCGCCGCGGTCGCCTGGTCGTTCGCTTATTTCTTCTGCCTGCTCTCAGCCTATTACATGCTGCGCTCGGTCCGCGAGGCGATGGCCATTGTCGGTGGCACCGAGAATATTCCGTGGCTGTTCATGGGCACATTTTTCGCCATGTTGCTGGCGGCACCCGCATTTGGCTGGGTCGCGTCACGTTTTCCGCGCCGACAATTTCTCCCCTGGGTCTATTATTTTTTCATCGCCAACATTCTGTTGTTCTTCGCGGCTTTCACGTACCAGCAGAACAATGGTCTGGATCAGGTATGGATCAGCCGCGCGTTTTTCGTCTGGCTCAGTGTGTTCAATCTGTTCGTGGTCTCCGTGTTCTGGAGCTTCATGGCCGATATTTATTCCAAGGAACAGGGACGACGTCTGTTTGGCATCATTTCCGCCGGCGGCAGTACCGGCGCGCTGCTCGGCCCGTTGGTGACCAGCGCGCTGGTTGTACCCATCGGATTTCGCAACCTGCTGCCGATGTCCGCCCTGTTGCTGGCGTTCGCCGTCTTCTGCATCTTTCGTTTGCGTCGTTGGGCGACAACGCGCGACGAGAAACAAGACAACCAGCAGATCGGCAGCGGCATACCCATTGGCGGCACCGCGCTGGCGGGCATCAAACTGCTCGCGACCTCGCCCTACTTGCTGGCAATCGCCACTGCCATGATCATCGCCAACTTTCTTGGCGTCGCTACCTACATGTACATGGCGGAACTGGTCGATGCGACGTTTGCGGATACGGATCAACACACGCGGGTGTTCGCAATTCTCGATGCCATCCAGAATGCACTGTCATTCATTGGCCAACTGATACTGGTCCGGTACACGGTGCGCAAACTGGGCGTTGGCATCACGCTGGCAATCCTGCCAGTGGTTTCAGTGCTTGGCTTTGCCTTGCTGGCGATTAACCCGGTCTTCATCGTGATAGCGGCCGTACAGGTGCTGCGACGCTCCATCACCTTCGGCTTGACGAAGCCAACAACGGACATGCTGTACTCCGTCGTCTCCGCGGAAGAGCGTTACAAAGCGAAGAACTTCATTGAGACGGCGGTCTATCGCGGTGGCGACCTGATCGCGAGCTGGACGATCCGCTTTATCGGAGGCATCGGCCTCACGGGTGTCGCACTGGTTTGCGTACCGCTGGCAGTAATCTGGACCCTGCTAGCTCTGCGCATCGGCCGTGAGTATAAACAGCGCGATGACGCGTTGCTGCAAAGCAAAACAGGATGAGTCGAAGTTCCAGGACAAGCTGGTCAAGACGCGACTTCCTGGAATGCGCGGCTTTGGCATCACTGGCTCCTGCATTGAGCGCGGCTGCACAGGACACCACCATGCGTACCCGGGAAATACCCGGCAGCGGCGAATTGCTGCCAGTCATCGGCCTCGGCACCTACGATGTTTTCGATGTCGCCGGTACAGCTCACGAACTGGCCGAACGCAACGCCATCGTCGAACTGCTGCTGGACAAAGGCGGCAGCCTCATCGACACCTCACCCATGTACAACCGCTCGGAGCGTATTCTGGGCAGCGTATTGGACGTCAGTGGCCGGCGCGCAGATACCTTTCTGGCCACCAAGGTCTGGACCAACGGCCTCGAGGCGGGTGTAGCGCAAATGACCCGTTCGGCCGAGCTGATGCGTACAGACGTTATTGATCTCATGCAGGTGCACAACCTGCGCGACCTCGATACTCAAATCGGCACCGTGCGGGAATGGCAGCAGGATGGCCGCATACGGTACAGCGGCATTACCCACTATCGCGAGAGCGCGTTTGACGCGATGGAAGTAGCCATGCGTCGCCACCGGCCGGATTTCATCCAGATCAACTATTCGCTCGGCGAGCGCGCAGCGGATGAACGGCTGCTGCCGCTTGCCGCCGACATGGGTATCGCGGTACTGATTAACCGCCCGTACCAGGCTGGCGCGCTGTTTTCAAAAGTGCGTGGTCAGGAATTGCCGGACTGGGCCCGCGAGTTCGCCGCGAGCTGGGGCCAGTTCTTTCTCAAATACATCATCAGCCATCCCGCGGTAAACTGCGCGATACCGGCTACCAGCAAACCGCAGCACATGGCAGACAACCTTGGCGCCGGTTTCGGCAATCTCCCCGACACAGCGATGCGCCGGCGTATGCTGAATCACTACCTTTCTCTGTAGACGAGCAAACCTGTCTGCCAGAGCTTCCCTCAATTTCAAACCCGCAAGACATTCTGATGAAAAATGCACCTTTTGGCCGGCGTCTCGGCGCCATTCTTTACGACACCCTGTTAATTCTGGCGGTCTTGTTTCTCGGCACGATCCCGTTCATCGCCCTGCGTGGCGGCGAACCGGTCGAAAGCGGCAATGCAAGTTACCAGCTGTTCCTGCTGTTGCTGATCTACCTGTTCTTTGTGGTGTTCTGGTCGCGCTACGGGCGCACGCTCGGCATGCAGTCCTGGGGATTGCGGATCGAAGACGAGCAAGGACGCTTACCAGGCATCGGCGCCTGCAGTGTTCGCTTTGCTGTCGCCCTGGTTTCCTGGGCGCCTGCCGGACTGGGCTACGTCTGGCAACTCATCGATCGCGACGGCCTGAGCTGGCACGACCGTGCCTCGGGAACCCGGTTGCGCTATTACCCGCGCCCGGCGAAAGACCCAAAATAGCCTGGCGCGTCGCTAACGCACCCGGCTCAGCGCGAAAGCCGTGATCGCCAGTAGCGCAAACGTCGGCATCCAGGTCACAAGAGCCGGGTTCAGGTTGAACACCTGCCCGGAATTCGCGAGGGTTTCGCTGGCCAGGAAGTAACCCAGGCCGATCAGCACACCGATCATCAGGCGGCTGCCGGTTCCCGCCGAACGCAATGAACCGAATACAAACGCCAGGGCCAGCACCGGCATGATTACCACCGTGGCGGTGGAAGATATGCGTGACCACAGCTCCATTTCGTACCGTACTGCCGACAGGTCGTTGCGGCGCAAATAGCCGATGTAGCTCATGAGCCCACGCGCCGACAAACTGATCGGTTTGACCAGCGTGATGCCCAGCACGTCGCCGTTGATATTGAAATCTTCGACTTCGCGTGGCGACTCCACGACCTCGACGGCATTGTTGGCAAACCGGGTCGAGCGGTAATTCTCCAGGATCCAGTGATCGGCATCATCGATCCCGGAGTTTTCCGCGCGACCTATCGATTGCAGGTTGTCGTCATCGTCAAACTGGAACAGATAGACAGTGCCGAACTCGAATTCGGAATTGACCCGTTCAAGATTCATGATGACGTTGCCGTCTTTGACCCAGGCAGCGTTGCCGAAGTCCTGCTTTTCTTTCTCGTAACGCGCTTCATTGCGCATGTTGCGCGCGTAGTAGTCGAGTGGCGGTCCGATGAACTCGCCGATCAACGCTGTCGTAACCATCAAGACCAGGCCAGCCATCGCGACCATTCCTCCCAGCTGCGGAACCGACAGTCCGGCGGTACGCATGACCACGAGTTCGCTGTTACTGGCAAGGCTTCCCAGACCCAGCAATGCGCCGATCAATGCCGCAATTGGCAGCATCTCGAACGCCAATTGCGGCAATCGTAACGCGGCATACAGTGCGGCCTGCGGGATACCGAAGGTGCCCTGCACGTTGTCGATCTGACCGATGAACTCAAAAAGGCCCGCCAGCGCCAGCAGCACGATCAGCACCAGCAAAGTGCTGAACAGGATTGAGCGCATCAGGTACATCGAGAGGATGCCAGTCATGCCGCTACCGCCCGTTGCCGCGCGAACAGTCGTCGATGAATACCGTTCTGCACGCCGAGCAGGCCGAGTGCCGCCGACAACATCAACACGTGCACCCACCAGATTCCCATCCAGGGCGGCACAGTGCTCTGCTCGACCCAGGCTTTGCCCGCGCTCAACAAATTGAAGTAGATAATGAATACCAGCAAACCGGTGGCGATGCGGCCGTAGCGCCCCTGGCGCGGCTGGCTGCGGCTCAGCGGAACAGCGAAAATGGCAAGAATCAGTGTCGACAACGGCACGCCCAGCCGCCAGTGCAGTTCGGCGACGTGGGCCGGATCGCGCGAACCGAGCAATTCGCGCGTCTGCATGGCGCGCGGCTCCAGCTCGGGTTCCGAGAGATCGGGTAACTGGTAAGGGATGCCGTGCTCGGCAAACTCCATGACGGTGAAGCGCGCCGTTCCAGGCACGCCGGAGTAGCGACGGCCGTCGTGCAGGACGAAGAACCGCGTGTTCGGGTCGTCCGAATCACGCTGCTCGCCGCGCTCGGCGACGACCACTTCCACGTCACCCGCGACGGTACGGCGCTGCAGAAACACTTTTTCAACCGCTCCGGGTCCTATAACCCGCTCGGCATAGACCACGGAATCATCACCGCCGGTGGCCGTGAATTTGCCCGGCTCGATACTCGCGAGATCGGCCTGGCGGCGTGCTTCCACGCCAATCCGCTCAATGGCGGTCAATGCGCGCGGCGCGACGTCCATGGCCAGCCACGCGACGCCAACTACGAGTGGCAGCATCAGCCAGGTGAGCGGCCGGTAGATGCCGGCCGGGCCGACCCGGCAGGCCATCATGGCGGGCATTTCACTGTCCGCATAGAGGCGCCCCAGCGCCAGCATGATGGACAGGAACAGGCCGATGGGCACCAGAATCGTGAGGTATTGCAGTCCCGTCAGGCCGATGATCTGAAATACCGCGTCTTTCGGCAGTTTGCCCTTGGCCACGTCACCCAGCACCCGCGCGAACTGGTTCGTCAGCAGGATGAACAGCAGAACGGTGGTGACCGCGAGCCAGGTCTGAGCGACTTCGCGGAATATGTAGCGATCGAGGATCCGAATCATGGAAATTCTGACGATTTCACTTGGAAATCCGCAGTTAACGCCGGGCATTAGGATCGGTTAGACTACCGTCTTTGAGATGTTCGGGACAGCCCCATCGTCGCCCAGCTCTGGACGATCGTCCAATCAGTACAGCAAACCGGCAACTCAGTACTCACAACGGTTGCGCCGCGTGTGTCAAAGCCGCTGCGCGACACTAATAATTACAGGCAGAGTTTATGGATTACTTCACGACGACCAGTGCCGCCAGTCGGCGCGCGGCAAGCGCCATTGTTGTTGGCATTTACGATCGGAACAAGCTCAGCCAGGCAGCCGCCGAAATCGACAAAGCCTCCGACGGCCTGCTCAGCAAACTGCTCAAGAGCGGCAGCATTTCCAGCAAGCTCGGTAAAGCGAGTGTGCACCACTCGTTGCAAGGCACTCGCGCGCAACGTGTGGTCACCGTTGGTCTGGGTAAAGCCGATGAGTTTGGTGTTGCAGCGTTGCGCAAGGCCACTGCTGCCGCGATGACGGCGCTGGACAGCCACAAGATCACCGAGCTCGTGTCCTACCTCACTCTTGAGCCCGCTGGCAAAGCCAGCCCTTACTACCTCGCCCGTCATACCGTGCAAACGATAGGCGATGCGCTGTACCGCTTCGAGATGATGAAAAGCACGCGTCGTTCGCCGGCGCCGACACTGAAAAAAGTCGGCCTGGCTGTCGAGAAACGAGCTGACAGCGCGCAAGCCACGCTCGGCGCAGAACATGCCGATGCCATCGTTAAGTCCATGTCGCTCGCGAAAGACCTGGGCAACCTGCCACCCAACGTTTGCACGCCTACCTATCTCGCCCGTACGGCGCAGAAACTGGCCAAAGAGCATGCGCGCTTCGACACCAAGATAGTCAACGAAACGGAAATGAAGAAGCTGGGAATGCACTCCCTGTTGTCCGTGACGGCCGGCACTGAAGAGCCCGCCAAGCTGATCGTCATGCAATACAAAGGCAACGGTAAAGCGGCACCGGTAGTGCTCGTCGGCAAAGGCATTACATTCGATTCGGGTGGCATTTCCATTAAGCCCGGCCCTGGCATGGACGAAATGAAGTACGACATGTGCGGTGCAGCCAGCGTTATCGCCACGATGGCCGCGGTAGCCACACTGCAACTGCCCATCAATGTCACGGCGGTCGTTCCCGCCTGTGAAAACCTGCCCAGTGGCAAAGCGACCAAACCCGGCGACATCGTCAAGAGCATGTCCGGCCAAACCATTGAAATTCTGAATACGGATGCCGAAGGCCGTCTGATTTTGTGCGATGCCCTGACCTATGCACGACGGTTCAAACCGGCCGTCACGATCGACGTTGCAACGCTGACCGGTGCGTGTGTCATAGCGCTGGGCCATCACACTTCAGCAGTCATGAGCAATAACGATGCACTGGCTAACGAGCTTGTGGCATCGGGCGTCAGCGCAGAAGATCGGGCCTGGCAGTTACCAATGGCGGACGAGTACACGCAACAGTTGAAAAGCAACTTTGCGGACATGGCCAATGTCGGCGGCAGAGAGGGTGGCGCAATTACCGCGGCCTGCTTTCTCAGCAAGTTCACGGACGGCATGAACTGGGCGCACATGGACATCGCCGGCACCGCCTGGCAAACGGGCAGCCGTAAAGGTGGTACCGGTCGCCCGGTGCCGTTGCTGACGCAGTTCCTGCTGGCGCGAGCGGCGGTTCTGCCCTGAGCGCGATGGCCAAGGTCGACTTCTATATTCTGTCAGCCGCGGAATCCTCCGCGCGCTGGCAATTCGCTTGCCGACTGGTCGAAAAAGCCTACCGTCTCAACAACACGGTGCACGTCCATACGACTGAACACGGCGCGGCCAGCAGACTTGACGATTTGTTGTGGACCTGGCGCGATGGCAGTTTCGTGCCGCATTCACTCGCTGACACCACAGCCGCAGAGCGACCGCCGGTTACGATCGGCTACACAGATGACCACCTGCAAGCCGGTTGCGATCTCTTGATCAACCTCAGTGACGAAGTCCCGGCCACTATCAGTCCTTTCCCGCGAGTCGCGGAGATTGTAACCTCCGATGATAATGACCGCCGCCTGAGCCGCGCCCGCTATGCACGGTATCGCGAGCAAGGTCACACACTCGATACGCACAAGCTCTGAGGACCGCGGGCATGACCGACGGCGAAAATGACGACGATATCCCGGTATTGACCGACGCCATCGAGCGCGTGCCGACAACGTCTGCGTCGATGCACGGCGTCGATCTCGATGCACTGCAGGATGATATCTGTAGCTCCAGTCTGCGGATTGCCGAAGCGATGTTGCTCGATGCCTGCCGCGAAGCCGAACACGTCTTGATGGAGCGCACGATGTCCACCTTGCGCGCCGAGCTGCCCGCCATTGTGCGCAGCGCTCTGAAAGAACACCTCGACAAATAATCCCGACCAATCACGAAACACTGAACGCCGTCCGGCGCAGAAAGACCCAACATGGATAAGACTTACAGCCCTAGCGAAATCGAACAACGCCACTATCAACGCTGGGAAGCCAATGGCTATTTCGCGCCATCCGGTGAAGGCGAACCGTATTGCATCGTTATTCCGCCGCCAAACGTTACCGGCACCTTACACATGGGGCATGCGTTCCAGGACACGATCATGGATACGCTCACCCGTTACCAGCGTATGAGCGGTCGCAATACGCTGTGGCAACCGGGTTCGGACCACGCGGGCATTGCAACCCAGATGGTCGTCGAACGGCAGTTGAATGCCGCCGGTACTTCGCGCAGTGAAATTGGCCGTGAGGAGTTCCTCAAACGGGTCTGGAAGTGGAAGGACGAATCCGGAGGCCAGATCAACCAGCAGCTGCGGCGCATGGGCGCGTCGGTCGACTGGACCCGCGAACGCTTCACCATGGACGAAGGCCTGTCCGAGGCCGTCACTCGCGTGTTTGTCAGCCTGTTCGACGAAGGCCTGATCTACCGCGGCAAGCGACTGGTCAACTGGGACCCGGTATTGCACACCGCCCTGTCCGATCTCGAGGTGCTGCAGGAAGACGAGCCCGGTCATCTGTGGCATTTCAATTACCCGCTAACTGACGGCAGCGGCCACCTGACGGTTGCCACCACGCGACCGGAAACCATGCTGGGCGACAGTGCGGTCGCCGTGCACCCGGACGACGACCGCTACCAGCACCTGATTGGCAAGGAACTCGAACTGCCATTGGTCGGGCGACGTATTCCGGTAGTGGGCGACGACTACGTTGACCCCGAATTCGGCACCGGCTGCGTCAAGATAACGCCCGCTCACGATTTCAACGATTACGAAGTCGGTCAACGGCACTCACTGCCGATGTACAACATTTTTGACGACAATGCCGCCATCAACAACTCCGCACCGGAGGCCTATCGCGGGCTTGATCGCTACGACGCGCGCAAGAAGGTCGTTGCCGACCTCGATGCACTGGGTTTGCTGGCGGCTGTCGAAGATTACGACCGCAAAGTACCGCGCGGTGACCGCAGCGGTGAAATCGTCGAGCCCTACCTGACCGATCAGTGGTACGTCAAAATCCAGCCGCTGGCCGACCCCGCTATTGAGGCCGTTGAATCCGGGCGGATTCGTTTCGTTCCGGAAACCTGGAACAAAACGTACTTCGACTGGATGTACAACATTCAGGACTGGTGCATCAGCCGGCAATTGTGGTGGGGCCACCGTATACCGGCATGGTATGACGACAACGGCAACATTTACGTTGCTGACTCCGAAGCGGCCGCACGCGAAAAATACAAACTGGATGCATCCGTAGCGTTACGGCAGGACGAAGACGTGCTCGACACGTGGTTCTCGTCGGCATTATGGCCATTCAGCACGATGGGCTGGCCCGAGAATACCGACGCATTGAAAGCCTTCTACCCCGGCAACGTGCTCGTCACTGGCTTCGACATCATCTTCTTCTGGGTGGCCCGCATGATCATGTTCGGGCTCAAATTCGCAGGCGATGTACCGTTTCGTGAGGTCTACATCCACGGTCTGATCCGCGATCAGGAAGGCCAGAAGATGTCGAAGTCCAAAGGCAACGTGCTGGACCCGCTCGACCTCATTGATGGTGTTGACCTCGACACCTTGCTGGAAAAGCGAACTCGCGGCCTGATGCAGCCGCACCTGAAGCCGAAGATAGAACAGGCCACCCGCAAGCAATTTCCGCAAGGCATCGACGAATACGGCACTGATGCATTGCGCTTTACCTTCGCTGCTCTGGCGACTACCGGTCGCGATATCCGCTTCGACCTCGGGCGCATAGAAGGCTACAAGAATTTCTGCAACAAACTGTGGAATGCGGCGCGCTACACGCACATGAACACGGAAGCACAAAGTGACGCTGCACCTGAACTGAGTCCGGCCGACCGCTGGATCCGTTCGCGCCTGCAACGCACCGTCGCCGCCGTTCACGAACACTTCGCCAACTACCGCCTCGATCTCGCGGCGCAGGCGCTGTACGACTTCACCTGGCATGAGTTCTGTGACTGGTACCTCGAACTGTCGAAACCGGTTCTGCAATCCGAGGACACCAGCGACGCGCAAAAACAAGGTGCGCGGCAAACACTGATCGACGTACTGGAATCGCTGTTACGTTTGTTGCATCCGATCATGCCGTTTATCACTGAAGAAATATGGCAACAAACTCGCCTGCGCGCAGGTATAGACGGCGACACGATCATGTTGCGCCCCTACCCGCTGGCCAGTGACTACAGCGCGGATGACGAAGCCGAGCGCGAGATTGAATGGGTACGACAATTCATCCTCGGCGTTCGCCAGATACGCGGTGAAATGGATATATCGCCGGGCAAGACACTGCCCGTCATGCTGCAGCAAGCCTCCGCGCTGGATCGGCAACGCGCCGAACGCCATGCCGCATTGCTGGCGCGAGTGGGTCGCGTTGAGTCTGTGACGGCATTGAACGACGACGAGCAGGCGCCCCCGGCCGCCACTGCGTTACTTGGCAATATGTACCTGCTGGTTCCAATGGAAGGTTTGATCGATGTCGCTGCAGAGCGCGCACGCCTCGGCAAACAACGCGACCGCGTGCTCGCTGATCTCGCGCGTTCAAATGGCAAACTCGGCAACGCAAACTTTGTGAACAATGCACCTGCGGACGTTGTCACACAGGAGAAGAACCGGGTCAGCGAGTTCGAGCAGCAATTGCAACAACTTGCCGAGCAACTGGAAAAACTGGAGAGCCTCGCCTGACGGCCAGCAAACATATCCCGGTCTACTGAGTACTGGGTCACAAATTGCGCGCCGTCGGGGTGCATTGGTCGCTGCCATTCGCGACCATGGACACACTATTGAACTGACAGGGTCTGGTGAGCATGCAGCGCGACAATACGCTCGAAAAATTGCCGCTTGGAGCGGATGCCCGGCGTGACGCTATTGCCCGCGCCCGCGCCAGTCTCGCCACCATCATTCTTGGCAAAGACGACGAAATAGCATTGGCCCTGTCCGCCCTGCTGGCGCGCGGCCATTTACTGATTGAAGACTTGCCCGGCCTTGGCAAAACCATGCTGGCGCAAGCACTCGCGCAGGTGCTGGGCCTCAGTTACCAGCGCATACAGTTCACCAGTGACCTCCTCCCCGCCGATATCATCGGTGTTTCGATCTACCGGCAGAACAAGGGCGAATTCGAGTTTCAAAAAGGCCCGGTGTTTTCGCAGCTGGTGTTGGCTGACGAGGTCAACCGTGCCACACCCAAAGCACAAAGTGCATTGCTCGAAGCCATGGAAGAACAGCAGATATCGGTTGACGGCAAGTCGCTCGCGTTGCCCCAACCGTTCTTTGTCGTCGCCACGCAGAACCCCTCCAGCCAGATCGGCACATTCCCGTTGCCGGAGTCGCAGCTTGATCGCTTCATCATGCGCCTCAGGCTGGGCTACCCGAGTGAGGAACACGAACGGGAATTGCTGACCGGCGCCGATCGACGCAGCATGCTTGCCCACGTCGAGCCCGCCATGTCCCCCGATACCTTGCAGGCCTTGCAGCTGGAAGCCAGCAAGATGCACATGAGCGACGCACTCGTCGACTACATTCAGGCGCTGGTGCGGTTTACCCGCGAGTCGCCCGAAATCGAAACCGGCTTGTCACCGCGCGGAGCGCTGGCATTGGCCGCCGCGTCCAAAGCGCACGCTCTGATCCAAAATCACGCCGGCGTATTTCCCGACGATGTCCAGGCAGTGTTCGTGCCGGTAGCCGGACACCGTCTCAAACTCGCTAGCGGCTCCAATTATGCGCACGCGGGTGAACTGGGCCGTCATGTCCTCGATTCCGTGGCCATTCCCTGAAGCGCTGAGTCCGCGCCACCTTCGCGAACGCTTGTCGGCACGCGTGCTGCGCTGGGCCCGCAAAAGACAGGGTCTCGACCCGCACACCACGACGCTGACATCGCGTCGCATTTACATTCTGCCAACCGCCATCGGCCTGATTTTTGCTCTGACCGCGTTCGCGATGCTGCTCGGCTCGATGAACTACAACAACAATCTGTCGTTCGTGCTGACCTTCATGCTGGTAGCGCTTGGTTTCGTGGCCATGCACCAGTGCCAGCGCAATCTGGTCGGTCTGGATGTCAGTTTCGCCGGCGTCGAGCCTGTGCATGCCACACGGCCACTGGAATTCCGCATCGCCGTGCACAATCGTTCAAAGAACCGGCGCTACAACGTGCAGGTTTACGACGGTCGTATCGTTAGCGACATCCGCGATATTCCCGCTGGTGAGTCCCGGGTATTTCGTCTGGAATACCCGACCCGACAGCGCGGCCGTATGGCTGTGCCACGGTTTGGAATCCGCAGCAACTTTCCCTTTGAGATGTTCCGCGCCTGGAGCTGGGTGCACATGGATCTCGAAGCGTTGGTCTGGCCTGCGCAAGCCAGTGACGTGCCGCCGCCACCGGCCGCGCTGACAGCCACCGGCCATCGCCAACACGACGCACGCGGCGAAGAGGACTTCGCCGGATTGCGCGGCTACAGCGATGGTGATTCACCGCGGCATGTTGCCTGGAAAGCCTACGCGCGCAGTGGCGAGTTGTTGTCCAAACAATTCGCCGGTGCTGACACCAGCAGCCAGTGGTTCGACTTCGACACTCTGGACAGTACAGATACTGAACGGCGGCTGTCGATCCTGACCCGCTGGGTCGTTGACGCTGAACTCCTGCAACGCGACTACGGACTACGCCTGCCGGGCCATGAATTTCCGCCAGCGCACGGCGACGCACAACGCCAGGCCTGTTTGCGCGCGCTGGCCTTGTTTGACGAGAAACGCGGGTCATGAGCCGGCGCTCAGGCACTGACGGTTCTTTGCTGGCCAGCCTGCCCTGGACGCTGCTCGCGCTCGCATTCTCCTTGCTGCCACACGTGCCGTTTCTGCCGATCTGGATCACGGTTGCGTTTATCGTTTGTGCCGGCGGTCGCTGGCTGGTCGAACTGCGCCGCTGGCGCTTGCCACCGGCCTGGATGCGCATCGCCTTGTCACTGGCGTGCTTCATCGGCGTGCTGGCCTCCTACGAAGCCGTCAGCGGCGTCGGCCCCGGTTCCGCTTTGCTGGCCATCATGGCCGCACTGAAGCTGATGGAAACCCGCCAGCGGCGCGACCAGTTCGTGCTCCTGTTCATCAGCATATTTCTCGTGATGGCCGCGTTGTTGCGCGAACAGCACCTGTGGTCGCTGTTGTATTTGTTCATCGCCCTGCTGATCACGATGACGGCCTGGTTGCAGATGGCGACGCGCGAAAACCGCCGGCTCAGCGACAGCTTCCGCACCAGCGCCCGGCTGATGCTCTACAGCGCGCCACTGATGCTCGCCATGTGGGTGTTTTTTCCACGCATTGCGACGCCCTTTTGGGCGGTGCCCATCGACACCAGCGCGGGTACCACCGGCCTGTCCGACACCATGAGTCCCGGCGATATCAGCTCCTTGTCGGCGTCGGACGCGCTCGCCTTTCGCGTGCAGTTCGCGGACGCAGTGCCGCCACCTCGCGACCGCTACTGGCGCGGGCTGGTCCTGCACCGTTTCAACGGGCGTAGCTGGACGGGACTCGAAGCCACGCCCGACTGGGGGGCGCGCAAGCGCATCGAGTACCTCGGTGAACCGGTGGCCTACACGGTCACGCTGGAACCGACCGGCCAGCAATGGGTGTTCGCACTGGATATTCCGTACGAGGTAACGCTCGAGCGGACCTTCATGGGCCCGCAGCAGCAAATGGCGCGTGCGCAACCCATTGATCAGCGCATCGCTTACGCGGCCGTTTCCTACCCGCGCTACCGGGTCGAACATGCTGCAGGCCGACTGCCGAGAAGCTGGTATCTGCACCTGCCGGAGAACAGCAATCCCCGCACGCTGCAGCTGGCCCGCGAGTTGCGCGAGCAAGCCGGTAACGATCAGGACTTCATCGACGAGGTACTGCGCCGTTTTCACGAGCAGGAGTATTTCTACACTCTGCAACCGCCGGCACTCGGTCGCGATGCGGTCGATGAATTCCTGTTTGAGTCCCGACGCGGATTTTGCGAACACTACGCATCCGCGTTTGCCGTAATGATGCGTGCCGCGGGCGTACCCTCGCGAGTCGTTCTGGGTTACCAGGGCGGCGAGTGGAACCCCTTGGGCAATCACCTCACCGTGCGCCAATCCGATGCTCATGCCTGGACCGAAGTCTGGCTGGAGCAACGAGGCTGGGTCCGGGTTGACCCGACAGCAGCGGTTGCGCCGGAACGGATTGAGGATGGCATGTCCGGCGCGATGATCAACGGCTCGGGCGCGAGCTGGGGACTCAATGCACCCGCCATGTGGCTGCACAATCTGACCCTGACCTGGGATATTTTGAACGCCCAATGGAATGACTGGGTGCTGGGATACGGTCCCGACAAGCAGTTCAGTTTCATGGAGTGGCTCGGCATGGACGAGCCCGACTGGCAGCAGATGGTCCTGACCCTGATCGGCGTTGTCATGTTTCTGGTGGCCTTGATCAGCCTCTTGCTGATCCGGCGCTACCGACCGCCGGCAACGGATACGGCCGCACAACTCTATGCCCGCTTCGTACGCAAAGTAGGTGTACAACCGGCACGTGGAGAAACGCCGCTCGAATATGCCGCGCGGCTGAAGGACAGTGACACGGCAGATCCGCAGGCCGTAGACGACGTGACTGCGCTGTACCTGCAATCACGCTACAGCAGCAAAGGTGACAGCGCGCTGCCGCAACTGGCCACGGCGGTCAACAACTACCGTAACGGTCGCTAGGCAGTCTCGTCAGCGGCCAGCGCCTCGGGTTCGGACACGCGCAGCAACATGAGCGCGCCACCGATAAACAACGGCAATAAAGGAATCAACAGAAATTTCGGGTCATCCGAGAACAGCACACCCAGCCCCACCAGCACCGGTCCCAGCACGTGAGCAAGCTTCGTCAAGGTATTGTAGAAACCGAAAAACTCGCCGGTTTTGTCGACCGGAATCAACGCCGCATACAGTGAGCGGCTCATACCCTGGACGCCACCCTGCACCATGCCAATGGCAATTGCCATCATGTAAAACTGCCGCACATTCTCCAGAAACACCGCCCAGCAAGCAACGACAATGTACACGCTGAGCCCGATGTAGAGGGCTCGCCGCGGTCCGATGCGATGACCAATGTAGCCGTACGCCAACGTTGCCGGAAAGCCGGCGAAATTGGTTATGAGCAAGGCGGCGACCAGGTCTCCCTGGCTGAAACCCAACCGTTGGCCGAAGTTCAGGGCCATGACAATAACCGTGAAGACGCCGCCGATATATAGAAAATAGGCCAGCAGAAAGCGGGTTGCCTGGCGGTAGCGGCGCAAATCCTGAAACGTTACTGCGAGCGCACGGTAAGCATCACGGATAACACCAGAGCGCGTCTCGCGCTGCTTGCGGTGCTCTTTGACCACGAACATCAAGGGCAGGACAAACAACACCCACCAAACGGCAGCGGAGACAAAGACGAAGGTCATCACCGCCGTCGTATCGGTGAAACCGAAACTGGCCGGTGCCCTCAGCATTGCAACGTGCAACGTCAACAACAACGCGCTACCGAAATAGCCCAGTGAAAAGCCAAGAGCTGAGACCGCACTGTAGTTGCGCGGCCCAGTGACATCGACCAGCAAGGAGTCGTAGAACACATTGGCGCCGTAATAGCCGACCGAGGCGATCACGAACAACAACAAAGCAACCGGCCATTCGCCTGCGCCGACCAGTCCAAGTCCGGCCGTTGCAATTGCCCCCAATACGGCAAACAGGAACAAAAAGCGCTTACGGAAACCGCCACTGTCCGCCACTGCACCCAGCACAGGTGCAAGCAGGAAAACGGCAAGACTGGCCACAGCATTCGCGCTGGACAAGCGGCCGGTGACAATGGCGCCATCGTCACCCGCGCTCCAGTGACCGCCGAGTGCCAGGGGAAACAGGACAGCGAGGACGCTCAGCGCAAACGCTGAACTGCCGCAGTCATACAGTGCCCACGAGATAGAGTGCCGATTCAGCAGCTTGCCGGACAGTTGCCTGATCTCCCGCGCCAATTCAAAGATGCGAAAAGTGTACAGGCTCGCGTGGTCTGTCGCGGCTATTTTCTGGCCGCTACCTCGCCGCGCCTAGTATTCGCGGGTCGCGCGGAAGCGAATATCCGGCCAGCGCTCTTCGGTCAGACTCAGGTTGACCCGAGTGGGTGCGATGTAGACCAGATTGTCGCCGTGATCCAAAGCCAGATTGTCGTGCGCTTTGCGCTGAAATTCCGCGAGCATTTTGTCGTCATCGCATTCCACCCAGCGGGCGGTTGCCACGCTGATGGTTTCGAACAGACAAGTGACTTTGTATTCGTCGGCGAGACGATGAGCGACGACATCAAACTGCAACGGGCCTACCGCGCCAAGAATCAGGTCATTGTTGCGCATCGGTTTGAACAGCTGCGTGGCGCCCTCCTCGCACAACTGCGCCAGGCCTTTCTGCAATGCCTTCAGCCGCAGCGGGTCCTTCAATACCGCCCGGCGGAAAATTTCCGGGGCAAAACTTGGAATGCCGGCAAACTTGATGTCTTCGCCTTGCGAAAAGCTGTCGCCGATATTGATCGTGCCATGATTGTGAATACCGATGATATCGCCGGCATAGGCGTGTTCGGTGTGCTGTCGGTCAGCCGCCATGAACGTTATCGCATCCGGAATCTTGATTTCCTTGCCGCTGCGGACGTGCAGGACCTTCATCCCTTTCTGAAACTCACCGGAACAAATGCGCATGAACGCAATGCGATCGCGATGCCCAGGGTCCATGTTCGCCTGGATTTTGAAAACGAAACCGGTGAGCTTGTCTTCGTGCGTTTCCACAACCCGTTGCTCACTCTCGCGGTTACGCGGCGGTGGCGCATGTTCGACAAACTCATCGAGCAGTTCCCGCACACCGAAATTCGAGATCGCCGAGCCGAAGAATACCGGCGACTGCTTGGCCGCAAGATAGTCAGCAATATTGAGTTCGGGACACGCGCCGCGAACCAGCTCGATCTCTTCCCGGAACGCATCTGCTTCGCTGCCCAGGACCTGGGTCGCTGCCGCTGAATCCAGGCCGTCGATGACCTCGATCTGGGACGCTTTCTGGCGGCCTGCCTGGGTGTACAGGTAAATCCGGTCCTGCAACAGGTGATAGACGCCTTTAAGCGAACGCCCCATGCCGATAGGCCAGGTAACGGGCGAACACTCGATGCCCAGTACCGATTCAATTTCGTCCAGCAAGTCCACGGGCTCGCGGCCTTCGCGATCAAGCTTGTTGATGAAGGTCATGATCGGCGTGTCCCGCAAGCGGCACACCTCCATCAACTTGACCGTTCGCTGCTCTACGCCTTTCGCACAGTCGATCACCATCAACGCCGAGTCGACCGCGGTCAGCGTACGGTAGGTGTCTTCAGAGAAGTCTTCATGACCGGGCGTGTCCAGCAGATTGACGATGCGGTCCTTGTACGGGAACTGCATGACCGACGAGGTGATTGAAATACCGCGTTGCTGCTCCAGCGCCATCCAGTCCGAAGTGGCGTGACGGCTCGCCTTGCGCCCTTTGACCGTGCCGGCAAGCTGAATGGCTCCGCCGAACAGCAACAGCTTTTCGGTCAGCGTGGTCTTGCCCGCGTCGGGGTGCGAGATAATGGCAAACGTGCGACGTTTGTCAGCTTCACTGGATAGGGACGACATAGAAAGGAGGCGCCGCAAAAGGCTGCGAAGTGTAGCTCAGCAGCCCGGCAACGACCAGAGGCCAGCCGCACGATCAACGCGCGACCGGTCGCCTCTAGCGCGTGTCGAAGCGCATGGACAGGACCTCGGCATCTTCGCGACCGTCACGAGCCTGGTAGTACGCGGCCCGCCGGGCAATGCGATGAAAGCCCCTCTTGCGGTACAAGGCAATCGCATTGGTATTCGAAGGCCGGACCTCCAGGAAGACCTCCTTGACCTCCGCATAACGGGCGCGCGACAACACTTCGTCGAGCAGGCGACCGCCGTACCCCAGCGAACGGAACATGGGATCGACACACAGGTTCAGCACGTGTGCCTCGCCAGCCGCAATGGACAGAATCGAGTAACCGACGACTCTGTCGCCGTGTTCCAGAACCACACAGCCGTAGCCGGCGAGCAGGCAATCGCGGAACACGCCGTGACTCCACGGAAATTCGTAACTGCGCCGCTCTATGTCCGAGACCAGCGGTAAATCGTCGTGCACCATCGACCGCAGGGTGACGGGCGTTTCCTCAACTCGCGAGATCATGCCGTCAAATCCGTCAGCAATGCACGTGTCGCGCACAAGTCCTGCCATGCTTTGCGTTTGTCTTCGGGCGTTCGTAACAGGTACGCCGGATGGTAAGTCACGATAACCGGTATACCCGCGGATGCCAGTTCCAGTCGCTGGCCGCGCATGCGTCCCAACGGCAAGCTGTTGCCCAGCAACTGCTGTGCGGCGATACGGCCAACGGCGAGTATGACTTTCGGCTGCAGCATGCTGATCTGAGCATCGAGGTAGCGGCGGCAACTCGCTGCCTCGCTTTCCTGCGGATCGCGATTGCCAGGCGGCCGGCATTTCAGAATGTTCGCAATGTAGACGACCTTCCGCTCCAGACCGATAGCACGCAACATTTCATCCAGCAGTTGCCCCGCCTTGCCAACGAACGGCTCGCCACGTCGATCCTCTTCGGCACCGGGCGCTTCGCCGACAACCAGCAGGTCCGCGTTGGAGTTGCCAACCCCGAAGACGGTCTGCGTTCTGCTCTTGTGCAGATCACAGCGGGTACAAGCGGCAACCGCCTGTTGCAGAACCGCCCAGTCGGTAATCGGGGATTCATCGCCGATGACCTCGGCAGCCAATTCGGCCACTTCCTCCGGCTCCGGGTCATTCTCGCCCGCGCGCGACCGCCACGGGGTAATCCCGAGCGCATCGAGATAGGCCAGTCGATCCGATTCTGAAATAGCGTTGTCCATCGCCGCAATTCTGCCACGAGTCAGTAGGACTTGCTCTATAAGGGGCGCTGCACCTATTGCGCGAGACGCGCAATCAGGTCGGCACCGGCGCGCACCCGCTGGCCCGCTTCGACGAGTACCCGGCTGTCGCGCGGAACCCGTACTTCGGCGAATCGTGTCAGGCGCAGATAGGCACAGCGCTGGCCCTGACCGATACGTTCGCCGTAGCGAGCGAAGGCGCGAGGCGCCAGACCGAAGCGATGGCCGTGAAATTGCAACAGCACGTCAGCACCCTCATCGGTGCGCATCCACAAACCACTGCCGCTGATCTCTGGTTGGCCGTCAGGAAGTTCGCAGCTCAAGTCCATCACCGTGCCCTCGGCCGGGCAACGCGCCGTATACGGTCCGAAGCTGTCCACCTTGATGAGGATGCGCTGCACGTCGCCGTGTTCGGTTCCGCAGTCCACCGTGCCGATTTCGAGCACCTTGCCGTCTACCGGGCTGACCACGCCGAGCGGTGCCGGCGGTACAGGACGCCGCGGATCGCGAAATATGCAATACAGCCAGACGCTGAACAGCGCGATGGGCAGCGCGTAGTGCCAGCCGCCGAGATTCCAGGCGACGGCCAGCAAAGCCAGACTCGCCAACAGGTACGGCAGACCCTCACGGGCGACGAATGGATTGCGGCGTCCTTTCAAGTCTCAACAGTCCCTTCACGTGCGAGGCAGAGCGGCCGATAACAGCCCGGACCGCGTTACAACGCGCATCGCAGGCCCGCCTCACTGCGCCAATAGTTGCCCGACAGTGGTCCGCGAGTGTGCAAGATGGTGTCTTCCCGCACAAGGGCACAGCGGGCGACGACGCTTATTCTTACAGCAGCCGCAGATTGGCCGGGCTCTCGTGTAGAATACCGCCGCTATTTGCTACCCAGACATTGATAACTATGCGTTTTTCCGAATTTGGGCTAACCACCCTCAAAGAAGTGCCGGCGGAAGCCGAAATTGTCAGCCACCAGCTGATGCTGCGGGCCGGTCTCATTCGCCGCTTGTCCTCCGGCCTGTTCACCTGGATGCCGCTGGGCTTGCGCGTTTTGCGCAAAGTCGAAGCCATCGTCCGCGAGGAAATGGACCGGGCCGGAGCACTTGAAGTGCTGATGCCCGCCGTGCAACCGGCGGAGTTGTGGCAGGAGTCCGGGCGCTGGGATCAGTACGGCTCGCTCTTGTTGCGCATGCAGGACCGCCATGATCGTTCGTTCTGTTTCGGCCCTACGCACGAAGAAGTGATCACGGATGTCGCCCGCCGTGAGTTGAAAAGCTACCGGCAATTGCCCGTCAACTTCTACCAGATCCAGACCAAGTTTCGGGATGAAATCCGACCGCGTTTCGGTGTCATGCGCGCGCGTGAATTCATTATGAAAGATGCTTATTCCTTCGACATTGATCACGATGGACTGGTCGAGAGTTACCGGCGCATGCATGTCGCCTACACGGCCATCTTCGAACGGCTCGGTCTCCGGTTCCGCGTGGTCGATGCTGACAGCGGCGAAATTGGTGGCAGTCGCTCGCAGGAGTTTCACGTGCTTGCCGACTCGGGCGAAGATGCCATTGCCTGGAGCGAAACCGACAATTACGCATCGAATATCGAAACGGCTGCGACGCTCCGCCCTGCCGGTGAGACGCCGGTTGCCAGTCAGGCGCTGCAGTCTGTCAGCACGCCCGGCGCACGCACGATTGAAGAGATTTGCCAACGACTGAAAGTTGAACCGCAGCAGACCATCAAGACCCTGATCGTTCAGGGCGACGACGGCCCGGTGGCGCTGGTACTGCGAGGCGATCACGAATTGAACACGATCAAGGCGGCCAAGCTTGCTGGAGTCTCCTCACCGGTCGAAATGGCCGAGGCCGATGCGGTCCGTGCGGCGACCGGTTCCGAACCCGGATTCGCCGGCCCGATCGGCCTGACCATTCCCGTCTATTTCGATCACGCTGTCGTTGCCATGAGCGATTTCGTTTGCGGCGCGAACGAGAGCGACACGCATTTTACCGGCGTGAACTTTGGTCGCGACCTGCCGCTGCCGGACACCCACGATCTGCGCAATGTCGTCGCAGGCGACCCGGTACCGGGTGGCAAGGGCACGATCAGTATCGCGCGCGGCATTGAAGTCGGGCATATTTTTCAGCTCGGAACCAAGTACAGCGAAGCCATGTGCGCGACCGTGCAGGATCAGGATGGCAACGAAGTGCCGTTGGCAATGGGCTGCTACGGCATTGGTGTGACGCGGATCGTCGGCGCGGCGATTGAACAGAACCATGACGACAACGGCATCATCTGGCCCGACCCGCTGGCGCCATTCGACGTCGTACTGGTGCCGATCAACATGCACCGCTCGGAAGACGTTCGGCTTGCCGCCGAAGCGCTGTACGCCCAACTGACTGCCGCGGGCAAAGCCGTGTTGTTCGACGACCGCGACGCACGCCCGGGCGTGAAATTTGCCGATGCCGAGTTGATCGGTATACCGCATCGCCTGGTCGTCAGTGACCGCGGTCTGGCCAACGGTGAACTTGAGTACCGGCACCGTCGCGACAGCGAAGCACGGGTCCTGAAACGTGAAGCGGCTCTCGACATTCTGCTGCAAGGCTGACTAGGCTCGTGGGTTCTGCCATGAATCAGTACCCATGATGCTCGCTCGATTGTTGCTGACAGTATTGCTGGCGGTACCGGTCCTCGGTGCCGCCGCGGATGACGCTCAGCCCGACCCGGTGCTGCGGGAACTGCTGCGCGAGGCTGCCAGCGCCGCCGACAGTTTCCCGGACCGTTTCGACGCCATCGTCTGGCTGACCGACATGTCACGGCGCCTCGCGCAGCAGGTGACGGACCCTGAAGAGCGCATTCAGATATTGAAACGCGTGCATTTCGAAGCCACACGGGCCGATCTGCCGCCGGAGCTGGTGCTGGCTGTCATCGATATTGAAAGCAATTTTGACCGTTACGCCATATCGGTCGCTGGCGCTCAGGGACTGATGCAGATCATGCCGTTCTGGCTGCAAGAAATCGGCCGACCCAACGACAACCTGATCCACATTGATACCAACCTGCGATTCGGTTGCACGATACTGCGTTACTACCTCGACATGGAAGACGGTGATCTGGTGCGCGCATTGGGCCGTTACAACGGCAGCCTGGGAAAGCGCAAATACCCGAACAAGGTCATCGATCGCTTGCGCCTCAAGTGGTTTCGCAGCTGAGTCTCTGACCGCGGACTGCAATGATCAGCCGATCGAGAAGGCCTCGATGTCCTCAAAAGGCCGCGGCTCGGACTCCACGCCCGTTACCGCCGCCATCGGCGGTCCTTCTTGCAACCATTCATCCAGTTGCGCCAAGGCATCACGACTGCCACACGCCAGAACTTCGACAGAACCGTCCGGCAGATTTTTGGCGTAACCGCCGAGGCCGAGGTCGCGGGCCGTGGTCTGAGTGCTGGCGCGGAAAAACACGCCCTGCACCCGGCCCGTCACGCGAAACAGCTGGCAGGCAGGATCCTCCGGCGCTGACGTGGAGCTGCCTTTGCTGGCTGACATGGTGGTATCAGTTTGAATCCGGGCGTCGCGACGGGTCAGGCGCGCGATCGGCAATACTGAGCGCGTGAATGGCGCTGTTCTTGGCCTGCATGGCGTCCCGCTTGGCTTGCGCATAAGCGCGCCGGCTCAGTTTACGCTGGGCGCTGGCCAGATAGGCCTCGGCTTCGCGCAGCTCGATGGCGGCCCGGACTTCGGCACCCGCTTCACGGGCAACGGCGATCGCCTGCCGGGCATCGCTCATTTCCTGTACCGGTGGGCCTGTTTCACACGCCGAGACAAAGATAGCCAATACCAGCCACAGGCCGCGCCGCAAAAGGCCAGCCATAATACGGGTCGAATTCATTGATGTCGTTGAATGCACCGCGAAAAGCTAGCAGGCAGCACTCGTAACAGTCAAGCGGCTGACGCCACCGGGCGTCACTGCTAAAGTGGCGCTGCTCAAATTGACCAACCGCAGTGAGTAAACCCATGACCCTGACGATCTACCACAACCCGCGCTGCTCCAAGTCGCGGAATACGCTCGAACTGATAGAAGGACGGGGCGTGACCCCCGTCATCGTGCCGTACCTCGATGCCGCACCGAACACCACAACCATCCTGCATCTCGCCAAAGCCCTGTCGCTGCCGGTCAAGGCCATGCTGCGTACCGGCGAACAGGAGTTCAAAGACGCGGCCGGCAGTCTCGATATTGACGATGATCAGGCACTCGCCGAGTGGCTGGCACAGCATCCGCGCGCGCTGGAACGCCCCATCGTAATCGACGAACAAACCGGTCAGGCCGTCATTGGCCGACCACCCGAGAACGTCCTTACGTTGTTGCCGAAATGAACGATATCCTCGTGGTCTATTACTCGCGCAACGGGGCTACGGCCGCGCTGGCGCGCGAAGTGTGCCGGGGTATTGATGCTGTAGCGGGCTGCAATGCCCGCCTGCGTACCGTGCCGGCCGTATCGACGACCATTGAGGCGAGCGAAGACTGCGTGCCCGCGGACGGACCACCGTACGCGACGCTGGATGACCTGCGGGAATGTTCAGGGCTCGTACTTGGCAGCCCTACTCGCTTTGGCAACATGGCTGCGGCACTGAAGTATTTTCTCGATGGCACCTCCGGCCTGTGGCTGAGCGGCGATCTCGCTGGCAAGCCGGCCGGGCTGTTTACCTCAACGTCGACATTGCACGGCGGCCAGGAATCCACCCTGCTCAGCATGGCCTTGCCGCTCTTGCACCACGGCATGCTGATCACCGGCATTCCATTTACCGAGGCGGCCATCAGCAATACGCAAAGCGGGGGCACGCCCTATGGCGCGTCACACGTCAGCTGGAACCGCAAAGCGGACAGCCTGAGTGACGATGAGAAGCAGCTGGCCGCTGCACTGGGCAGCCGCATTGCCGGCATTGCGGCCAAACTGGCGGCCGCCTAGGCCGATTCAGTCCGGCATCACCGTCTTGACGAACGGCACCGTCAGGCGACGCTGCGTGCGCAGGGCCTCGGCGTCGAGCTGATCCAGCAACGTGTACAGACTCGCCATGTCCCGCCGGCTGCGACTCAACATGTAGCGCGCGGTTTGGTCCGGCAGTTCCAGGCCGCGGTGCCGGGCGCGCATCTGCAAGGCCCTCGCCAGTTCCTCTTCGTCCAGCGTTCGCAGCTGGAACACGGCGAGCTGGGAAAAGCGGCTTTGCAGGTCCGCAAGTTCAAAGCCACTCTCGCGGACTGTCGCCCGACTCGCCAGCACCAGCGTGCCCTGCGCATCGCTGAGCTGATGCCAGACATCGAACAAGGCGTGCTCCCAGTCCGGCTTGCCGGCCACGGTCGTAATGTCGTCGATGCACACCACGGGTCGCGATGCCATGCCCTCCAGTATGCCGGGCCCTGCCTCGACCAGTTCCTGTAATGGCAGGTACACGGAACGGTCGCCCATGCGTTCACAGACCGCCTGCAATAAATGCGTCTTGCCGCTGGTGGCCGGACCGCTCAGCCAGCAGCCCGGCGATTGTGCCGTACCGACGAGCTCCTGCAGGTAGGCGACGGCAGGTTCGTTGCCTGCGGTCCAGAAACTGTCGAATACCGCGTAGTCGGCAGTGCGTAGCGGCAATGCGAGCTGACTCAAGAGGAGGAATCCCCCAGGTCCGCAATGATCCGCGCGTCCGGATGATCGGCCAGGTAACGGCTGTACATGAACTTGACCAGCACCGACAGCACCGCTGCCGTGGGCAGAGCGAGCAAGATGCCGAAAAAGCCGAACAGCTGGCCGCCGGCCGCGACCGCAAAGATGACGATAACCGGGTGCAGGCCGATCCGGTCGCCGACCAACTTCGGTGTCAGGAAAGAACCTTCGATCATTTGCGCAATGGAAAACGTCGCAATGACGCCTACCAGCCGCAGCAGCGGGTCCGGCTCCATGACCACCGTCAGCGCGGCGAGGGCTATGCCGATGACAAAGCCCAGGTAAGGTACAAAACTGACCAGGCCGGCAACCACACCGATGGCGATGGCGAACTGCAGGCCGACCAGACTGAGGCCGACGGCATAGATGATCGCCAATGCAATCATCACCAGAATCTGGCCGCGCAAAAACGCCCCAAGTACCTCGTCGGTTTCGCGCGCGAGGTAAAACACGGTACCCCGGTTACGGGCGGGAATCAGCGAACCGAAACGCGCCATCATCGTGTCCCAGTCGCGCAGCAGGTAGAAGGTCAGGATCGGGATCAGAAACAAACTGATAACCGCCGCCGCCAATGCGCCACCGGAGCGCGACAGGGACAGCAGAATCTTGGCACCCCAGGACCCGGCCATGTCGCGGTATCGGTCAAGAAAGGCCGATATGCCGACATCGTCTCCAGGTTCGACTCCAATGAAACCGGATATTTTCGGCAACCAGACCTGTTCTGCCTGCGCGATGATGCCGGGCAAGGCGTCCAGCAACGCACTCACCTGGGTCTGGATCAACGGCACGACCAGCAGCAGCAGCAACGCCAGGCAAAGCAGCGTCAAGACGAACACGGCAATGACCGCCAGCGTTCGCGGCAAGCGCAGGGTTTGCAGGCGGTCCGCCAGCGGATCGCCGATATAAGCAAGCAAGGCGGCCGCAACAAACGGCGTCAATACCGGTGCCAGCAGCCACAGCAACCACCCCGTCAGTGCGATGGCGATCAGCCAGTTCAATCGATTGTCGGCTTTCATAAGCATCCTATTGTGCATGTCCGCGTGCGCGTTGTGACCATGACCAGACATAGTCGATACCACTGACTACCACGGTCACCAGCACACACGCACCCAGCACCGTGACACTGACCTCCGGCGGCCAGCCCAGCGCTGCACGGCAAAGGACAAACAACACCAGCAATAACTCCAATGCCGTATTGAGTTTGCTGATGCGGGTCGGCTCGCCTTGTACCGGTCGAACCAGAAAGTTGTAGGCCGTTGCGCCGCCCACAATTACCACGTCGCGCACTATGACAATCACTGCCAGCCAGACGGGAATCAACCCGGCCAGTACCAGCATGACAAACACGCCTGCGATCAGCAGTTTGTCAGCGATCGGATCGAGCAATGCACCAAGCCGGCTGCGCCAGCCATAGCGCTTGGCCAGGAAGCCATCGACCCCGTCAGAGAATCCCGCGAGCAAGAATAACAACAACGCCGGCAGGTAATGATCCTGCGCGATCAGCCAGAGTATGGGTATCACGAGCGCGATACGCATCATCGAAATGGCATTAGGTATCCATCGGAAACTCATGTTTCAACAGTCTTTTTTTTTGAATTCCACAACAACACTGATCAGCGCCGCAAGACACCGCCGGCAATCCCGGCACCAGCCACCGAAGCAACCTTAGCTATATGTTGTAACTCATTGTTATTCCATGCCTCGTGTGGCCGGACGGTAGTCGTAAAACAGGGTGGCGGTGGACCGGACCGGTGCGGCGCCGGAATTCAGCGGCGACACCGTTGCCCGTGCCAGTTCCGCACGCAAGTCGAGCACGGCAGCCAGGCGCCGCGCCCCCCCGTTGATATCGATCGAGTAACGAATCTGGTTGCCACTCACTTCCGTGACAGTATAGGCCGCCACCATGTCGAGACCGTCCACCAGTCCCTGCACGGCCGCGAATGCACCGGCAGAGCCCACATTGGCAATACTGAGTGATACCGTCTCAATACCGGCGTTGCCGGCAAAGGCGAATTCGCCGGCCAGCGAATCCGCCAGCAAGTGGATCGCATCCTCGGCTTCGCCCGCCCACTGCCGCTGCTGAGTCCCGACGTAATAACTCCAGCGATTGCGCTCAACGGCATCGGCCCGCAAGCGCCCGACCAGGATGGAACTGGAGCCGTAGGCCCTCGAAGCGTCCATCAGCCGCTCATGAAAGCCGCCCCATACATCGCTGAAACTGATGCGATCGTCGTCAGCAGCCAGGGTCGGAAACACAACAGGTACGCCGCGCGCGCGCGCGACGCGCTGGATCCGGTCGCGCAGTGACTGGGCGCGGTCGACCGTGCCGGCTGGCTTGCGGGCGTTTTGCGCGGGTGCCGCCAGCAACAATTCCCGCTCGCCCAGCCCCCAGTCCACCGCAATCCAGAGCACCGTCAATGGCCGGTCATTGCCCCATACCGGCATGGACGCTCGCCGCAACACATCTTCAATCGCTGCACCGTCCAGCATGACCCACAACGAATTGCCCTCGCCCGGCCGGTACTGGAGTACGTAGCGCGCCGGATTCGGGAACAGCGCCTTCAATTCCGGCGAAAATGCCGCATCCTCGGAACCGGTGACACGGATAAGCACCTGCTGCAGCGCGCGCTCGTAGGCCGTTTCGCGCGAATCAGAATCATTGGGATCAACCGGTACTTCCGCGCTGTACAAGTCGTCAATTTCGACGGCATGCGCCGGAGCGACGACCAGCAACAGCATCGCAAGCAGCAAAGCACGGATGCCGCACTTGCCATTCGGCATCGCGGACGTATTCATAAAGTTACTCAACATGGTGTTTTCCCGGAGACGGGGTCTGGCTAATGGTGGTTTGGATAATTAGGCACTATTATATCGCCCTTGCAAGAATTACCACCGCTTAGTGCACCCAGTGTGACTACAGCCCGCACCCGCGAGCCTACATGACCCGCAAACCTCTGACCTACCGCGACGCCGGCGTTGACATCGACGCTGGAAACTCTCTCGTTGAGCGCATCAAGCCTCTCGTGGCGCGCACCCGGCGACCCGAAGTACTGGCCGGACTCGGCGGCTTTGGCGGCTTGTTCGCGCTGCCACCGGACCGCTACCGTGAACCGGTCCTCGTTTCCGGCACGGACGGCGTGGGCACCAAGCTAATGCTTGCCCAGCAACTCGGTCGTCACGACACTATCGGCATCGACCTGGTCGCCATGTGCGTGAATGATGTTTTAGTTACCGGCGCTGAGCCATTGTTTTTCCTCGATTATTTTGCCTGTGGAAAACTCGATGTCGAGGTCGCCGCGGCCGTGGTCGGCGGCATTGCAGAGGGTTGTCACCAGGCCGGCGCAACGCTGATCGGCGGCGAGACAGCCGAGATGCCGGACATGTACCAGCCGGGCGAATATGACCTTGCCGGCTTTTGTGTCGGCGCTGTCGAGCGCGCTGAGCTGATCGACGGCAGTACAATCGCCGCCGGCGATACGCTGCTTGGCATCGCGTCCAGCGGCCCGCATTCGAACGGCTATTCCCTGATCCGCAAAGTGCTCGAAGTAGCCGACAGCCACGATATCGATGGCGAGGACGCCAAGGCCCTGTTGATGGCGCCGACCATCATTTACGTCAAACCGTTGCTCACACTCGGCAAAGCCGTAACGCTGAAAGGCCTGGCGCACATCACCGGCGGCGGACTCACTGAAAACGTGCCACGGATTCTGCCCGCTGATGTGCACGCCGAGATCAAGGTCAACAGCTGGCAGCAGGGCCCGGTGTTTGACTGGCTGGCGGCCAGCGGCAATATCGATACCAGCGAGATGCGGCGTACTTTCAATTGCGGCGTAGGCATGGTCGTCGTAGTCAGCAAAGACGAAGCCGCGGTAGCCCTCGAAACTCTGCAACGTGACGGTCTGAACGCGTGGCTACTGGGCGATATAGCCAGCGGCGCGGGCGAGGTACGTTACGTTTGAGTGCCACTCCGCGGAAAAAAGCCGTCGTCCTGATCTCCGGCGGCGGCACCAATCTGCAGGCATTTATCGACGCGTCCCAGCGTCGCGAGCTGGACTTCGAGCTGGCGATGGTGGTCAGCAACCGGTCGCAGGCAGGCGGGCTGACACGGGCGGAGGATGCCGGTATCGATACCCGCTGCCTGCCCTCGAAAGGCATCAGTGACCGCGCGGCTTACGACCGAAGCCTCGCAACGGAGCTCGACCGGCTCGCGCCCGACCTGATCATCCTGGCGGGTTTCATGCGGATACTCAGCGCGCCGTTCGTCAGCCGTTACGCCGGACGAATTCTGAACATCCACCCGTCTTTGCTGCCGCTGTACCCGGGTCTGCATACCCATGCCCGTGCCCTCGCCGCCGGCGATCGCGAGCACGGCTGCACAGTGCACTTTGTAACGGAAGAACTGGATGGTGGCCCGCCCATACTGCAGGGACGGGTGGCGATTGAACCTGGCGATGACCCGGAAACGCTGGCGGCCCGCGTGCTGCAGGTCGAGCATCAGATTTACCCGCGCGCCGCGAACCTGTTCGCCAGTGGCCGCATTGTCTATCGCGATGGCCAGTGCCTGCTCGACAACAAGGTTCTGAGCAAGCCGCTGCGGTACCCGGACTCGCTGTAACGGCGGCCGGTCAGGCCTTGGGCAAAGTCACGCCCCGCTGCCCCTGGTATTTGCCACCCCGGTCTTTGTAGGACGTTTCGCAGACCTCATCGGATTCAAGGAACAGCATCTGCGCCACGCCTTCGTTCGCGTAGATTTTGGCAGGCAGTGGCGTCGTATTGGAAAACTCGAGCGTGACATGCCCTTCCCACTCCGGCTCCAGCGGCGTCACGTTGACGATGATGCCGCAGCGCGCGTAGGTGGATTTGCCGAGGCAAATCGTGAGCACGTTGCGCGGGATCCTGAAATATTCAACCGTTCGCGCCAGCGCAAACGAATTCGGCGGAATGATGCACACGTCGCTGGTCTTGTCGACGAAGCTGGATTCATCGAAGTGCTTAGGGTCCACAATCACGGACTCGATATTGGTAAACACCTTGAATTCGTTTGAACAGCGAACATCGTAGCCGTAGCTGGAGGTACCGTAGGAAACGATACGGCCCTTGTCAGACTCGCGAACCTGGGCCGGCGCGAACGGTTCTATCATGCCGTGCTCTTCTGCCATCCGCCGTATCCAGCGATCCGATTTAATACTCATTTAGTCCACTCTGTTCTGATGGTTCCGACGTACGAGCGTCGGCACGTTTTCGCCCAGCTGATCGACCGCTAGCTGTTTTCCACGACGATGTTGGGAAATTTGCTGCTGTAGTCCCTGCCCTGCATCGCCAGCCGTGCCGCCATACGCCGGGCCGTCCGCCGGTAGGCATCTGCCGCGCTGCTATCCGGATCGGAAATGACCGTCGGGCGACCGCTGTCTGTTTGCAGGCGTATCCCCATCTCCAGTGGCAACTGGCCGAGCAAATCCACGTCGTAGGTTGCGGCCATTTGTTGCCCGCCACCACTGCCGAACAGCGGCTCTTCATGGCCACACTGACTGCACACGTGGGTACTCATGTTTTCGATAATGCCGAGCACCGGAACCGAAACCTTGCGGAACATCTGCAAACCCTTGCGCGCATCCAGCAAGGCAATATCTTGTGGCGTCGTGACGATAACAGCGCCGCTGACCGGAACCTTTTGCGACAATGTCAGCTGAATGTCACCCGTTCCAGGCGGCATATCGACAATGAGATAGTCCAGGTCTCCCCAGCGGGTTTGGGTCAACAGCTGGTTCAGAGCCTGGGTCACCATCGGGCCGCGCCAGACCATCGGCTGATCCGGGTCGATCAGAAACCCAATCGACATGACTTCGATACCGTGCGCAGACAAGGGCTGCATGGTCTTGCCGTCGTCACTCACAGGACGCTGACCTGCCAACCCCAGCATCGTGGGCTGGCTGGGACCGTAAATGTCGGCATCGAGGATACCCGTGGCTGCGCCGTCGGCAGCCAATGCCAGCGCGAGATTCACGGCGGTGGTCGATTTACCCACACCACCTTTGCCTGACGCGACCGCAATAATGTTGCGCACGTTCGCCAGTGGTTTCAGGTTGTGCTGTACGCCGTGGGAGACAATGCTGCTCGAAATCGTCACGCTGATTTCGGCGTCGGCGACGGTCTGCCGCGCAAGCCCGGCGACAAATGACTGCAAAACACTCTCAAGTCTGCTGGCCGCAAAGCCAAGCTTGATGTCGATGCCCACGCGAGATGCACTGAATTCGGTAATCCGCACCCGCCCTACGTCAGCCAGCGAATAACCAATCTCCGGTACTATCGCCGCGTTAATCGCGTCTTTCAGCTCTGTTTCTGCCGACAATGTCACACTTCACAGTTATGGATTAGGTAAAATTGCGCTTTACCGATAACGGCGTGCGCAAGGGTCGCACATTGTAGCGAAGGAATCGGCGAATTGATCCCCCTACTTCCGAAATGGAGGCGCAGACAGCGCTTCATTGGACCTGACGATCAATGTGGCATAATGCCGCCAAGACGAAACAGAGACAGCGAGGGGGGCCTAGCTTCGCTGATCCTGTACCGCCCGCCGGGCGCGACGCAACACTGGACTAACGGCACAGATGCTGAGAGCAAAAAATAACTGGCGCGCAAGTATCCGAATTGCCCGCCGCGCTGCGGCGCGCTCGATCGCCAACAATCAAAAGCACGGCACGCACTTGTCGCTGTGGGCGGATCGCTGCCTGTGAATTTACTGGGGGGGTTCAGGGCGGATCAGTTGCTCAGTGCACTTAGCACTGAGCAGGACATGGATTCGCCGTCCGCGCAGCGCAGCATCGAGAAGCTGAAAAATCTGGGTCCCAAAGCAATCCCCAAAACCATTGATGCGCTGGCGATGTGTGACCGCACGCACATGATGGTGTTCGTCGACATACTCGCCAGCTACGTTAACGACAAGACTCTCAAGTATTTTCGTGAAGGCCTCGCGGACGGTGGAGAACGAGTCATCTCCGGCACGGCCTGGGCTCTCTCCAGCAGCAACAACTACAACCCCAACGCATTGCTCGATTTCCTTGACGATGCCGAAGTGTCGAAACCGGCACTCATTGAAATTTTGAAAGTGCACAAGCAGAGCCTGAATGTTTACGAGGTGCTGCGCCGTGCGTACGAGCTCGAACCCAAGGAAAAAGCCGCGCTCTTCAAGATCATCGAAGACATCGCCACGGATGAAATTGTGCCGGACCTGATCAATCGCATGGGCGGCAAAGACCCCGTTATCAAAATGCACCTGATCAGCCTGCTGGGAAAATTCAAAGGCACACAAATCAATCAAGCGCTGGAGATGCAGCTCGGCGACGGTCACAAGATGGTGAGATCGGCCGCATTGGGCGCGCTCGCCCGGCGCAAAGGCAACGTGGATATCCGCAAGGTTGCGAAGCTATTGCTCGACCCGGACCTCGACGTACAAGGCAAGGCGGTCGAAGTACTCATCAATATGAATCACCCGGACACGGTGGAATACCTCCTGCCCGCACTTAAAGATGAATCCGAATACACTCGCCGTGCCGCCGTTGAGGTACTCAATGAACTGGCCGATCCCGATTCAGTGAAGCATCTGCTCGATGCCATCAAAGACGATGACTGGTGGGTTCGCTCGCGCGCTGGCGATGCACTGGGCGAGATCGGCGGGCCGAAAGTGGTCCAGTCCGTCATCCGGCTCATTAACGACAAAGACGAAGACATCCGGCGCACGGCTATCGAAATACTGAACTCCACCAAGGACGAGAGCGCCGTCGCACAGCTCATGGTGGCTACTGACGATTCCGACTGGTGGGTACGCGAGCGTGCCGTGGACGCACTTTCTCAGATCGGCAGCAAAGAGGCGGTACCGAAGCTCGTTGCCATGCTCGGCAAAGACAACAAGATGGACACGGTGCTGATTCGCGCACTGGGCAAACTGGGCGATCACAACGTTATCGACAACATTGTTCCATTGCTCGCCAGGGGCGAGCGCGACGTGCAAGTGGAGGCCATCAAGGCGATCGCGCACCTGGCGGACGAAAAACGCGCAGAAACCGTGCGCAACGCACTTGAGAAGATCAAGTTATCCAGCGACAAAACCATCATCAACAGCGCCGACGCGGCGATCAAGGAAATCGATGCCCGCTTCTCGCCGTCGATTATTGAAGAAAATGTGCGCGCCGAAAAAATCGTCGACCAGACCAAGACGCTGCTCATCGAGAACGAGGATATCGACAGCATTATCCAGGCCGGCGGCCCGCAGGTTCTCGATATCTCGACTTTGGAACCTGGCACCGTTATCGACGGTCGCTACAAGTACATAGAGAAGATCGGCAAAGGCGCATTCGGCACCGTGCTGCTCATGCAGGATCAGGTGGTCGATGAGCGCCTGATTCTCAAGTTCCTGAACCCGAACGTCTCATCTGACGAAGAAATGATGAAGCGCTTCGTTCACGAATTGCGCTACTCACGCAAGATTACGCACCGCAACGTGATCCGAATCTATGACTTCCTCCATCTGCAAGGTTGCTACGCAATCTCGATGGAGTATTTCCCGTCACACACGCTCGGCGGCGAAATCGTCGACAACAAGCCGATGGACTTCAAGCGGGCCCTGCAATTCTCGCTGGACATGGCGACCGGCATGGCCGTGGCCCACCAGGCGGGCGTTATTCACCGCGATCTGAAGCCCGCCAACATCCTCATTAACAATGAGTCCTTGCTCAAGATCGTGGACTTCGGCGTTGCCGCTGCTGCCAGCAGTGGCGATACCCAGTTGACCAAGACCGGTTACGTCATCGGCTCGCCCAAGTACATGGCGCCGGAACAGATCCTTGGCAAGAAGGTCGATGAAACAGCCGATATTTACAGCATCGGGGTCATCATGTACGAAATGCTGACCGGCATTCCGCCCTACTCTCGCGGCGATCACATGTCGGTCATGTACCAGCACGTCCAGGGCAAGGCGCGCCTGTGCCAGGAAGTGAACAAGAAAATTCCCGACGACTTTGCTGCCGTTGTGGGCAAGGCCATGTCGGTCGACAAATCCAAGCGCTACCAGTCGATGAACGACCTGATCGACGCTCTCAACTCACTGGAATTGTAAGAAAATGTGCGCCAGCGCACTGGTGCTGGCTGGCAAATCCACCTAGGATAGCTGGTTACTGGCCTGCTCCTCGCCGGCAGCAGCACAACTCAGTGGTGACAAGCACTATTGGGTACGTAATAAGAACAGTGAGTGCGAATTCATGCCACGTATCGATTCATTCCTGAAACTGGGACTCGCTCAGGGTTGCTCGGATGTTCATCTCGCCGTTGGCGTACCGCCGATGTTGCGTATGAACGGCGATTTGATGCCCATCAAGTTTCGCGAATTATCCGATACCGAGCTGGAAAGTTACGTACTGGAAATCCTGAGCGACTCGCAACGGGAGCACTTTGACACCGGCCACGACCTCGACTTCTCGTATGTCGGTGAAGATGGCGGACGATTTCGCGTCAATCTGTTCCGTAAAGCCAGTGGCGTAGGCGCCGTTTTTCGTTACATTCCAAACGAAGTGCCAACACTGGAATCACTGAAGCTGCCGAGTGCATTGCGCGACTTCTGTGATTTTCACCAGGGCATGGTCCTGGTCACGGGCTCCACCGGCACCGGTAAGTCGACCACGCTGGCGGCGATGATCAATCACCTGAATCAAACGCGTAACCTCAATATCATCAGCCTCGAAGATCCGATCGAGTTCGTCCACCCGAGCAAGAACTGCCAGGTGATTCAGCGCGAACTGGGCACACATTTGACGAGTTTCGCCGATGGCGTTCGATCCGCGATGCGCGAAGACCCGGACGTCATACTGGTCGGTGAATTGCGCGATGCGGAAACCATCTCCATGGCGATGACCGCGGCTGAAACCGGGCATTTGGTGCTCGGCACCCTGCACACGACGGGTGCGGTAAAAACCATTGACCGCATCATCGACGCGCAACCCGGTGAATTACGCGAACAGACAAAGAGCTTTCTCGCGCAGAGCCTCAAAGCTGTCGTCACCCAGATTCTGGTCAAGACTCCCGACGGACGCGGCCGCAAAGCCGTGCTGGAAATACTGGTCAACAACCGCGCGATCTCCAAATTGATCATGACCGATCAATCACACCAGATCCCGGCGCAACTGCAAACCGGACGCGAACAGGGTATGCAACTGCTGGATCAGGCGTTAATGGAGTGCATTGAGGCACGCGAGGTCGATCCGGACGACGCTATTCGCTATGCCAGTGACAAGCGCACGTTCAAACGATTTGTAACCGACACCGGCATATTGCCGGTCCTCGATGGCGAAGGCAGCTAACCGGGCACGCGTAGCACAGGAATTCCAATCCTTTGAACAAGATTGACACCTACCTGAAGACAGCTCTCGAGCGAAACAGCTCGGATTTGCATTTCATTTCCGGCGATCCCGCGCGGGTCCGGGTACACGGCTCACTGCAAACCCTGAGTCAGGATGTCCTGACGACGGAATTTGTTCGGGAAGCCATGTACGAAATCATGAGCGGCACCGTACAGCGCGATTTCGAAAAAGACGACGCAGTCGATTTCGCGTACGAGATACCCGAATTGTCCCGTTTTCGTGTCAACGTCATGCGCCACCTCAATGGCGTCGGCGCTGTGTTCCGCGCGATTCCCTCTACGGCCTTGTCTCTTGAAGAACTGAAAATGCCGGAGGTCGTCAGCAACCTGTGCAAACAGACGTCAGGGCTGATACTGGTAACCGGCAAGACCGGCTCCGGTAAATCAACGACGCTGGCGGCAATGATTGACTCGATCAACCGGCGCCTGAAAGGCCACATCCTGACCGTTGAAGACCCCATCGAATTTGTGCATGAGCGCAAGGGCTGCCTTATCAGCCAGCGCGAAGTTGGCGTGCACGCCGAATCGTTCGCCTCGGCACTGCACTCTGCCCTGCGCGAAGATCCGGACGTAATTCTGGTTGGCGAGCTACGCGATCTCGAAACCATGAGTGTCGCTATTACGGCGGCAGAAATGGGCATTCTGGTTATGGGCACGTTGCACACCAATGGGGCAGCACCGACCGTTGATCGTATCGTCAACAGCTTCCCCGCCGACAAGCAAAGTCATATTCGGACGATGCTGTCCACGTCGCTGCGCGGTGTCATTTCACAGCAACTGCTGCCGACAAAACACAAGCCTGGCCGCATCGCGGCATTGGAAATACTCGTCAACACCTCGGCCGTGGCCAATCTGATTCGCCAGGGCAAACTGGATCAGCTCGAAACCGCCATGCAAAGTGGCGCTGCCGTCGGTATGCAGACCATGGATTCGGCCTTGATGGATCTCGTCGAGCGGCGCTTTGTCTCCGGCAAAGAGGCCTACCAGCAGGCCAACAACAAAGCGAAGTTCCAGCAGGTCAAAGACCAGAAGTAAGGCCTTAACCGCCCCTATCACCGCCCTGTCTTGCTGCACCGGCGCTTTCCGGCGCCTCACCGGAACTGTCATCCAGAGCGCCACATCGTGGCATAATCGCCGCTTTTAGCCGGAAACCAACCTGAAAGCCATGACTGCCAGCCCTCGCCAGATTCTCGTCTCCAGCGCATTGCCCTATGCGAACGGTTCGATTCACCTCGGTCATTTGGTGGAGTACATCCAATCGGATATATGGGCGCGTTTTCAGAAACTGCGTGGCCACCAGTGCACCTACGTCTGTGCCAGCGATGCGCACGGCACGCCGATCATGATCCGCGCGCGGGAAGAAGGAATCACGCCCGAGCAACTGATAAAACGAATCGCCGCCGAGCAGCTGTCTGACCTGCAAGCGTTCGATGTTGATTTCGACAACTTCTACACCACTCATTCTGAAGAGAACGAACAGCTGGTTTGCCAGATGTTCGAAGCGCTGCGCGATGCCGGCCATATCTATACCAAGACCATCGAACAGGCGTACGACGAGACAAAAAAGATGTTCTTGCCGGACCGCTTCGTCAAAGGCACCTGCCCGCGTTGCAAGACTGAGGATCAGTACGGTGACGCCTGCGAGAACTGCGGCGCTACTTACACACCGGACGAGGTTGTTGATCCGGTATCAGTCCTTTCCGGCACGACGCCGGTGTGGAAAGAATCCGAACACTATTTCTTCCGCCTTTCCGAGTTTACCGGGCAATTGCGCACCTGGATCAGTGACGCGAAATTGCATCGCAACATCACCAGCAAACTGGAGGAGTGGTTCGACAGTGGCCTGCAGGACTGGGATATCTCACGGGATGCACCGTATTTCGGTTTTCGTATTCCCGGCACGGAAGACAAATATTTCTACGTCTGGCTCGACGCGCCCATGGGCTACGTTGCGAGCTTTTTGAACCTCTGCAAGCAGCGTGACGATCTCGACTTCGACGCCTACTGGAAGGCGGACAGCCAACACGAGGTCTACCATTTCATTGGCAAGGACATCGTCTATTTTCATACGTTGTTCTGGCCGGCGGTCCTGCAAGGCTCGGGCATGCGCACGCCGACCAGTGTTTTTGCGCATGGCTTCCTGACCATCAATGGCAAGAAGATGTCGAAGTCGCGCGGCACATTCATCAATGCGCGCACCTTCGCAGATCACCTGGATCCAAACTGTCTCCGCTATTACTACGCGGCCAAGCTCGGTCCCGGCATGGAAGATATCGACCTGAACCTGGAAGACTTTGTTGCCCGCGTGAACTCCGACCTCGTTGGCAAACTGGTCAATATCGCCAGTCGCTGCGCCGGATTCATCAGCAAGAACTACGCTGGAGAATTGTCGACAGCGCTGGACGACCCGGCACTGTTTGCCGAGTTTGTCGGGGAAGCCGAGGCCATCGCCAGTGCCTACGAGGCCCGTGAGTTCTCGAAAGCCATGCGCTCTGCCATGGCATTGGCTGACAAAGCCAATCGCTACATTGAGCAGAAAAAACCGTGGCTCATGGTGAAAGACGCGGCAGCAATAGATGACGTTCAGGCAGTTTGCACCCAGGGACTGAACCTGTTCCGCACATTGATGATTTACCTGACACCGGTGATACCGGATCTCTCCGGCAAAGCGCGCGAGCTGTTCAATGAGCCGGAGTGGCAGTGGGACGATGCAATGACCCCGCTGTTAGGCGCGAACATCCAGAAATTCAAACCTTTATTAACCCGCGTTGAAGACAAGCAGATCAAGGCCATGGTTGAACAATCCAAAGACACCGGCAAGACCCCGGCTCCCGCCGCCGTTCCGGCAGATAACGGCATGATTTCGATTGACGATTTCATGAAAGTCGACCTGCGGGTCGCCCGAATCGAAAAGGCCGAGCCAGTCGAAGGCGCGGACAAGCTATTGCAACTGACCTTGAACCTGGGTGAAGGCGAACGCAACGTGTTTGCGGGTATCAAATCGGCTTACTCGGCAGACGAACTGGTTGGCCGTCAGGTAATCGCTGTAGCCAACCTGCAGCCAAGGAAAATGCGTTTTGGTGTTTCTGAAGGCATGGTGCTGGCCGCCGGTCCGGGCGGCAAAGACGTGTTTCTGCTGTCAGTGGACGACGGCGCCGAACCCGGTATGCGGGTCAAGTAGGCACAGGCGACGCGCGCTGACATAAACACTACAATAGTGGCAGGTTCGCAAAAGCCGCTGCGTCGTTGGCGCATCGTCGTCAGGCTATGACAGACATCATCCTTATTCTTGTCAGCACCGTACTGGTCAATAATTTTGTGCTGGTGCGCTTTCTGGGCCTGTGCCCGTTCATGGGTGTGTCGCGCAACCTCGAGGCGGCACTCGGCATGTCGCTGGCTACGGCTTTTGTACTGACACTGTCTGCAGCCGTCAGCTTTCTCCTGCATGAGTACGCCCTGAAGCCGCTTGGACTGGAATACCTGCGGACCATCGCCTTCATCCTGGTCATCGCTGCGAGCGTGCAGTTCACCGAAATCATGGTGCGACGCCTGAGCCCGTTACTGGATCAGGTACTCGGCATCTACATCCCGTTGATCGCGACGAACTGTGCCGTTTTGGGTGTAGCGTTACTGAACGTGCAACAAGCCACAGGGTTTCTGCAGGCACTGTTCTTCGGTTTCGGTGCCGCAGCGGGATTTGCGCTGGTGCTTACGCTGTTCGCCGCCTTGCGGGAACGCCTGGAAGCGGCCGATGTGCCGCTGCCATTTCGCGGCACCGCCATTGCCTTGATTACCGCCGGGATGATGTCACTCGCATTCATGGGCTTTTCCGGCATGGCGCGACCATGACCCGCGCAGCGCTCCCATGTGGCTAGCCGTACTGCTTATCACGCTGATCGCCTTGTTTGCCGGCCTCGTGTTAAGTGTGGCTGCACGCCGCCTGCCGTCTGACAGCAATGACCTGGTGGATACGGTCAATGACCTGCTGCCGCAAACACAATGCGCGCAATGCGGTTATCCGGGCTGTCGCCCTTACGCCGCCGCCATCGTCAGCGGCGAAGCCGAGATCAATTTGTGCCCGCCCGGCGGCGACGAAACCGTGCAACGGCTTGCCGGACTACTGGGCAAAGAACCTCTGCCGCTGGCAACAGAGCCTGCCAGTGATATGAAGCACTCGCTGGCGGTCATCGATGAATCACTGTGCATCGGCTGCACTCATTGCAGCGACGCTTGTCCGGTCGACGCCATAGTCGGTGCTCACCAGTTCATGCATACGGTGCTGGCGAGCGAGTGCACCGGCTGCGAACTTTGCCTGCCACCCTGCCCCGTTGATTGCATCAGCATGGTGGATGCACGATGAGCGCACCGACTTTCGACCTCGGAAAACTGCACGGTGGTTTACGCCTGCCCGGCGAGAAAGCGGCGTCGACGACGGCAGCGATCAAGCAATTGCCGTTACCGAAACAGCTGATCCTGCCGCTGGCGCAGCATGTCGGCGAACCTGCCCAGCCGATTGTCAGCATTGGCGAATCGGTGTTGAAAGGTCAGATCATCGCTGCAGCCGATGGCGTAATCAGTGCGCCCGTGCACGCACCTTCCTCGGGGACGGTTGTCGCGATCGAACCCTGGCCGGTTTCAAGGCGACTCGGCGATAAAGCGCCCTGCATCATTATCGACTGCGACGGCGACGATCGCGCATTCGAGGGCAACGAGAAAATCAGCGATTATCGCGAGCTCAGTCGGGACGCGTTACTGCAGAAAATCCTGCAAGGCGGCATCGTCGGTCTCGGCGGTGCGGTTTTTCCAACGGCGCAGAAATTGATGCAGGCCATCACGGCTCCCCTGCAACACTTGATACTGAACGGCGTTGAATGCGAACCGTATATCAGTTGTGATGACATGTTGATGCGTGAATTTGGCAGTGACGTCGTCAGGGGCGCGCAGGTCATCATGCATGCACTCGACATAGACAGTTGCTTCGTCGTTATCGAAAGCGACAAGCCGGAAGCGTTAGCCAGCATAGGCAATGCGCTGGCGGAGCTTCAAGATCCACGGCTTGTACTGAAACAGGTACCAACAATCTACCCGTCCGGTGGTGAAGATCAGCTCGTACAGCTGGTCACCAACCGGGAGGTTCCGAGCGGCGGACTGCCAAGCGATGTCGGTTGTGTGGTGCAAAACGTTGGTACCGCAGCGGCCGTGCATCGCTGGATCAATCTGGGCGAGCCACTGATATCACGCGTGACCACGGTGACCGGCGACGGCATCAGGGAACCGTGCAACGTACTTGCACGTATCGGCACCCCTCTGTCCGAAGTAACGGCAGCGGCCGGCGGCTACACCGACCGCGCCGCCACGCTGGTCATCGGCGGCCCGATGACGGGCAAGTCGATCAGCAATGATCAGGTGCCCCTCGTCAAGGCCACGAACTGCGTGCTGGTGCTCTCACAACCACCGTCGACCGGTGTCGAATCGCCGTGCATACGTTGCGGCGAATGCGCAGAAGTCTGCCCGGTGCAATTATTGCCGCAACAATTGTTCTGGTACGCCTGCGCCGACAACGAAGTGAAATTGCGCGAGTACGGGCTGACCGATTGCATTGAATGCGGTTGCTGCGATCTGGTTTGCCCCAGCCACATTCCACTGACCGCGGATTTCCGTCAGGCCAAAGGCCGGGTTCGCGAACTGGCCGATGAAAAAGCGCGCGCCGAACGCGCCCGCCAGCGCTTCGAGTCACGCAACGAACGTCTGCGCCGGGAACAGGCAGAACGTGAACAACAACTGGCCGCGCAAAAGCGCACGGCGAAAAAAGTCGGTCCTGACGCCATCAAAGACATGCTGAAGCGCGCCGCACACAGCAAACCGTCGCCGGATAAGGAAGAATAGCGGCATGGAATTCGAACGCCGCGAAGCTCCGTTTGTCACGCCGCCTACCGAGGTTGCGGCCATCATGCGCCAGGTCTTGCTCGCACTGGTGCCGGCCGCATTGGCGTATACCTGGTTCTTCGGGCCGGGCTTCATTCTGAACCTGATGGTCGCCGCGCTGTTCTGCGCACTGGGCGAAGCGGCGATGATGCGGATCCGAGGCCGTTCCATTGAGACCGCGCTGGGTGATTACAGCGCCATGGTGACCGCCGTGTTGCTGGTCTTCGCATTGCCGGCGCTGACGCCCTGGTGGGTGACTGCCACGGGCGCGCTGTTTGCGGTAGTGGTTGCCAAGCACCTTTACGGCGGACTGGGTTTCAATATTTTCAATCCGGCAATGGCCGGCTATGTCGCCGTCATGGTGGCCTTCCCCATGTACCTGAATCTCTGGACACAGCCCCGCATGGGCGACCTCGACTACCACTACCTGACGGTGCTTGAGACCTTCCGCTACACCCTGACCGGGACATTACCGGACTACCTGAGTTTCGATGCCATCAGCCGCGCTACACCGCTCGATACCGTGAAGGCCGGGCTGAACAACATGCGCACGTTCAGTGAAATTCAGGCATTGCCCAGTATGGGCGATTTTGGCGGTCGCGGCTGGGAGTGGATTGCCAACTTCACGGCCATCGGTGGCGGCTGGCTGTTACTCAAGAAAATCATTCGCTGGCACATTCCTTTTGCCGTCCTGATGGGCTTGCTGATCCCCGCAGGTGTCATGTACTTCATCGATCCCGGTATCAGCCCGGGACCCGGTTTTCACCTGTTCAGCGGCGGCACTATCTTGTGTGCCTTCTTCATCGCCACGGACCCGGTATCCGCAGCGACCAGCACGCGTGGCCGCCTGGTATACGGCTTTGGCATTGGCTTTTTGATTTTCGCGATACGCCGCTGGGGCAGTTACGCCGACGGTGTCGCATTCGCGGTGTTGCTGATGAATCTCGCGGTACCGGCCATCGACTACTTCACCAAGCCGAGAATCGTCGGGCACCCGCGACGGAATGATCGCGGTCAGAACGAATGACCCCCACGGACCACAACAAGACCTCCGTCTGGCGCAGTGGCGTGATACTCGCCGTATTGGCCGCTGTATGCACGCTGCTGGTGTCATGGACTCACCGAGTCACCGCTGACCGGATCGAGGAGAATCGACAGGCGTTTCTCGAAGCGAGCCTCGCACCCGCGCTGGGTGGGCTTTATTACGACAGTCAATTGTCGAAGTCTGCGATAGAAATTCAGCCGCCGCACGAGCTGCCCGGGAATGGTCCGGTGTCCGTTTATCGGGTCTACAGCGGTGAGCAACCGGTCGCGGCACTCTTTGTGGTCACAGCCCGCGACGGTTTTTCCGGCCCTATCCGCCTGCTCATCGGCATCGACATCGACGGTGACCTGAGTGCCGTCCGGGTACTCGAGCACCGGGAAACGCCCGGGCTGGGTGATCTTATCGAGTCGACGAAGTCCGACTGGGTCGAGCAGTTTCCGGGAAAATCCCTTACCTCCCCCGCTCGGGATCAGTGGTCCATCAAACGTGACGGAGGCGTGTTTGATCAGCTGACCGGTGCGTCCATAACTCCGCGTGCCGTCATCAAAGCCATCAAGGAGACCTTGATATACTTCGAATCGCACAAGGACGACGTGTTCCGCCAGGAAGTGACAGAGGACGCTGACCAATGAACGATACGCTGATGAGCCGAATGCGTAACGGCTTGTGGGAACAGAACCCCGGTCTCGTCCAGTTGCTCGGTCTGTGCCCGCTGCTCGCGGTGACCACGAGCTTCGTCAACGGGCTGGGACTGGGGCTTGCCACACTGCTGGTCTTGAGTGCTTCCAACGTCCTGGTGTCCGCGACGCGGCGCTTCATCCGCAGCGAAATCCGTATTCCGATGTACGTCCTGATCATCGCGAGCCTGGTGACCTGCATCGAACTCGTATTCCAGGCTTTTTTACCGGCGCTCGATCGTTCACTGGGTATTTTCATACCCTTGATAGTGACCAACTGCGCAATCGTCGCACGGGCAGAGGTCTATGCCTCACGGCATTCCGTAGGTGCCAGCCTGATCGATGGGCTGGCCATGGGCAGCGGCTTTGCACTGCTGTTATGCGCGCTTGGTGCTTTTCGCGAGTTACTCGGCCAGGGCACGATTCTGGCGCGCCTCGATATGCTGTTCGGTGGCGACGTCATGCCGGGTCTGACGCTGTTCGATGGCGGTTTCCTGCTGGCGATCCTGCCGCCAGGCGCATTCTTCAGCCTTGGATTGGCCGTCGCGCTGAAAAACATCGCCGATGAACGTCGCACGCAACGTAGCCAGCGGACCGTGGCCGCTCGCCAATTTCGCAACACCCAGTAAGTAGCCCACCTTGAATAACGACAAACGCACAGAAATCTACCGGCGATTGCGCGCACAGAACCCGCAGCCGACCACCGAGCTCAACTACCGCACGCCGTTCGAGCTGCTGATCGCAGTCATATTGTCGGCACAGGCCACTGACGTCGGCGTCAACAAGGCAACGGACAAGCTCTACCCCGTTGCCAATACCCCGGCTGCCATTCTCGAGCTGGGTCTCGATGGGTTGAAGAACTACATCAAGACCATCGGCCTGTTCAATACCAAGGCGAGCAATGTCATGAAGACCTGCCGCCTGCTGCTTGAAGAGCACGACGGTGAAGTTCCGCGCACACGCGCGGAACTGGAAGCGCTGCCGGGCGTCGGTCGCAAGACCGCCAACGTCATACTCAATACAGCCTTCGGTGAACCGACGATAGCGGTCGACACGCATATTTTTCGCGTATCGAATCGCACTGGCCTTGCCAAAGGCAAAACGCCACTGGAAGTTGAAAAGCGCCTGACCCGACTCACTCCGGCCGAGTTCAGGAAGGATGCGCATCACTGGCTGATCCTGCACGGACGCTATACCTGCATAGCCCGCAAGCCGAAATGCATGGACTGTGTTATCAACGATCTCTGCGAATACCGCGGCAAGTCAGTCCTGGCAGACAGCTGATGATATTCGGTCAGGACCGCAACGAACTGCGCCAGATGTACATCGATGCCTGGCGCAAGGTGCAGGACAAGCAACCACTCAGCCCACTCGAAGCGCAGATTGCCTCGGTGCTGGAAGACCATCCGGAGTACCATAAACACGTCCGTCAGGACGCTGTTGATAGCGACTTCATGCCCGAATCCGGCCAAACAAATCCCTTTCTTCACATGGGCTTGCATCTGGCACTTAGAGATCAGCTTAAGACTGACAGACCGCCCGGCGTGCGCCAGATTGCCGAGCAGATACGCCGCCGGGCAACCGATGTGCACGATGCCGAGCACCGGATGATTGAAGCGCTGGCCGAGACCTTGTGGGAGGCACAACGGGATGGCATCGCGCCCGATGAGCAGCGTTACCTTGAACGGTTAAGGCAGTTGCTGCGCTGAACCTGCCGGGCACCCGCCTGTCTCTGTAATAATTGCAGCTGTCCACAGGTCAGTTGAATCGACACGTATCGCAACCGGGAGCACCCGCACCATGCCGAGACCCGCAAGTCCCTACCCTGTTGCCGGAGCCGGACTTGGATTGCGTCGCGGCTTAATCGATCAGTTGATGGCGAATCCGCCGAATAATGTCGATTTCATGGAAGTAGCTCCGGAGAACTGGATTCACGTCGGCGGCAAGCTCGGCAAGAAGTTTCGCTATTTCACTGAGCGCTACCCGTTTCTTATCCACGGACTGTCCCTCAGCATCGGCTCGCCTGCACCACTCAATGAAGCGCTGCTGCGTGATATTCGTGACTTCATGAAAGAACACCACATTGAATCGTATTCCGAGCACCTGAGCTATTGTGGCGACGACGGGCAACTGTATGACCTGATGCCCATACCGTTCACCGAGGACGCTGTACGTTACGTTGCTGCACGCATACGCCGGGCGCAAGACATTCTGGGCTGCCGTATGGCCGTAGAGAACGTGTCTTACTATGCCCCGGTCGATTCAAGCCTGACGGAAACCGAATTCACGCTGGCCGTACTCGAAGAAGCCGATTGCGATCTGCTGCTCGACATCAACAACATCGTTGTAAACAGCATCAACCACGGCTACGACGGACTGGACTTCATGCGTGCAATGCCAGCAGAGCGCCTGCGCTACTTCCACCTTGCGGGTCACTACGTGGAGGCCGAGGATCTGCGCATCGATACTCACGGCGACGCCGTCGATGACCAGGTCTGGAATCTGCTGGGCGCGGCTTATCAGCATTTCGGACCGGTCCCAACGCTGCTCGAACGCGACTTCAATTTCCCGCCAGTCGCCGAGCTGTATGCCGAAGTACAAAGGATCCGGGACATGCAGACCGCCAGCGTCGATGCGGCAGAAGTTGCGGGCAAGCAGCATGGCTGACATTCCGGCATTCCAGAAAGCGCAATACGCTTTCGCGGCACATATCCGCGACCCCGACCACGCGCCGGCCCCGGACGCCATCGAAGACCGGCGCATGGCCATCTACAGGGAATTGTTCTTCAACAATCTCTTCAAATTACTTGGCAGTACCTTCCCTGTCCTGAAGGCACTGTACGGCGACAGCGGTTGGCGGCGGCTGGTCCGCGCCTTCATGATCAGTCACCAGGCGCAGACGCCTTATTTCCTGGAGATTCCGAAAGAATTTATTGCGTTTCTGCAGGACGAATACGAGCTAACGCAGGATGACCCGGCATTTCTTATCGAACTCGCGCATTACGAGTGGGCAGAACTGGCATTGTCCGTTAGTGATGAATCCAATGACCTGTCACGAATCGACGGCGACGGCGATCTTCAGGCTGGCGTGCCGATCAAATCAGTGCTGGCCTGGACTCTTGCCTACCGGTTTCCGGTTCACCGCATCGACGCGACGTATCAACCCGACGAAGCGCCGGAACAGGCTACATTCTTGTCCGTCTATCGCAAGGACAACGATGAGTTGGGTTTCATGGAACTCAATCCGCTTACCGCGCGCCTGCTGGAAATGATTGCTGACAATCAGGAGGGTCACAACGGTCGCGACATCATACTCGGCCTGGCTCAGGAAATTGCTTACACCGACCAGAACGCGCTGCTCGAGCACGGAGCGGTAGCGCTTGGCGAGATGCGCGAAGCTGGAATATTGCTGGGCACGGCGCGCAATCCGGACTGACCCGCTCTTACTCCCCAACTAACAGAGAGAGCCACTATGCGTACCACTCTGAACCGCTTGCGCGGAATGCTTGCTGCCACCCGGGCAGTGGACTTTCTGGGGCCGCTCGCGTTGCGTCTCTATCTCGTACCCGTGTTCTGGGTTGCCGGCACCAACAAACTGGCCGGCATGGACAATGTTATTGCGTGGTTCGGCAATGCCAACTGGGGTCTTGGTCTGCCATTCCCGACCCTGATGGCCTACCTCGCTGTCGGTGCGGAAGTGGGTGGTGCCATCGCGTTACTGCTCGGCCTGGCCACTCGCTGGTTCGCGATTCCGCTAATGGTCACGATGCTGGTCGCGGCCTTCAAGGTTCACTGGGTCAATGGCTGGCAAGCGGTGGCGGATGCGCAAAGTCCGTTTCCGGGTGCCGGTATCGACGGCGCCATGCAACGCCTGGACAAGGCCAAAGACTTGCTGCGCGAATACGGCAACTACGACTGGCTGACAGAATCAGGCAACTTTGTCGTATCCAACAACGGAATCGAATGGGCCATTACTTACTTTGTAATGTTGCTGGCCCTGTTCTTCATTGGTGCTGGCAAGCTGAGTCTGGATGCCCTGTTCGCGCGCTGGCTCGACAAGGCCGGCAACCGCATCTGACAGCGATCAGCGGCACACTGCGGATCGGGCATTGACCCGGTTAGCGCTTTTTCCGCGGCATGTACAGGTCAGTCAGCGAACCGTCGAAGCCCTCGGCCGCGAAGGCTATGGTCTCGGATAGCGTTGGGTGCGGATGGATCGTCAGGCTGATGTCTGCCGCGTCTGCGCCCATTTCCACTGCAAGCCCGACCTCCGCAATCAAATCGCCGGCATTCGGTCCGACGATGCCGCCACCCAGAACCCGGCCGGTGTGCTTATCAAACAGCAGCTTGGTAAAGCCTTCGGACCGGCCCAGCGACAAGGCGCGGCCGCTGGCCGCCCAAGGAATCTGAATTTTCTCGAAATCGACGCCGTCCTTCTTCGCATCCGTTTCGGTCAAGCCGCACCACGCGATTTCCGGGTCCGTGTAGGCCACTGACGGAATGGTGCGGGCGTCGAATGCCACTTTGGCGCCATGTGCCACTTCTGCCGCGACCTTGGCTTCGTGCGTGGCCTTGTGCGCCAGCATCGGACCACCCGCCAGGTCACCGATCGCGAAAATATGCGGCACATTGCTGCGCATTTGTTTGTCGACCTTGATGATGCCGCGCTCATCGACATTCACACCGGCATTTTCTGCCTTGAGCTTGTCGCCGTTGGCGCGCCGGCCAACAGCAACCAGTACCCGGTCATAGACCTCCTTGTCCGGTGCACCTTCGCCCTCAAAACTCACTTCAATGCCAGGTGTGGTTGCACGCATGCCGGTCACTTTGGTGCCCAGCATGATTGCTTCGTAGCGTTGATCAATAATCTTGCGGAAAGGGCGCAGCAGATCCTTATCGGTACCGGGCATCAAACTGTCAGTCAGCTCTACCACACTGACCCTGGTCCCCAGCGCGGCGTAAACGCACGCCATTTCGAGACCTATGATCCCGCCGCCCACCACCAGCATGCGCTTCGGTAACGGGTGGAGTTCCAGTGCGCCGGTTGAATCGACAATACGTTCATCGTCAGGCAAGCCCGGAATCATCGCACTCTCGGAGCCAGCGGCGATTATGCATTTCTCAAAATCGATCGTTTCGCCCGAATCGAGCTCAAGTCGGTTTGCTGACTGGAAACTGGCAACGCCGTGCAGCACTTTGACTTTGCGCTGCTTCGCCAACTGCGTGAGACCGCCAGTGAGTTTACCAACGACTTCGTTTTTCCAGTCCCGCAGCTTCAGTGCATCGATCTTGGGTTTGCCAAACTGCACACCATGGCTCGCCATCGCTTCGGCTTCATCGATAACTTTGGCCGCATGCAACAATGCTTTCGAAGGGATGCAGCCAACATTCAGACAGACGCCACCCAGAATCGGCCAGCGCTCGACCAGGGTGACCTCCATGCCGAGGTCAGCGGCTCGAAACGCAGCCGTGTAGCCACCAGGACCCGCACCGATAACGACAAGTTCCGTTGTATGCGTAGCATCACCCGACGCTGCCGGTTTGGCTTGCGGCGATTGGGCGGCCGGAGCCGCGACGGCTGGACTCGCCTTCGCACCGCTCTTGTCAGTGACAGAGTCCGACGCTGCGCCTGCGGAATCGGCGACGTAATCCAACACGGCATCGCCTTGCGAAATCCGATCGCCGGCCTTAACCCGCAATTTGCAGACAGTGCCCGCCTCGCTGGCCGGCACGTCCATTGTCGCTTTGTCTGTCTCGAGCGTAACGACGGGGTCTTCGACTTGCAGCGTGTCGCCCACCTTGACCAGTACTTCAATGACTTCTACATCGGCAAAATCGCCAAGGTCGGGAACAGTCAGGGTCTTGTCTTTACTCATGTTTACGAATTCGCCTGCGTTGTTACGGGATCGCTTCCAGCATGGCATCGACATCCGTCAATGCCTTCGACAGGAAGGTGGTGAAGCGCGCGGCGTAGGCGCCATCGATAACCCGGTGATCATAGGAAAACGACAGCGGCAACATGAGTCTTGGCTCAAAGGCTTCGCCGTTCCATACCGGTTGCATGCTTGAGCGGGAAACACCCAGTATCGCCACCTCTGGCGCGTTGACGATTGGTGTGAAAGCGGTGCCGCCAATGCCGCCCAGACTCGATACAGTAAACGTCGCGCCCTGCATCTGGTCACCCTTCAGCTTGCCTTCGCGCGCTGCGCGCGACAGCGCTCCGAGCTGCTCGGCCAGTTCGTAAACATCCATCGTGTCGGCGTCTTTAATTACCGGAACGACCAATCCCTGATCGGTATCTGCAGCGAAACCCAGGTGGTAGTACTTTTTGTACACCAGCGCACTGCCATCCGCTGACAGTGACGCATTGACCTTTGGAAACTCCTGCAGCGCACTGATACAGGCTTTAATGATGAAGGCCAACGGTGTTAAGGAAATGCCGCGTTCTTTTGCCGGGCCTTTCAGTTCCTGACGGCGTTCTTCGAGCTCAGTGATATCCGCCAGGTCATGTTGCGTTACGTGCGGCAGATTTATCCAGCTGGCTTGCAGGCGCGGCCCCGATATTTTTTGTATACGCGTCAGGGGCTGCGAATCGATTTCACCGAACTTGGCGAAATCAACGACCGGCACTTTCGGCAGCGCGCTGCCGCCGACGCTCGTTTGTCCGCTGAGCACACTCTTGACGAACGCTTTGACGTCTTCGTGCAGTATGCGCTTCTTCTCGCCGCTGCCTTTGACCTGCACCAGATTAACGCCCAACTCACGGGCGAGCTTGCGCACTGACGGACTCGCGTGCGCCTGAGAAAAGCCCGCTTCCTCAATAGGCGGCAAGTCACGGGGCGTGTTCGATTGCACCGGCGCAGCCGCCGCGGGTGCCTCTGCTACGGCCGGCGCAGCCGTCGATTTCGGTTTTTGTTGCTGCGCTGGTTCCGGCTTCTTGCTTTTGGCTGGTGCGCTGGCAACAGCATCGACCACTGCCACAACAGTGCCTTCCGACACTTTGTCACCAACCGCGATACTGACCGACTTCACTGTACCGGCAACCGTGGACGGTACGTCCATGGTCGCTTTGTCCGTTTCGAGCGTGACCAAAGAATCGTCGACTTTTATCTCATCGCCGGGACTGACCAGAACTTCGATAACTTCCACGTCAGAAAAGTCGCCAATATCGGGAACCAGCACCGACTGTTCACCACCCGCAACGCTTTCATCGTTATTGCCAGCGTCAGCGGCAACGTCGTTGCCGGCATCCGTGGCTTCCGGCGCCGTGCTCGCCGACGAAGTGTCGTTGTCACTCGTCGCCGCCTCAGTCTTCATGCGGCCTATCTTGTCCCCGCTCGAAACCCGATCGCCGACCTTGACGGACAACGATTCGATTACACCGTCAGTTGCCGCTGGCACGTCCATTGTGGCTTTGTCCGTTTCCAACGTAACAAGGCCGTCTTCGCGAGCTACCTTGTCGCCTGCGGATACCAGAACTTCGATGACTTCCACATCCGAAAAATCACCAATATCTGGAACGATAATGTCTGTACTGTCCGACACTCAGTTACTCCAATTGCAAATTTACCTGTTTCGGCTACAACGTAACCGGATCGGGCTTCTCGGGATCAATACCGTATTTTTCGATGGCCTGAGACACCGTTTTCTGATCGAGCGCGCCGTCATCGGCCAGCGCTTTCAGCGCGGTCACCGCGATGTAACGCTTGTCGACTTCAAAATGCTGACGAAGAGCCTTGCGAGCATCACTGCGTCCGTAGCCGTCCGTTCCCAACGTTACATAACTGCCAGGCACCCAACGCTGAATCTGATCGGGCACGATCTTCATGTAATCCGTTGCGGCGATATACGGGCCTTTGCGCTCTGCAAGACAAGTTTCAATGTAGGTTTTCTTTTGCGGGTGTTCCGGATGCAGCTGGTTCCAGCGCTCAACCGCCAAGGCCTCACGACGCAATTCATTGAAACTTGTAACCGACCAGACATCCGATGGAATACCAAAGTCCTTGTCCAGCAACTCGGCGGCGCCGATAACTTCACGCAGTATGGTGCCCGAGCCCATCAACTGCGGCCGAACCTGCCCTTGATCACCGATCTGCAGCAAATACATGCCTTTGAGAATGCCGTCCTCAACACCGCTCGGCATCGGCGGGTGCACGTAGTTTTCGTTCATACAGGTAATGTAATAAAAAACATTCTCCTGCTCGCCTATCATCCGCCGCATGCCGTCCTGGATAATCACCGCCAACTCGTAGCCATAAGTCGGGTCGTAGGACACGCAATTCGGTACGGTCGATGACATCACGAGGCTGTGACCGTCCTGATGCTGCAGACCCTCACCCGCGAGTGTCGTTCGTCCGGCTGTACCGCCGATCAGGAAGCCGCGTGACTGCAGATCGCCGCCAGCCCAAATGAAATCGCCGATGCGCTGAAAGCCGAACATCGAATAATAAATATAGAACGGGACCGTCTGTACGTCGTGATTGCTGTACGAGGTACCGGCCGCCAGCCAGGAACAGAACGCGCCAGCCTCGTTAATGCCTTCTTCGAGAATCTGACCTTTCTTGTCCTCACGGTAGAACATCAGTTGGTCCGCATCCTGAGGCGTGTACAACTGCCCTTTCGACGAATAGATACCAACCTGCCGGAACATGCCTTCCATGCCGAACGTGCGAGCCTCGTCGGGCACGATGGGCACGACGTGTTTGCCGATCTGTTTGTCGCGAATCAGCGAGGACAAGATGCGGACGAAAGCCATCGTGGTGGATGCTTCGCGCTCGCCGGTACCCTCGAGTTGAGACTTGAACATCTCCAACGGAGGAATCGGCAACGGTTTTGACTTCATGCGCCTTTGTGGCAGATAGCCACCGAGCTTCTTGCGACGCTCGTGCAGGTATTCAATTTCGTCGCTGTTTGGTGACGGCTTGCAGTATGGAACACTGTCAATGTCTTTGTCCGATACCGGAATATTGAAACGATCGCGGAAGGCTTTGAGCGCCTCGACATCCAGCTTCTTTTGCTGGTGCGCGATGTTTTGACCCTCGCCAGCGGCGCCCATGCCGAAACCTTTCACCGTCTTGGCAAGAATAACTGTGGGCTGGCCCTTGTGGTTTGCAGCAGCATCATAGGCCGCATGCACCTTGAGCGGATCGTGGCCGCCGCGATTCAGACGCCAGATATCGTCGTCCGACATATTCGCGACCATCTCGGCCGTTTCCTGGAATTTGCCAAAGAAGTTCTCGCGCACGTAGGCGCCACCTTTGGATTTGAAATTCTGGTACTCACCGTCGACGCATTCTTCCATCACGCGACGCAACGTACCCGTGTGATCTTTTGCCAGCAGCGGATCCCAGCGTGAGCCCCAAATGACCTTGATAACGTTCCAGCCTGCTCCGCTGAATGCGGCTTCTAGCTCCTGGATGATCTTGCCGTTGCCGCGCACCGGACCGTCGAGGCGCTGCAGGTTGCAGTTGACGACGAAAACCAGGTTGTCGAGCCCTTCCCGCACCGGCATCGTGATCGCGCCCATCGACTCCGGCTCATCCATCTCGCCGTCACCCATGAAGGCCCAGACCTTGCGATCGCTGGCCGGGATCATTTCCCGGTTCTCGAGGTAGCGCATGAAACGCGCCTGGTAGATGGCCATCATCGGGCCCAGTCCCATCGAGACCGTCGGGAACTGCCAAAAGTCCGGCATCAGCCAGGGGTGCGGGTAAGAAGACAGACCGTCACCACCGACTTCCTGGCGGAAGCGATTGAGCTTGGCTTCATCCAGCCGTCCCTCAAGGTATGCGCGAGCATAGATACCGGGCGACGAATGGCCCTGCATGAAAATCATGTCGCCAAGATGGCCTTCAGACGGCGCCCGCCAGAAATGATTGAAGCCGACTTCATAAAGCGTTGCCGACGAGGCGTAACTGGAAATATGGCCGCCGTATTCCGAGCTTTTGCGATTCGCCTGCACCACCATGGCCATCGCATTCCAGCGAATGTAGGCCTCGATACGACGTTCTATGGAGCGATCACCAGGGTATTCCGGCTGACGTCCGGTGGCAATGGTGTTCAGGTACGCCGTATTCGGGCTGTACGGCAGATACGCTCCTGACCGTCTGGAAAAATCGATCATCTGGTTCAGAAGGTAGTGGGCCCGTTCCGGCCCGTGCGTGCGCAGAACAGAATCTATGGATTCAAGCCACTCGCGGGTTTCTGTGGGGTCAATATCGTCAAATCGGCTGAAATCGCTCATAAACTATCCAAATACCTTCCTGCGTTAATTTACAGCTGGAGAATGGCGGCGTGAATTCGAACAACTGTCCTGCTAGGATCACCGCTCTGTCGCACCGGCCAAATCGATAATGCAGTGCAGTGCCCGCGCTACCGGTGCGCGTATTATGGCCTATGCTGACGACAAAGGTTAGTACCCCGATGCCAAGTTTTCCCACAGGTGAGTTCACTGGAAACAAAATCAAAGTCTTCCAGACAGCACAAAGTCCAACTGAAAAAGACCTCAACAACGTCGATCAATTACTGATCATCATTCCAGCCAAAGCCAAGAAAGCGGTCTGGAATGCGTTACCTGACGGTAACAAACTGCAGGAGCTCCGCAAACGCTCAAAAGACAGCCATGTCCCGCTCGTCAGCAGCCGCCTCGCCAACAAACAACAGAGCGGCGTTCACGTGGGCGAGCTTGCAGCCGATTCCTCCGTATTCGACACGCTGACTTTCGCACGCAAAATGCTGGTGGCAGCGTTGACCGAAAAAGTCTCCAGCGTGGCAATCTGGGTCACTGGTTTCGACAGTGAGGAACAGGAAGCGGTTGCCGAGAATTTTATTGCAGCTGCGCTGGCTGCAGGTTTCGTGATGCCGACGTGCAAGAGCAAATCCAGCCCGCAACCGTTCTCAACCCTGCGCATCCTTGGCATGGCGAACAAGCTGGATCTGTCCCGCGTGCAAGCTGAAGCGGCAGGCAACAACCTGGCGCGCGCACTGACCAGCTTGCCACCCAACAAACTTGACGCCACCGCGTATTGCGACATTTTGCGTTCACTGGCCAAAGATCGGGGCTGGCAGTTCAAGCAGTTCAGCACGGCCGAACTGAAGAAGAAAGGTGCCGGCGCGTTCCTTGCAGTCGCCCAAGGCAACGATGACAACAGCGCGGCCATCGTGCGTTTGCGCTATCGGCCGGGCAAAAAGAACGTCAAGTCGCCTGCACTTTCGCTGGTTGGCAAAGGCATCATCTTCGACACGGGCGGCACCAATCTGAAGCCGTTCAATTCGATGCTGGAAATGCACATCGACATGGGCGGCAGCGCGGTAGCTGTCGGCACCTTGCTGACTATCTCGGAGCTCCGCTTGCCGCACGCCGTCGATTGCTGGCTTGCGATCACCGAGAACCGGACCGGTCCGCGCGCCTACAAGTCGCAGGACGTGGTCACTGCCGCCAATGGCAAAACTATCCAGATTATTCATACCGATGCGGAAGGCCGAATGGCACTCGCGGACGTATTGCATTTTGCGAGCGAAGACAAGCCGGGCTTGATCATCGACTACGCCACGTTGACAGGGGCGTGCATGAACGCCGTCACGACACGCTACAGCGGTGTATTCACCAACCGCCCCGACCTGCACCCGGTACTGAAGCGCAGCGGCCGTGACAGTGGCGAACGGGTTTGGCCGTTCCCGGTCGACAAGGAGTTTCTTGCCGAACTTAGTAGCGAGACCGCTGACATAAAACAATGCTCACCGAGCGGCGGTGGCGACCATATCCTTGCGGCAACTTTCCTGAACGAATTCGTAGAAAAGGACGTGCCCTGGATACATGTCGACTTGAGCGCCTGCACCCGGAAAGGCGGCCTCGGACATATTCCGACCACGATCACCGGATTTGGCGTACGCTTTACGATGAACCTGCTGCTTGACCAGCACATGCTGAAAGCCTGAGCAGGCACTTTTTCTATTAAACAGGATATTCGTGAGTAAACCATTCGCTATCGCCGATCGCTTTCGCGGCTTTCTACCCGTAGTGGTCGACGTCGAGACCGGCGGCTTCAATTCCCGAACCGATGCACTACTGGAGATTGCGGCAGTGCTCATTGAAGCACACGCTGACGGTACACTCGTCCGAGGCGACACTGTCCGCTACCACGTAAAACCGTTTGAAGGCTCGAATATGGAGCCTGCCTCCATGGCCGTCAACGGGATCGATCCGCACCACCCTCTGCGTCCGGCTATCGACGAACGGGACGCCTTGCAAAGAGTATTTCGCGAGGTCCGGCGCGCGGTTAAAGAGGCCGGGTGCAGTCGGGCTGTATTGGTCGGTCACAATGCCTCTTTCGATCTTGGCTTCGTGAATGCCGCCGTAGAACGGACGGCCATTAAACGCAATCCGTTTCACCCGTTCAGCTCGTTCGACACCGCCACCTTGTGCGGCGTAACCTATGGCCAGACGGTTTTGGCTCGCGCGGTAAAAGCCGCTGGCATGACCTGGGACGAATCACAAGCTCACTCGGCTGCCTACGATGCCGAAATTACGGCCGATGTCTTCTGCGATATCGTGAACCGCTTTCGCCCGGTCTTCGACTCGGTCAACTCGGAGTCCGACTGGGAAACTATCAAAAAAGAGACCGACAGCGCCGGTCTCGGCTGACACGGGTCGCTTAGGCGCCGGCTTCTTCGCCGTTCAGCAGAGTATGCAGCTCACCAGACCGGTACATCTCAACGATAATGTCGCAGCCACCAATCAGTTCGCCGTTGACATACAACTGCGGGAACGTCGGCCAGTTTGAATACGCTTTGAGTCCCTCGCGAATTTCCGGGTCTTCAAAGATATTGACGAACGCGAATGGCTTGCCTACTTCCTTGAGTGCAGCCACGGTCTGGCCGGAAAAGCCGCACTGAGGAAAGTCCGGTGTGCCTTTCATGTACAGCAGCACTGGGTTTTCTTTCAACTGCGATTCGATTCTCTGGTTTACGTCCACTTTTTCAATCTCTCTTCAATTGCGGGTTCGGGGCCGGCCTGTATAGATATGTCCGGCAGATTCATTATCAAGTGCAAATGTTCGTTCAGCGCGAGTTGACAACCTTGAGCTGGTTATCCACGGCAACCACGGCATCAACTTCGTTCGCAATTGCCGCAGCCCGGGCGCGCGCAGCATAACTACCGACAGTGCCTCGCAAGGTGACACGATTTTCGTAGGTGTCAACATTCACGTTAAAAGCGCTGACCAGCTTGTCAGCGATGAGACGACTCTTGATTGACGCTGTGGTCGCGCCGTCACGGGTAACCTGCGAGGCCGAGCGCTCGTCCTTACCAAGCTGATACCCCCCTGCCGCTGCGCCGCCTACCATCAAAGCGGTGCACCCCGACAACAACATCAGCGCACACGCTGTCAGCAAAATTCGCATTCGTGGATCATCTCGTAACAACCGGTGGCGAATTGTACGCCAGATGCCAGCGCCATGTGCAAGGCAGGCTATCCGCGCCGCGCCGACAGGTCCTTAATCAACGTTCTTTGCTCGTCAGCGGTCATTCTCGACCAGCCGACGATTTCCGCCAAAGTACGCAGGCAGCCCAGGCAGACATTCTGCTCATCCAGCGTGCACACGCGGGTACACGGTGAGGTCGGGCGCGCCTGCAGCTCGTCTCGGGAGGCTGGCTCATCCATGCCTGCAAAGCTCGCTACGAATTAGCCTTTTCCCAATATTTTTCATTAACTTATGAGTATCCTACGAGCACGGTCCGCGGCCCGGAACGGCCCTCAATGAGTCAGGATTTTAGTCCCGCCAGCCACTATAATAGCGCCTCTATCAGCCGGAGCGGGCAGCCGCACCCCCTGAGTACGACAATAGAGCGATACCAACCTATAAACGTCAGGGAGAGAAGAACAATGAACCCACTGAATACCGTTGCCGGAACCATTTTCGGTGGCATCGTGCTTGCCGTGATTGTCATCTTCGCCACCTCCGGACTTGCGATGCCCGCAACTGCCGGGACTTTCATCATTTGGTTGCATGTACTGGCCGGCATTACCTGGATTGGCCTGCTTTACTACTTCAACTTCGTTCAGGTTCCCGCCCTTGGCGCTGCCGCCAGCGACGAAGGCGGCCCGGGCGGCGCAGGAATCACCAAGTACGTCGCACCTCGCGCATTGTGGTGGTTTCGGTGGGGTGCGCTGGTGACCTGGCTCAGCGGTGCCTCCTATTTGGCGCACGGCAAGCAGTTCGCGAATGCATTTACGCTCGGCATGCTCGGGGATACGCCAAATGCTTATGCCCTGACGATCGGGATTGGCGCATGGCTCGGCACCTTGATGCTGTTCAATGTATGGGTACTGATCTGGCCCAACCAGAAAAAGATTCTGGGCATCGTCGAGGCTACTGCCGACGAAGTCGCGAGGGCAAAACGCGTAGCGTTTCTCGCTTCGCGCTCCAATACGCTGATGTCGATTCCTATGGTCATGAGCATGATCGGCGCGCACCACGGCTTCAGCATGTGAACGACGCGGCAACGCAAGCCATGAAACCCGGCTCAGTGCCGGGTTTCTTTTTCCAGGACGATCGATGCAAACAGCACTACAAGCAGTAATAGAAAGCAATGTGAAAGCCGCCCTCGATGAAGATCTTGGCAGTGGCGATCTCACCGCAGCACTGGTTCCCGCGAATACGTTCGCCGATGCACGCATCATCGCCCGCGAGGACATGGTACTTGCCGGTCAGCCGTGGGCCGACAGGGTATTTCGGATACTCGACGAGGATGTGAAGATCACCTGGCGGGTTCGTGACGGCGAACGCCTGACTGCTGGCGACACCCTGTGCACGCTGCGCGGCGCGGCGCGCGCACTTTTGAGTGCTGAACGCACGGCATTGAACTTCCTGCAGACGCTTTCCGCAACGGCGACGGCCACCGCACGGTACGTTGCGGCCGTTGCGCATACCGAAGCGCGAATACTCGATACCCGCAAGACCATTCCCGGCTTACGCCGGGCGCAAAAGTACGCGGTCACTTGCGGTGGTGGACAAAATCACCGGGTTGGGCTGTTCGATGCAATTCTGATAAAGGAAAACCACATCGCCAGTGCCGGCAGTATCGCGGCCGCGGTCAATCGTGCCCGAGAAATAAACGCCGACGTCTTGCTTGAGGTAGAAGTTGAAACACTTGCACAACTTGATGAAGCGCTGGCTATTCGCGTACGCCGCATTTTGCTGGACAATTTTTCCCTCAATGATCTGCACACCGCGGTCCTTCGCAATCGCAGTCACGGCGACAAAGCGGCAGAACTGGAAGCCAGTGGCGGAATGACGATAGACGACTTGAAAGCAGTGGCCGAAACGGGCGTCGATTTTATTTCAGTGGGCGCACTGACCAAACACGTGCATGCCGCTGACTTGTCGATGCTGTTTGACTGACTGGGCTGGCGCTATCAGGCGACGGCGCGCGTGACTCGCTTCGGCTCGGATACGCCGTAACCCTGCGCGTAGTCGATACCCATGCCACGCAACATCGTAATAATTTCTTCGTTCTCGGCGAATTCGGCAATGGTCTTCTTGCCCGTCAGATGACCGATCTCGTTAATTGAACGAACCATCTCACGGTCAATCGGATCGTGCAGAATTTCCTTGACGAAGCTACCGTCGATTTTCAGGAAGTCGACCGGGAAGTGTTTCAGATAGCCGAACGAAGACAAACCGGTGCCGAAGTCATCGAGCGCAAATTTGCAGCCGAGTTCTTTCAATGCATTGATGAAGCGATTTGCCTGCGAGTAACTGGCGATAGCTGCCGTTTCGGTAATTTCAAAACAGATCTTGGTTGCGTCAATGCCGCTGATTTGAAACTGATCAACGACGAAAGGCAGAAACTTCTCATCGCCGAGACTCTGCCCGGAAAGATTGATCGAACACAACGACAAGCGTTCGCGCTCATCCGCCTCCGAGACCAGCCAACGAAATGAATTGGTTATCACCCAGCGATCAATGTTCGGGGTAATTCCGTAGCGCTCGGCCGCCGCTATGAACAGTTCGGGTGAAATGATTCCGCCCTGCTCGTCCCGCATACGCAGCAGAATTTCGTAATGTGCGCCAAGGTCTTCTACTTGCAAAGGCTGAATCGTCTGCCTGAACAGTTCGAAGCGATTTTCCTCAAGGGCATTGTTGATTCGGGCCGCCCATTGCATTTCGCGACGGCGCCGCATCAGATCGATATCGTTTTCCTGGAAGCTGTGAATCCGGTTGCGCCCTGCTTCCTTCGCCGCCGCACACGCACTGTCGGCCGCACTCAGCAGCGCAGCAACGTCTTCATTTTCAGCCGTGATCGGCACGACACCGATGCTCACCCCGAGCCGGAAACTGCGGTCATCCCACATGAACTTGAATTCGCCGATAGCCACCCGCAGAACTTCCGCGGTTTGCATGGCCTCTTCCAGACTGCAACTCTCCAGCAGCACGCCAAATTCATCGCCACCCAGGCGCGCCAATGTATCGCGCCAGCGAATCTTTGATTTCAGAAGTGCGCCGAGCTGCCCCAGCAAGGCATCGCCTGCGCTGTGACCACAGGAATCGTTGACGATCTTGAACTGGTCAAGGTCGAGGTAGCAAAGTGCGTAACTCGTCTCTCTTGCGCGGGCACTCTTCAGGGCGCGCTCAAGCCGGTTTTCGAACTCGCGGCGATTGACAAGACCAGTGAGAATGTCATGACTGGCGTGGTAACTAAGCCGGCGATTGAGTTCGCGCGATTCACTGACGTCGTGGAAAACCAGCACACCGCCCGTGACATCACCGCGGCCATCACGAATGGGCGACGCGGTACTCTCAATGTACAACTCGTTGCCATCACGCCGGATGAGAAGTGTCGGGCGGACAGACTTGATAGGCCGGTTGCGACGAATCGAAACTGCCAGCGGGTTCTCCAGCGGTTCGCAGGTCTCTTCGTGGAAACCGCGAAATATCTCGTCCACCGGCCGGCCGCTCGCGTCATCGACTTTCCAGCCAGTCAGTTCCTCTGCAACCGGATTGATGTACTCCACGGTGCAGTCCGCATTCGTCGTGATAACGCCATCACCGATCGAACGCAAAGTAATTTGGGCACTTTCCTTTTCACGGAACAGCGCTTCTTCGTAGAGCTTGCGTTCCGTTATGTCGACCTCGACGCCCAGCAGTCGAATCAGGCGACCACGTTCATCCTGGCGTGCTTTCGCCCTGCTCGTCATCCAGCGCCATTCGCCATTCTGATGCTTCATGCGGTGCACAGACTCGAAAAAGGGAGTCTTGCCTTCGAGGTGCTCTCGCATCTTGGCCTGCACACGTGCCATATCATCAGGGTGAACCAGCCGGTACCAGTCGGGCAGGATGTCGGAACGGTCTTCGTAGCCCAGCATTTCCTTCCAGCGCCGGGACAACTTGATGCGCTTGGTCTGGCCGTCGAAATCCCAGATGCCGTCATTCGCTGTATGGCTGATGAGATCATTGCGATCTTCAAGCTCGAACAACAATTCTGCTGTACGCATCCTTTCCATGCCGGAAGAAAGCGAGGCACCAACCAGTTTGAGCAACAAGTGCAAACTGGCTTCCCAGGCCTCGACCGTGCGTTCGTTGGCAACGGCAAGAAACCCGGCCACTTCGTTGCGCACGCTGAAGCCTATGATCAGGCAGGAACCGATATTGATGCCTGCCAGCCGTGCGAATTCGCCTTCGGCAGATTTCGGCGGATTATCCGTGTTGGTTATTTCGACGACCCGCAGGTGATCGAGTCGCTGACTGAGCCATGGCCAGTCCGTCAGACTGTCTTTGGCCAGCGCATCCGGATTGCAGGCGCAAAACACGGAACTCGACGCGTAAATTGACTCTATGGCTGTAGCGTCTTTATTAAAAAGCGCGAGAAACGCAGCGTCGCAACCAAGGGCATCTGGCATTTCCGCGATATTCTCGCGAAGTTGTTCGGTGTAGCGCGCGGGATCAAGCTGCTGCAGATTGACGGCGATTTTGGTCTGCAGCGCATCAACGGCACCGCGCGTTCGCTCACCAGCCCGCGGTCGCCGGGCCTGGGCGATGAATGTTCCCGTGTTGTCACTGCGAGAGGAGCCTGTCATGCGGTTGCTGCTGTACCCGTCTTTTTGCTCTTGCCAGTCTAACGCGGTTTTATACCGCCGTACCGACCGCATTCTGACACGATGCCGCAAGAATACAAGATAAGTAATTGTATTTTTTTAAGTTCTCAGGGACGCCGCTGCAGCTGCGAAGTCCTCGGTGAGGATTATCAACCCGCCGTGCCGATTGTCGCGACGCGCCATAACGTGCCGCAGCACCGTGAAAGCGCACTGAACATATTGGCCGTTCAGCGGCCTTCGGCTGGCCATATCCGCATCCGGTCTGTCGCAAACATTGCTGTCCAGCGAGCTTGCGTGCAAGTCCGCCCGGGTACGAGCAAGAACCGGCTTGACCGTACCGCTGGCGTTGGTGATCCATCCTCCGGCTACTTAACCGCGGCAGGTTTAGCTCGTTGATCCCGACGTATCATCAGCGGTTGCCAGTTTTCCATCGAATACGCTTGCAGGTATATCGATGCCAACCGACCGGACCGGTGCAACTCCACAACAGCTTCATCGCTGAGCTCAGCCAGCTTTTGTGTGTCAACGCTGACGTAATTGGCCAGCGTCTGTTCTTCCGTGCTGCCATCCGGTGTGTGCATTGCACGTTGACTTGCCAACAGTCCCAGATCACGCAGTTGCGTGCAGAAATTCAGCGTACGCAAACGCTCGGCTTCGTACTGGGCACAGAAACGCATCATTGACTCGGTCTCGGTCGCGAGTTTGCCGTCAACGAAGAACGGGTACCTGGCGTTCTCCGTCACTGTGCTCGCTTTGCGGTCAACGACGACAGCAATCCGCCCTTCCTGTTCGCCGGCAAAAGAAAACGGATGGCACCGCAAGTAGGCGGGTACATAACAAGCCGGGTCCCAGACACCGTCATTGATGAACAGGTTTTCATCCTCGAGCAAACCCACAACCGCAACCGGAAAAGGGTTTTCAAGATTGGTAAATACAATCGGGTAGTTTCTTTGCGCACTGGCGAATTCGGCCAGCGTCAGCGGGACCGCCCGGGCGTGGCTGGCAAACGCGTACGGCTTGTCGGCTGGTGTCAGGCCCAACTTACCGTGCTGTTCCGCTGACATGAGTTCTGGCTGTTCGTACAGAAACAGGCCGCCCTGTTCTTTCTCGCTATTGTCCACTGTCACTCCGCTGCTCGACAATCAAGCGCGAAGGCTAGCACGGGCACTGCATTGCCAGAAACCGGCCGTGCGGCTGCTGACGGGGACGCCACTGCCGGCGCGTGCCCGGTAAAACTTACGAAACGGTGTAATTCTTGCCGCTAATCGTGCTGCGTCGAACGAAGGATCCCGGCAAGAGCCAGCAACTGCGCGGCGCCAGCCGGCCAGTCCCGCTGGCACACTACCTGCATTAACTCCCTTGTAGGCGGTTTCGACCGCGTCAGGTTTGGCAGCAAACAAAGGGGACAATATGCTTTCTTGGGCACTTACATTTTTCATACTTGCGGTCATTGCGGCCGTTCTGGGCTTCACCGGTATTGCCGGTGCCGCTGCCAGCATCGCCAAAATTCTGTTCTTTGTTTTCCTGGCGTTGCTCATTGTCAGCGCACTCGCCGGCGCTCTGCGAGGCCGCCCGCCCGTCTGATCCAAAGTCTGGCGCGTAACCACGACGGCAGGCGAGTCACTCGCCTGCCGTTGCTTCATGCGGGCTGTGCTGACCCGCGCAGCCCCTTCCGGGCGCCAGGCCGCAATGGAAAGCCACTCTGCAACGAACCACGGTGCTCAGGCCGAAAGGCCAATGATCGCGATCGTGGACGAGAGGGAGGGAACAAGAAATGGTGCCGGATAGGTGATTCGAACACCTGACCCCATCATTACGAATGATGTGCTCTACCAACTGAGCTAATCCGGCAATGCCTGGTTTTTCTGCGGCCAAATCGTCGCTGAGAGCAATTTGGCGGGGGCGCAGACACGGTGGTCAATGCGACCCGGGGCGCGAGTATAGCCTCGCCCTGACTCCTGCGCCACAGTTCGTCGGCTTAGCTGACAACCTTTCTGCCGCGAACCCGAATCAACACCTCGACACTCTCCCGCTCAGTGCCGGCTGGCAGCGGCGGCAAGCCCGCGATATGGATTTGATCATCAGGAATATCCTGCAGCTCACCGGAGTCAACATTGAAGAAGTGATGATGCGGGTGGGTGGTCGAATCGTAGAATTTGCGGCTGGTATCGACACTCAGCTCACGTATCAGACCACGTTCGCTGAACAGGTTCAGGGTGTTGTACACCGTCGCTTTCGACACCTTGCGGCCGCCCTCGCGGAGCAAGTCGATTATCTGGTCGGCCGCCATGTGCTGCGGCTTTTCCAGGAGTATTTCGGCCACCTCCATGCGCTGCGGGGTCGGCATGACGCCACAGGCTTCGAGTTTTTCGCGGATTTCCCTTGGGGACATCACAACCACTCTTGAATCAGATAGTTGCCGAGTATAAACGAAAAATTCCGCGAGTCCCGCCTCGGCGACGCGCCTTGCCGAGCGGCCAAATCAGCAAGAATTGCCACGTTACACCAGCTGCGGGAGCCCGCCTCTCAACCTAGTCTCCGTTATGAACAGGAGGCTAACTATGCACGGACCCGCACGGCGCCGCGGCTACACGATCTACGAATTGCTGGTTACGCTCACTATCGCCGCACTGGTCATGACGCTGGGACTGCCCTCGTTTGGCAGGATAGGTGCCGACCAACGCATCCGCGCCCAAATCGACCCCTTGTTTCATGCGATACATCTGGCGCGCAAGACTTCGGTGACCCGTCGGCAAGTTGTGACCCTCTGCCCGAGCACCGACCAGCGCCAATGTCAGGACAGCAACGACTGGTCGTCCGGCTGGATCATGTTCGTCAATGCGGATCGCGATCTGCCGGCCTGGCGCGACGACGACGAAACCTTGCTGGCCGTGCACCAGGGTGATGAGCGTATCCGGATCAGTGCCAACCGGCGTTCATTCACGCTCCGCGCCACGGAGCTGAGGGCCACCAATGGCACACTGATTTTCTGCGACCGTGCCGGCCGGACCCGCAACCGGGCGCTGGTGGTCAGCTACACGGGCCGGCCGCGGGTTGCAGACCGCAATACCCGTGGCGAGCCGTATGCGTGTGCGGATTAAGTTAAATGCATCCGGCTCGTTTCCACCGCTCATCCGGCCTGTCAAACCGCTTGTCGGAATCTGGCATCCGTAAAAGATGTGCGGCGTATATTGCGCCCCATGAACAAAAACTCCCAGAACGGCTTTACGATTTACGAGCTGATGATCACCTTGTTGATTGCCGGGGTCCTCCTGACAATCGGCATTCCGAGCCTCGGCGAGTTCACCCGTAACAGCCGCATATCCGGCATAGCCAACGACCTGCATTCGAGCTTTCTGCTCGCACGTTCGGAAGCGGCGCGTGCCAAGTCCAATGTCACGATCTGCACCAGCGACGATCCGCAGGGTGCGAATCCGAGCTGCGATGGTGTCGCATTTGATCGCGGCTGGATCATTTTCGTGGACCTTGACGGCGATATTGTTCGCGATGCCGGCGAGCCAATACTGCGCACACTGCCGGAGATACCTGGCGGCATCGATATATCAACCAATGCCGGCGCAACGTACTTCAGTTTCGCGCCGACAGGACTTGGCCGGGGTGATGTCGCGGGACCGGCTTTGCAGACTGCGGTGATCTGTGACCAGCGCGGCAATCAGGTCGCTGCCGGTGGCTCCTCATCCGCTCGTTTTCTGGTCGTTACGCCAATCGGCCGGGCCACGATTCTGCGGGATGTGGATCAAATCGATAACGCCGGCGGATGCCCCTAGAGATGGGCACCGTTTCACAGGTTGCAGCGACCAGGACAAAAACAATGACTGCCAGCACTATCACAAATGGCTACAGCGCGCCGGGCAAGTCCCGGGGCTTTTCACTGATTGAAGTGCTCATTGCACTGATCATCATGTCGGTCGGCATGCTCGGTATTGCCGGTTTGTACGTACACAGCATGCAGGCCGGGCGCACCTCTTTGTTTCGCCACAATGCGGTCATCCTGGCGGGTGACGTAGCGGATCGCATTCGCGCCAACCCGCGTGCCGCTGCCGCGTATGCCGGTGCCGGCGCCGACAACAACTGTGTGGCCGGTGGCGTCAATTGCACCCCGGCGGAAATGGCCGCGCACGACATTTTGCTTTGGGATCAACAAGCACTCGACACCTTGCCAAACGGCGATATCGATATCGTGTTCAACAATGGTGTGGTACCGCCTACCTACCAAATTACCGTTAACTGGGTAGAACCGGGCGAGAACATGAACTACTCGATCACTATCCCCGTATTCGGAATCTGATATGGCCAGCATGAAATCAAAGGTAGCAAACCGGGCCTTACGGCAACGCGGCATGACGCTGATCGAATTGATGGTTTCCTTATCAATCGGCTCGTTTCTTATTATTGGCGCCGTGCAGGTTTACAATCAGAGCCGCGAAGCTTTCGTTATTAACGAATCCATCGCCCGCGTACAGGAAACCGCACAGTTCGCAATGGACACCATCGAACAGGACCTGCGCATGGCCAGCAACTGGGGCCGACACAGTCGCGGTGCCGCCATTGAAGGACGCTCCATCATCGGCGATGCCAACCCGAACGGCCTGCCGGCTCCCGGTGCCTGCGGTGCAGCCTGGGCGCTTGACCTCGCACGACCTGTCGTCGGCGACAACAATGGCTACACACTTCCGTGTGCGGCGACCGGCGGCAATCAGGCGAACTCGGACACCGTAACCAGCCGCCGCGCAACCGTTGCAGTAACGCCGCTGCAGAACGGTCGCCTGCAAATTCAGTCGACGCGCATTCAGGGCCAGCTGTTTGCCAACGGCGCCGTACCCCCTGCGTTTGATCCGGCCCGTTCCGAAACGCACGACTTGCTCGTCAACACTTACTACGTTGCGCCCACATCCGCACTGATCCCCGGTGTGCCTACATTGCGCCGCAAATCGCTGGTATCAACTGCAGGCGGCCCGGCTATCGTCGATCAGGAAGTCGCACCGGGTGTTGAAAACATGCAATTGCAGTTCGGCGTCGATGTCGATACGGACAACACCGTTGACCGCTACGTCAATCCGGCGGACCCAATCATTACGCCAGGTAACGCCAACTATATTCCGACAGCACGGGTCATTACTGCGCGCATCTGGTTGGTCGTTCGCTCCGTATCGCCTGAGCTGGGACTCAACGACCAACGCAATTACCAGCCGGGTGACGTAAACCTTGGAGTGCCGAACGATAATTTCCGGCGACTGCAGGTTTCCAAGACCGTATTGCTGCGCAACGCGCGCACATAAGAATCGTCCACGGGGAACGACATGAGAAGCATTAAAACCGTACACAAACAGGAAGGCGCCGCACTGGTCGTAGGCCTGATCCTGCTGGTCGTGGTCACCGTCCTGGCCATCTCCGGAATGAATACGGCGACTACCGAATTAGCCATGGCACGCAATGATCAGAACTATGAGAACGCGTTTCAGGCAGCTGAAACCGGACTCGAACAAGCACTGGCTCAGGGCCGCTTCGACACATTGAATGTCGTGACTTTCGACATCAATGTCATCAACAACGATACCGTTTCTAGTGAGATTCGCTTTGAAGACTCGACAATGGTACCGGACCGCGCCTTCAGTCTCGGCGTAGGCAGCGGCATCGCCGCCTACCACTTCAACGCGACAGCCGTTGCCGAATCGCGTCGCGACGGTGCCAACGTCACCGACCGCGATGCTGCGGCAACGCATACGCAAGCCTTTTACGTAGTCGGGCCGGAAGCCCCGACGCTGTAATACGTACTGCGCACCAAACCGGAGTACAGAGCATGTTTAAGAACATTGCCGCCATCGTTTTTTTGTCAGCCTTGTGCACAGTTGCCAGCGCCGACTTTCGCACGGTAAGCCGAGCCTACGAAGCGACACTGGACGGTTTTCGGCTGCCGGTGACTGAAAACGGCACGCTCGGCTTTCGCGCCTGTGAGACTTGTGACCGACAGTCGCTTCGGGTCACAAACACGACGCGTTACATCGTCAACGACCGCGTCGTGGATCTGAAAGAATTCCGTAGCGAGGTCTTGCAGATTCGTGATCGCAAATTTCAGGCAGTAATCGTGGAGCACGATCTTGAGGCAGACGTTGTCACGTCCGTCTCAGTCAACAGCTAAAGATCGTGCGTTACCACTTCCAGGGGAAATGAATATGCCCAGCCTACAATCAAACTGCAAAACGCTGGTCACTGCTCTGATCAGTACGGCCGTATGCAGTCTGCCGGTTCTCGCGGACGACACAGAATTGTTGCTCGTCAACCCGGCGGCCGGCGCAGGCTCGACCCCTAATGTCATGTTCATACTGGATACATCCGGCAGTATGGGTTCCAACGAAGTAACGGTTGAACCGTACGACTCGACCCGAACCTATGCGGGGACCTGTGATACCAACAGCGTGTACTGGACCGATGTCAATGTTACGCCGAGCTGCGACGCAACGAATACGCGGTTCGTCCAGAAATCGTCCTTTCATTGTAATGCGGCGACTAACCAGATTAATGGTATCGGCAGTTTCACGAGCATCATGGTCCAGTACCGGACCGACTTGCTCGGCGCGGTAAGAAGTTGGCAGGATCTGCAGGCCGGTAACAACACCGATCCGGTTGAATGCCAGCCGGATTCCGGGATACATGGCGATGGCACCGGTGGCCGGGTTTACGCATCCGCTGTTCCCGATCTGATCAACCCCTGGACCTCCAGCGAGTTGCTGGAAATCTCCTGGGGCAGTTCGCCACGCAATGTTTCGTACACGGTATTTGACGGTAACTACCTGAACTGGCGTGAGAACCCAACGAACGTGACGATGTCGCGCAATGCAATCATGCGCAGCGTCGTCAGCACCGTGTTGCGCTCACTCGATAATCTCAATGTTGGCGTTATGCGCTTCAACAACGATGACGGCGGTGTCGTTATTCAGGATATTACCGACCTGGAAGCCAATCGGGCGCAGATTCTCGCAACAGTGGACAGCCTGGACGCCAACGGATTCACGCCGTTGTCGGAGACCCTTTATGAGTCGGCGCTCTACTGGCACGGCCTGCCGGCCCACTATGGCGAAAACGTCAACGAACACACCACGGATCCGGACGCCCTCGCCTCGAGCAATCCGGCGGTTTATCAGACACCCGTAGTCAACGCCTGCTCAAAAAACTACAACGTATTGCTAACCGATGGTGAGCCGGTACTTGACGGCGACACGCCTGCGCTCGCACCCACCCTGCCGGGCTTCAGTACGTTGCTGGAACGCGCCGCGTGCACCGGGAACAACCAGGGCGATTGTCTGGATGACATTGCCGAGTACATGGCGCTGCGCGACATCACGCCCGATATACCCGGCCTGCAAAACGTCACTACGCATACAATTGGCTTCAATATTGATTTGCCCATATTGCGCGAGACAGCAGAAGCATCCAACGGTGAGTATTTTCTGGCCGACGATGTTGAGAGCCTGACGCTGGCATTGCTGCAGATCGTGGCCAACATCAATGAGCGCTCGATGTCGTTTGTCGCGCCCGCTGTGTCTGTCAATTCATTCAACCGCACGCAGAACCTGAACCGCCTGTACCTGACCGTTTTTGGCACCCGTACCAATGTCCATTGGCCTGGCAACCTGAAACGTTTCGAGTTGTCCGGAGACGGCATCATTGATGTCAACGGCGTACCGGCGGTGAACCCTGCCAATGGCTACTTCTTCGATACAGCTCAGAATTTCTGGAGCCCCGATGGCCCGGACGGCAACAACGTGCAACTCGGTGGTGCGGCGAACCAGTTGCCGGACCCGAACCAGCGCAATCTGTTCACGAACAACGGCGTTGCCGATCTGACGGCCGTCAGCAATCAACTGATTCCGTCACAATCGGGCGCCTACACGGACGCCGATTTCGGTTTGACCGGTTCCGCCGAGGACCCTTCGGTTGAAGACCTTATTCGCTGGATGCGCGGCGAGGACATTCGCGACGAAGACAATGACCCCAGCACCGACGTGCGTTACGCGATGGGCGACCCATTGCACTCGCAGCCGGCAGCCATCGTCTATGGCGGCACCGCACAAGACCCGGACCTTGTCGTCTTCGTCGCCACCAACGACGGTTACCTGCACGCAATCGATGGCGATTCGGGAACTGAACTGTGGTCGTTTGTGCCGCGTGAGTTGCTATCGAATATGGGCCGTTTGTATTTTGACCCCCAGTCTTCTTTCAAGAACTACGGCATTGACGGTGACATCGTCCCTGTTGTTCGTGACGAAAACGGTAACGGCATCGTGGACGGCAATGACTTTGTCTACATCCTGTTCGGCATGCGTCGCGGTGGCAGCAGTTACTATGCGCTCGACGTCACCGACCGCAGCAATCCCAGCCTGTTGTGGAACGTGAGCTTCGCCAATTCCGGGCAAAGTTGGTCAGCTCCGGTCGTTGCACGGGTGGACGTCAACACCGGCGGGCAGAATGCCGAGAACGCTGTCGTCATCATCGCTGATGGTTACGACCCGGTACATGACAGTGCGGCACACCCATCAACAGCGGATGGCAGCGGTGCGGGTTTGCGTATGCTCGACCTCGAATCGGGGGCGGAACTCTGGCGGGCCGGCCGTGACGGTGCTGCGGACCTCACCTTACCGCGGATGACCCGTTCGATACCCACTCGCATACGCACGCTGGATATCACGGGTGATGGCTTTGCCGATCGCATGTACGCGGCCGATCTTGGCGGCCAGATCTGGCGCTTCGACATTCGCAGCGGTCAAACCCCGGCAAACCTGGTAACCGGTGGCGTTATTGCACAGCTCGGCGCGGAACAGGCATCGGGCAATCTGACCGCGCCGAGTACGACCCGGCGGTTCTACAACACGCCGGATGTCTCAATGTTCAACGACCCGCTGCAGGATCGTCGCTTCCTCGCTATCAGCATAGGCAGCGGCTATCGCGCACACCCGTTCGACCAAAGTGCGGCTGACCGGTTCTTTTCCCTGCGGGACCCCGACGTATTCCGCCAGCTTGAACAGACCGACTATGACAACTACGACATCATTGTCGATAACGATCTGGTCGAAGTCAGTGGACGATTACAGGTTGAGCTGGGACCGGCAGATCGCGGCTGGCGCTTTACGCTGCCGAGTGACCAAAAGGTCCTTGCCGACTCGCTCACCTTCAACAACGAAGTGTTCTTTGTCGCCTTCTCCCCGCAGAGCAACGCGCAGGCGAATTGCCTGCCCGGCGCTGGCATGAATTACCTCTACCGGGTGAGCGTGCTCAATGGTGATCCGGTGGTGAACAATCTGGATGCGCTGGATCCCGGCGACGCTGACGACGCCCGCCGCGAGGAGCTCGCACAAGGTGGTATCGCACCCTCGCCGACCATCCTCTTCCCGAGCCCTGTGGACCCGGATTGCGAAGGCGCGGCCTGCTCGCCACCGCCGATAGGCTGCGTCGGACGCGAGTGTTTTGACCCCGGATTTGTCAATAACCCGGTACGAACTCTATGGAGCCAGGACGGCATTCAATAGGCAAATTTGTGCAGTGGTTCCTAGTATAAGCAACTGAAATCACTGAATATGCAGACATACTGCCCGGAACTGCGCAGCAGTTTCAACAAAGGGATTTTACTGGAGTGGGAACAATGAAAATTCGTATCAGCATGTTGCTGTTGGCACTCGGCCTGAGCCTGAATGCGGCGGCCGACCTCGTCACCGTCGTACGCGCGGTTGAGGTTACAACGTCAAACATCAATGTGCCGACATCGACGAACGGCCGCATGAGCTTCAAGCCGTGTGCCGGTGAGTGTGACGCCGAGTTTTTGTCAGTTCGGCTTACGCCCGCAACAGAGTACAGAGTCGACGGTACCGCGCTGGACTTCGTCGATTTTCGCGCAGCTTTCTACAACCTGCCGCGTGGTAAGGATCACTACGCGCTGGTCAGCTACGACGCTAAATCAAGCATTGTCACCAGTCTGCACATAACGCGACTGGAAGACTAACTAATTTGACCGTGTGACTGATTGAGCGATTTGGTCACGGATTGACTACTGAGGAACGGCCCCATGAATATGTCCAGGAATCGCACCGCGTGGATTGGTGCAGGACTACTGCTGACCCTGCTTTCAGGCATCCCTGCGTATGCAGACGATGTCGAGCTATTGCTGTCGAACCCGAACAGCGGCGGCGCAGACAAGCCCAATATCCTGTTTATTCTCGATAGTTCGGGAAGTATGACGACGATCGAACGTACTCAGGAACCGTTTATCAGCACCAGTCTCTATGCCGGCAGTTGTGACCCGACACGAGTCTATTGGACTACCGGTGACAACCCTCCCGGTTGTGGCACTGATAACTGGGTCAGCGCGGCGAATTTTGTATGTGCTACCGGTGCAGCCGCACTGGCAACATCAGGCCGGTATACCGACACGATGGCCATGTACCGGGAGCGACGCGGCGCCTGGAAGTGGCAGCGACCGACCGGCAACAGCGATGAATTGCTGGAATGCGAACGGGACTCGGGCGTCCACGGTGGCGGTGACCCGGCCAAACCTTATGCACGCAATGGCTCGAATCAGGAAGAGTTCACTGCCAGTGCCGGCAGTGAAGTGTCCTGGGGCAGTTCGCCTACCGAGCGTGTCATTACCGCATTCAGCGGCAACTACATGAACTGGTACAACAACTCGCCGGTTGTTGAGATGAGCCGTACTGACATTGTAAAAACGGTGACCAAGAACGTCCTGAATTCGATGCAGAATGCCAACGTCGGACTCATGCGGTTCAACTTTTCGCAGGGTGGCTCTGTTATTCACGCCGTGAAGGATTTGGATACAAACCGCGCCCAGATCAATGCCAGAGTGGACGCGCTACCCGCATCTGACTGGACACCGCTCAGTGAAACCATGTACGAAGCTGCACTGTACTGGCGCGGCATGGAACCGCATTACGGATCAACCAATACAGATCCGGACGCGACGTCCGTCAGCCTGCTCGACGGCGGGCTGGTAAATTACCGCTACAATCAGCCGGCCAATTACGCCTGTGCCAAGAATTTCAATGTGTTGCTTACTGACGGTGAACCGACGCAGGATGTGGACGCCTATTACCGCGTCGACGATTTGCCGGGATACCCGTCGGCGATGGGTAGAACGACTTGTACCGGTGGCTATTCCAACGGTACATGTCTGGATGACATCGCTGAATACCTGTCCAAGGAAGACATCAACTACAGTCTCCCGGGCGACCAGAACGTGACCACCTACACCATCGGTTTTTCCATCGATCTCGAGATCCTTAAGGAGACCGCGGAGAACTCCGGCGGTGAGTATTACCTCGCCAGCGACGTTCGCTCATTGACCGAAGCGCTGACCGATATTGTTACCAATATCTTTGACCGCGACATCTCATTCACAGCGCCTGCCGTATCGGTCAACGCGTTCAACCGCACGCAGCATCTGAATGATCTGTATATTTCTGTGTTCCGCGCCAAGAACAAGACCCACTGGCCCGGTAACCTGAAAAAATACAGGATCTACGAAGGCGAGATTCGGGACAAGAACAATGCTCCCGCTGTTGATGAGACAACCGGCTATTTCGCCGATGGCTCGCACAGCTACTGGACTGACGGCGCCGTGCCCGATGGCCCCAATGTCAATCTGGGCGGCGCTTCCAGCAAGCTGCCGAACCCGTCGACGCGACGTCTGTTCACGAACAAGAACGGCAACAACCTTATCGACCCGAGCAATGCGATTTCGCCGAGCAATGCCGCGAGCTTCACCCAGCAGGATTTTGGTCTCGATGGTACGCCGGGTGACCCCAGCGTAAACGATATCATCCAGTGGGCTCGTGGCGTCGACGTGCGTGATGAAGACAGCAATCCGGCTACGCTGGTACGCAACGCAATGGGCGATACATTGCACTCGCAACCCGCGTCTATTGTTTACGGTAGTTCCGGCAGCGACATGGATGTAGTCGTGTTCACCGCAACCAATGACGGCTACCTGCACGCGATCGATGCCAATACCGGTGTCGAACTGTGGTCGTTCATTCCAAGCGAGTTGCTTGCCGATCTTGGCGAGTTGTATTTCGACAATGCCATCAACTACAAGCACTACGGCATTGATGGCGACATCGTTCCGGTCATAATGGACCGCAACAAGAATGGCGTGATCGACGTCGGCTCCGACTTCGTGTACATCATTTTCGGTATGCGTCGTGGCGGCAACAATTACTACGCGCTCGACGTAACCGACAAGAACAACCCGAGCGTGAAGTGGATACAATCACGTCCGCAGATGGGACAAACCTGGTCCCCTCCGGTAGTGGCGAAAGTTGATGTTGCTGGTGTCAATTCGGACAAGGCTGTCATCGTTGTTGGCGGCGGATACGACACCACTCACGATCAACCATCCATGCCGCTGCTACCGGACAACGAAGGTGCTGGCATCTTCATGCTCGACCTGCATACCGGTGCGGAACTGTGGCGCGCCGGTATTGATGTCGGTGCGGACCTGACCTTGACCCGTATGACCCGCTCGATTCCCAGCCGCATACGAGTGCTGGATATATCCGGCGACGGCTTCGCCGATCGCATGTACTCCGTTGATATCGGCGGCCAGCTGTGGCGCTTTGACATTGCCAACGGCAATGCGCCGGGCTCACTGGTGACCGGCGGTGTGGTTGCACAGATGGGGGCCGAAGGCATGTTGTTCCCGTCGGCGGCCGATACCCGCAGGTTCTATGCGGCCCCTGATGTCTCCATGTTCCTCGACGAGCTGCAAAACCGACGTTATCTATCGGTCAGCGTCGGCAGTGGTTATCGGGCACATCCGCTAAACAATTCGGCTGAAGACCGCTTCTATTCATTCCGCGACCCGGATGTATTCACGCCGCTGACGCAGCTGCAATACGAGTTTTATCCTATTGCCCGCGACAGTGACTTCGTCGAAACCCGCGGACAAACCAATGTAACGATCAGCTCGAGTGACCGCGGCTGGAAGTACACGCTACCCTCTGGCGAACGTGTACTGGTTGAATCCCAGACCTTTGATGATTCGGTCTATTTCGTCTCGTTCGAGCCCCAGGTCGCATCCGCTGACCCGTGTCAGGCCGGCCTCAGTGTCAACCGCCTGTACCGCGTCTCGGTTCGAAACGGTGATCCGGTCGTCAACCTCGACACGCTGGATCCGAACGACCCCGATGCCATTGACGAAGAGCGTGTGACGGAACTCGAACAGGGTGGTATTGCTCCAAAACCAATGTTCCTGTTCCCGAGCCCGGAAGACGAAGATTGCACAGGCCAGGAATGTGCGCCGCCGCCGATAGGTTGCGTTGGTGTGGAATGTTTCGATCCTGGCTTCGCGAACAATCCGGTACGTACACTATGGACGCAGGACGGCATCAACTAGCGTCCAGACGCGAGGTAAGACAGAGTGAAAACTATGCATAAGTTCATGCGCGGCGTAACGCTGATGGAGTTGATGATCGTGGTAGTCGTCCTGGGCATCCTGACGGCAATCGCGTATCCGAACTATCGGCAATACGCGGCCCGAGCCAAACGTACAGAAGCGCGTTCGGCGTTGTTGCAGATTGCAACCAACCAGGAGCGCTTTTACCTGCAAAACAACACGTACACAAACAACCTGGCCAACCTAGGGTTTCCCGTTGGCGCCTGCCATACGACCAGTTCGGGTTCCTACTCGGTTTGTATTCCGAATGCTGACGCCAATAATTTCACGGCGACTGCCACTTATCAGAATACAGACGCGGAAGCGGGTGTTTGCAGCTCGTTTACGATTGACGGGCGCGGCGCCAAGACGTCAGCGCCGGAGCCCAATTGCTGGACTCGAACGCGTTAATTACAGCGCCGCACAGCGCAAAACCCGGAAACGGAGCCGGTGGCCAGTAACCACCGGCTTTTTTTATTCTGCCGGACCTTCTTCTTCAGTCCGTTGTTGCCTCCCGGAGAAGAAGAAAGCATCGACAATCAGCAAGACCGCACCGACGGTAATCGCCGAATCTGCCACGTTGAAAGACGGAAAAGGCCAACCCGCGATCATTACTTGAATGAAGTCGACCACGTAACCCAGCCGCACCCTGTCAATCAGATTTCCGATTGCGCCACCCAGCACCAATGCCAGCCCCCAAGCCAGGACAGCTTGCCGCTCCTTACGCAAACGCCACAACCATGCTGCGATAAATACACTGACAGCCGCGGCCAGTACCGTAAAGAACCAGCGCTGCCAGCCTCCGGCATCGGCCAGAAAGCTAAAAGCCGCACCCGGGTTTTGCTGGTGGGTAATGTTGACAAACGACAATAGCGCCGACTTGCTGTACAGCGGCACGTGCTCAAGAATCAGCCACTTGCTGACCTGATCAAGGATCACCACGACCAGTGCAAGCAGCATCCAGATTATGAATTTGCGGCGCGCTGAGTTGCCCGCATCGGTTTGTTCTGTAGCAACTTTTTGTTGTTCATTCATGCGGCAAGTATCTCACGTGCTGCGGCGCTGTCGCGGTGCATCTGTTCAACCAGCTCCTGTACATCGTCGAATTTCTCCTCGCTCCTCAGGCGTGCAACGAAATCGACATGGATGCGTCGACCGTAAATATCCTCGTCAAAATCAAAAATGTGAACTTCCAGCAACGGCTTCGTACCCTGAAATGTTGGCCGGGTTCCCACGCTGGCAACGCCATCCAGAACCCGTTTACCCAGCCCGGAAACACGTACGGCAAATATGCCGAATACCGGACTCAAACGGCGTTTCAGGTTGACGTTGGCCGTCGGGTAGCCGAGCTTGCGGCCCATGCTCTCACCACGTACGACCTTACCGGACATTCGGTAGTCTCTGCCCAGCAAACGCTGCGCCTTACGCATGTCACCAGTCATCAAAGCTTGGCGGATCGCGGTACTACTGACACGCTCGTCACCGACAGTAATGCTTGCCACCTGCTCGACACTGAATTCCAGCGCCTTACCGGCCCGTTTCAGCAGTTCGATATTACCTTCGCGTCGCACAGCAAACCGAAAGTCATCACCAATAACAAGGTGGCGAACGTTCAGTGCATGAATCAGCAATTGCCGAACGAAGGTATCAGCCGTTATGGCCGACATCGCCTGGTTAAATCGCGGGCAATAGAAGATATCGATCCCTGCCTCGGCCAACGCTTCGAACTTCTCACGAAAACGCATCAGTCTGGCTGGCGGATTATCGCCTGCAAAATACTCCTTGGGAGTTGGTTCGAAACTCATCACTACGGCTGGCAGCGCGCGCTCCCGAGCCTCGGCCACAACCCTCGACAACAATTTCTGATGGCCAAGATGCAGGCCATCGTAGGCCCCGATCGTCACGACGCTACCCGAGGAAACACGGCGGTAAAGTTCTTTGGTTGGATTGCTGACCAAATACATTGGAGTGTCTAATCCGTCGCTGTTGCGTGGTTCTGCCAGCGAGCATTGTAATGCGCTGCCGAGTGCAGTGCGCAACTTCCGCCGCGAATAAGCATCATCGACCGAGCCGCAAATGAACCGGTCTCAGGCCTGCTACCAGCAACAACAGGAAATAGCTCAGCGCAGCCACCACGATCGTCAAAGCCAGCCAGCCAGCACGCGATGCCAGATCAGCAGACAACCACCACTCGAGCGGCCGCGCCAGTACGTGCAGCAACAGCGCCATAACCGCATTTGCAAGAGAGAAGCGCAACAACAATGGCAACCAGCCCCGTGCATGAACCAGCACGCCGTCGCGGCGCAGACCGCGGTACAACAGGTACGCATTCAACACTGCCGCAATGGACGTCGCCAAAGCCAGCCCGGCGTGTGTCGCCACGTAGTCTATCGACGTCAGCCACCAGGCGAGCCCGACACTGAGGATGAAATTGACCAGCAAGGCGATCAGACCTACCCGAACCGGGGTCTTCGTGTCTTCTCTGGCGAAATAGGCGGGCGCGAGTATTTTCACCAGCGAGAAACCGATGAGCCCGACCGAAAACGCCTGCAGGCTGATGGCGGTCATCTCTACGTCGTGAGGCGAAAACTCTCCACCGAAGAATATGGTCGCTACCAGCGGCTCAGCCAGCATGATCAGGCCGATCGCCGCTGGAATGGCAATCAGGCAGACGAGCTTCATCGACCAATCTATGGTCTCGCCGAACGCTTGGCCAGACCGGCTCGCGTGCTGGCGCGACAGGTGCGGCAGCGTCACTGTCGCCAGTGCAATACCAAACAAGCCCAGCGGAAACTCCATCAGGCGATCCGAGTAATACAGCAAACTGATCTTGCCGACACCGAGCAGCGACGCGATGACGCCGCCAAGTAATACGTTAACCTGAGCAATAGATGAACCGAATATCGCTGGCAGCATAAGTTTGCCAATGCGCCGGACGCCCTTGTGCGTTGGCAGCCATCTCGGTCGGGGGACGGCATGCAGCTTGGCAAGAAATGGAATCTGAAAGAGCAATTGTGCGATACCGGCAAGGAATACGCCGTAGGCCAATGCCATACCGGGTTCGGCAAGCAGCGGTGCAAGCCACAGGGCGCAGGCGATCAAAACAACATTCAGTATCACCGGCGTGAATGCGGACGCGGCGAATCGCCCGTACGTGTTCAGAATCCCGCCGGCAAATGCGGTCAGGGACACGAACAGCAGGTAGGGAAAGGTAAACCGCAACATGGCGGTGGCAAGGTCAAAGCGACCGTTTTCACCCACAAAACCGGGGGCAACCACCAGCACCAGTAACGGTGCCGCGACGACACCGAGTAAGGTTATGGCAAACAGAATCAAGCCCAGCGTGCCGGCGACCGCGTCGATCAGCTCGCGAGCCTCTTCGTGCTCATGCTGCTCCTTGTAGCGCGCCATCACAGGCACGAAGCCTTGCGAAAAAGCGCCTTCCGCAAAGAACCGGCGCAACATGTTGGGGATGCGGTTCGCGACGATGAACGCGTCCATAACGATCGTGGCACCGAAATAGCGGGCGAACACCACGTCCCGGACAAGGCCCAAAACCCTCGACAACAGGGTCATACCGCTGACGACGGAGGTGGAGCGCAGCAGGCCTCTCGCACTCTGACCCGACGGTGCTGGGGCGATCTCGGCCGCCGAATCGTCGTCGTTGGGCTGTTGTTGCGTCATTCAGGCTCTGCACAGGGCTGGAAAGTGGCGCTAGTTTATCCCGAAAGTAGCTGCGAATCAGGCATTTAGGTCCACAGTGCCGCAGTCGTCGCGCAGGCAGGACGGGCATTGACTTTCGCCAGCGAGCCGCGAATAATACGCGGCTCTTTGGGCCCCGACAGCACTGCTGCCTGGGGTACGGCTCCCAACCAAACGGAATTAGTCAGTGGCAAATATCAAGTCAGCGCAAAAACGTGCCCGCCAGGCCGAGAAGTCTCGCCTGCACAACATGGGCATGCGTTCAAAAATGCGCACCCAGATCAAGAACGTATTGAAAGCCGTCGAGAAAGGCGATAAAGCCGCCGCCGACGCAGCCTTCAAAGCAGCCGTTCCCGTCATCGACAGCATGATTAACAAAGGCATCGTGACCAAGAACAAAGCGGCGCGTCACAAGAGTCGCCTGAACAAGCAGATCAAGGCACTTGCCAGTTAGGTCACCAACCTGCCGGTACAGTGCATGAAAAAAGGGCCGGAAGGCCCTTTTTTTTGTCGCGAATGAACCAGCCGACGTTCAGTCCTGTGCAGCGGCCTCTTCGGCCGCAGCTTCCGCCTCTGCCGCTGCCACCTCTTCCAGATGCCGCATGATGGCCTGTGCCAATGCTTCAGTACCCTTACCACTCGCGGCACTGACCTCGAAGACCGGGCCAGTCCAGCCGCTCTCCTGCAGGAACGCGTCCCTGACTGCCGGCAACTGGTCGTCAGCCAGCAAGTCCACCTTGTTGATGATCAGCCAGCGGGGCTTATCCACCAGATCGTCGGCAAATTTTGCCAGTTCGCGTTCGATCGCGGCAAAACTACTGGCCGGATTGTCATCCGGGTCCGGGGGCGAAATATCAACGAGGTGCAATAACAAGCGGGTGCGCTGCAAGTGCTTCAGGAACTGTATACCGAGCCCGGCACCTTCGGCAGCGCCCTCGATCAGGCCCGGCACGTCGGCCATGACGAAGCTCTGCAACCGACCGACCGAAACCACACCCAGGTTCGGGTGCAGGGTCGTAAACGGATAGTCCGCAACCTTAGGCCGCGCCGACGACATCGCCGAAATCAGTGTTGATTTACCGGCATTCGGCATGCCAACGAGACCGACGTCAGCCAGCAACTTGAGTTCGAGCTGCAAGTGCCTGGATTCGCCTGGTGAACCGTTGGTGATCTTGCGCGGGGCCCTGTTGACGCTGCTCTTGAAGCGCGTGTTTCCCAGTCCGCCGCGGCCGGCATTGGCCACCTTGAGCCGCTGACCAGGCCGGGTCAGGTCCCCGATCAACTCGCCCGTATCCACGTCGTAGACAATCGTGCCGCACGGCACCCGCACCTCGAGATCCTCACCCGATCGTCCGGTTTTGTTGCGCCCGGCTCCGGGTTGGCCGTTCTCGGCGCGAAATTTCCGCGCCACGCGGAAATCCGCGAGCGTATTGCTGCTGTTGTCAGCCACCAACCAAACGTCGCCACCGTGACCGCCATCGCCACCATCGGGGCCGCCACGTTCCACGTATTTTTCGCGCCTGAACGACAGGCAGCCGTGGCCACCGTTGCCGGCTATAACGCGTATGGTCGTTTCATCGACGAATTTCATGCTGCAGTCCTGATTTACCCTGACTCGCCCTGTTGGGCCGGCCTTCTTGGCCGTGATCGGCCGCCCAGATACAAAAAACCCCGCAAGCCGCGGGGTCTTTATACAGCCAGACGCATTTTCAGACTAGCTGGAAACGACACTCACGAACTGGCGGCTGTGCGGGCCTTTCTTCTCGAACTTGACCTGACCTTCCGCTTTAGCGAACAAGGTATGGTCACGACCAATGCCCACATTCAGGCCGGCATGAAAACGCGTGCCGCGCTGACGAACAATAATGTTGCCGGGAATAACCTGCTGACCACCAAAAATCTTGACGCCCAGGCGTTTGGATTCCGAATCGCGACCGTTTCTGGTACTGCCGCCTGCTTTCTTATGAGCCATAATACTGCTCCTGTCTCACTGCGTCCGACTTTCGCCAGACTCTGATAATAAAAAGGGTAATAAGACCTTAGCTGCTGGTCTTCTTGGCAACCTTTTTCTTGGCTACCTTTTTCTTGGCGGTCTTCTTAGCCGCCGGCTTGTCAGCGTCCGCCTTTTTGGCCGCCGGTTTTTTGGCAGCGGCTTTCTTGGCGGCTGGTTTCTCAGCCGCGGGCTTCGCAGCAGCCGCTTTCGGCTTCGCCGCTGCGCCACCGATCGCCGTAATTTCGACTTCGGTGAAGAACTGGCGATGGGTACCCTGCCGCAGGTAGTTCTGACGACGTCGGAACTTGACGACGTTTACTTTGCGGCTCTTGCCCTGCTGCAGCACTTTCGCGCTGACAGTCTCGCCGTCCAGCAATGGCGTGCCAACTTTAATATTGGCACCTTCACCGACCAGCAACACCTCGTCGAACGTAATATCCGACCCTTCTTCTGCATCGAGCCTCTCGACCCGCAGGCGATCGCCTGCGGTTGCCCGGTATTGCTTGCCGCCTGTGCGAAAAACCGCGTACATCGTTACCTACTCCAGTCTGCAGTCCGCCTGACAGGCGATCCGCTCAAATTCCCGTAATCCTGAGTCAGCGGCCAGTACAAAGCTGCCAGAAAATGGCCTGCCGCTACAAAAGAGCGGGAATTCTATAGATTTGATGCCTGCGGGTCAACGTCAGGCCAAAGAAAATCTAGCATTAATTCAATAGCTTGCAAGGTCATGAAATCAAGCGAATTTTGCCCTGCCGGGTCGCACCTCGGGCGCATTTCAGGCATTATCGCAAAATGATGCAAGCCGCCGAAAATACGGCCATTTCTATGAGCCTTCAGGACGTCAACGCCTTGGCGAAAGCCGATATGGGCGCCGTCGACGCACTCATCCGCATAAGCCTGGAGAGTGATGTCGCCCTCGTTTCCCAGGTTTCTGAATACATTGTCACGAGCGGCGGCAAGCGCTTGCGCCCGCTGATCGTGTTGCTGGCTGCGCGAGCGCTCGGCTACGGCGGAGACCGACACATCCACGCCGCCGCCATTATCGAGTTCATACACACAGCCACCCTGCTCCACGACGATGTCGTGGACTCCTCCGCACGGCGGCGCGGCCGGGATACAGCGAACACGGTATTCGGTAACCAGGCCAGTGTGCTGGTCGGCGATTTCCTCTATTCGCGGGCATTCCAGATGATGGTCGATGTCGGCCAGATGCGGGTCATGCAGATCATGGCGGATGCCACAAATACCATCGCCGCTGGCGAAGTCATGCAGCTGATGAACGTTCACGAGGCGGACGTTACGGAAGATGATTACCGGCAGGTCATCTACCGGAAAACGGCTCGCCTGTTCGAAGCCGGCGCCCAGATAGCCGCCCTGCTCGCGAACCGAGATCCGGCGGACGAAAAAGCCATGATTGCCTACGGACAGAATCTCGGTACCGCATTCCAGTTGGTCGACGACGCCCTGGACTACGACTCAACGCCGGAAGAACTGGGCAAAAACCTCGGCGATGACCTGGCGGAAGGCAAAGCGACCTTGCCTCTGATCTACGCGATGCAAAAAGGCAGCAAGTCTGAGTGCGACATGATTCGTACAGCAATCGAGGAAGGCGGAATAGAACGCCTTAGCGATATACAGGCAGTTATTGAATCGACCGGAGCGCTAAAGTACACTTCCGCGCGCGCTCAGGAGGCCGCTGATCTGGCCATTGCCGCTTTGTCCGATATTCCCGCATCGGACTGGAAAGAGGCTCTCATCGCTATCGCAGACTTTTCCGTCCGCCGGCGTACCTGACCCACCATCGGGGTGTAGCTCAGCCTGGTAGAGCACTGCCTTCGGGAGGCAGGGGCCGGAGGTTCGAATCCTCTCACCCCGACCATTTACCTCATAAAATCAACTACTTATGAAGCCCTACCCGCACCGTGCTTTTTACCGGACATTTTGCCGGAGTTTTGCCGGAACTACCCGCAGCACATTTCCTGTCCGAGAATCACAAATTGACTCTGCGGCCTCGATCAGTTGCGCAATATCCGGGGCTGAATAGTGCGTGGTGATCGAATCTGATCTATGCCACATCAGCGTCTGTCGATCTGAAGTGGTCCCAATCTTTAGGACACGGCTATAAGTGGAAAGCTCCTTAATGAACGGCCATGATGATGGCCAGTCAGAGAAGGAGAAAATCATGCGACGACCGCGTCGAAATCACACCGCCAAGTTCAAGTCGAAAGTAGCGCTGGAGGCCTTGAAGGGCGAGCAGACATTGGCGCAGCTGGCACAGCGCTTCGATGTGCATCCGAATCAAATCACACAATGGAAGAAACCGCTGTTGGCAAGCGCAGAGGACGTATTTGCTTCTGCTGTAGACCGCGGCAAGGAACTGTCGGAAGAAGAGCTCAATGCCTTGCACGCCAAGATTGGCCAGCAGGCACTGGAGATTGATTTTTTGTCCGGAGCACTCGGTCGCATCAGCGACCCGAGCGCAAAACGATGGTCGATCGGCAGCACGATCTGCCGGTCAAGCGCCAGGCGCTACTCTTGGCTATCTCACGATCCTCGGTGTACTACCAGCCACGGCCGGTGCGACCGGACACGCTGGCGCTGAGGAGGTGTACCTGAGAGCCTACGGCAGCGTCTCGGAAGCCAGAATGCGACTCGCGAAGTACATCAACTTTTGCAATCGACGCCGACCGCACAAGTCCATTGGACGCGTACCACCAGATTACCAATACTACGAATCGCTGCCCGAGCGACAGGCAGCCTGATACCCCGGAGCTCCACTTATAGAACAGCCTTTACGTGTCCGAAATTCCGGGACCACTTCTACTTAATATATCCCGCAAATCACTTATTCGGTAACTCCACTCACCTGATTGTAAGTGATTTCCCCTATGGTTATTTCCCGGCGCAGGGTGCCAAATCAAGACTGCGTTGTATCAAGGCGGAGTCGGGTTATGTTGCGTTTACTGGCCGGTACGACTGTAGTTCTCACAGTCGCTGTAACACCTCTTTTCTTTTTTGAACCCGCCGCTGCCATGCCGGCCTTCGCACGCGAATACGGTGTAAGTTGTAATGTCTGTCACGCTGCGTATCCGCGCCTGAACGCGTTCGGCGAAACGTTTGCCGGCGACATGAATATGCGCCTCCCCAACTGGAAGGAGCACACGGTCCAGACGGGTGACGAGCAACTCGCCTTGAGTGATTCCCTGCCGCTCGCCATCCGCCTGCAGGCCTTCATCCAGGGACGTGACGGTGAGTCAATTAACCCGATCAGCGGCGAGGTTGAGGGGGATGCGAGCGTAGACTTCCAGGCGCCCTACCTGGTCAAACTGCTGTCGAGCGCGCCACTGACCGAGCATATCAGTTATTACGTTTATGCCATTTTTGCCGAGAAAGGCGGTAATGGGGAGGTCATTGTTGAGGATGCGTGGTTCAGCCACGATGACCTGTTCGGCACCGGGGTCGGCCTCCAGTTGGGTCAATTCCAGGTCTCCGATCTGATGTTCCCGAGAGAGATTCGGCTGACGTTCCAAGATTATATGGCGTACCGCATGGCAGGTATTACCTACGACCGGGGCATCATTCTCGGTCGCGAAGCCGGACCGCTGGATATCTCGGTCGGCTTTGTGAACGGAAACGGAATTGAACAGAATTTCAGCATCAACAGTCCCGGCTACCGGCGCGCCGACAGACTTTTCGATAACGATACTCAGAAAAGCGCGTTCGGCCGCATCGGTGCGACGTTGGGGCCTGCCTCGATAGGCCTTTTCGGATTGTCAGGACGCCAGATGAATGCAATTGGTCCGGCCGGGCTGGATTCGGGCCAACGCCGCACGGACAAGCGAATCGTCGGGGTGGACGTCTCGGGGGATTTCGGCAGCAAATGGTACTGGTTCGGCCAGTATCTGTGGAACAGCTGGGACGGTTTCCTTGATCCGGCGATCGACTATACATGGAGCGGCGGATTCGCCGGCATAGACTATATTCACAGCGACAAGTGGGTATTTTCGGCACTTTACAACCACGCCAACGCGAACGACTTTGAGAATACGGACACCGTTTACGAAGGCATCGCAATGGACACACTGACGTTCGGCGTATCCTATTACTTCATGCGAAACGTCAAGGGCACGATTGAAGCAAACTTCGATATTCTGAACGATGAACCCCAGAGTGGCATCTACTACACCGGTCACCTGAGCAAGGAGCACTATATATTGGTCGGCATCGACGCTGCTTTCTGAGGTCTCTTCCGGCAATTGGACCGCCTGCTTTAATAGGGGCATGCGAGAAAGCGTCGATTGGTGAGACATCCGGGCCAGGATTAATGCTCTTTCAAACTGGGACGGACTACTATCCTTACCAGCCTAGCTCTAGGCACGGATACCGGGGCTTCAGTCAAAGAGCTTACTGAACCGCCCCGGGAATACCGGAGACCTTTTACGTTGAGAGGATACTCCGATGACCAAAGCAAACAGATAGATATTCCCCGGAAGTCCGGGAACGAGCGGTTCGCATGCTTCGCGAACAAGAACCGTCCTATGCGTCACGGTGGGCGGCATTGACGTCGGTTGCCGGGAAGATCGGTTGTACGCCGGAGACGTTACGCAAGTGGGCACAGCGAGCTGAGATTGACGACGGTTGTCGTCCCGGTCGAACAAGCTCCGAGCTTGAAGAGCTCAAGGCGCTCAAGCGCGAGAACCGGGAGCTCAAGCGAGCCAATGAGATCTTGAAGACGGCATCAGCGTTTTTTGCCCAGGCGGAGCTCGACCGCCGACTGAAGTGATGGTGACGTATATTGACGGTCATAAAGATCGTTTTTGGGTCTAGCCGATCTGCACGGTATTGCCGATTGCCCCGTCGACGTACTACGAACAGAAGCGCGGCAACGTGATCCGTCTCGCCGTCCGGCACGCCATCATCAGGGCGAGGCGCTGAAGCCAGAGATCACGCGTGTGTGGCACGAGAACTTCCAGGTGTACGGCGCTCGCAAAGTTTGGAAGCAGCTGAAGCGGGAGTCAACGGCAGCGCCTCGGTGCACCGTGGAACGGCTCATGAAAGACTTAGAACTACGCGGTGCACGTCGTGGCAAGGCGATCAAAACGACGATTCCGGACAACGGCGCGTCACGACCTGTGGATTTCCTTGAGCGCCAGTTTGTCGCTACGCGGCCTGATCAGCTTTGGGTTGCCGATATTACTTTCTTTGCGACCTGGCGAGGCTTTATGTTTGTTGCCTTTATCGTTGACGTGTTCTCCCGGTGCATCGTCGGCTGGTGCGTCTCAACGTCACTCAGAACCGATCCGGCACTGGTTGCACTGGCACAGGCGATTCATGCTCGCGGTAAGTCAGACGATCTCATTCACCACAGCGATCGCGGTACGTAATATCTTTCAATCCGTTACAGCGAACGCCCGGCTGAAGCAGGCATCACCGCATCCGTCGGCAGCATGGGCGACAGCTACGACAACACTTTGGCCGAAACGATCAATGGTCTGTACAAAGCCGAAGCGATCAGAAAGCGAGGCCCGTGGCGTCACGTCGATGCGGTCGGGTACGCAACACCCGAATGGGAGATTGGTTCCATAACCGCCGTCTGCTTGAACCGATTGGTGATTTACCGCCAGCTGAATACGAGGCGATGTATTATCAGGAACAGGCTCAGGCAATGGCTGCATGAGTCAAAACGAAAAGTCTCCGGAGAACTCGGGGCGATTCAGTCCTGCTATCGATGGAATCGATTAGCTACACCATTTTTCATGCACCACTTTATCAAGGCCCTAAAATACTTTGCCTGTAGTAAGAAACTCGATGCGGTTCATGGTTATCTGACCGGCAAAGTAGCATTGCGAGTTCCGTTCCAGCCAGGCAGTAATCTACCTTTTGAGTAATGTTATTCGCGTCATTCAAGCCACTCTGCCAGGACTTGCGGCAGCGACTTTGCGCAAAAGTATGCAGTAATAAGTGGCGCCGATTTGAGAAAGTACCCCCTCTGCTCGCTGTTACTGCGACCACCGCGTATGCCCGCCCGAATATCCGCAAGCGCCGTTTTCCAACGGCCGTACGATCTCGTCCGTCAAAACGGCGAACAGTTCATTTCGCCCCTATACACCAACCGCCCGACGCGCTTCCGCAAGCTCGGCCCTGGTCCCGGAATCCGCCCGTTCGCAAATCTTCAGTAGTTGTGCAAAATACTGCTTTGCCTTCGCCGTATCGCCACTCCGCCCTGCGGCGCTCGCCGCGCCGTACAAAGCCCGGAATCGATTGGGTTCCTTGACCATCACCTGCTCGAACTCCGCCAATGCATCAGTTGAGCGATCGAGTTCAAGCAGCATTTCGCCGAGCAACTCCCGTGCCGGCTTCAGTGGACCGGGCGAAATCGCACTTTTCTCGGTAGCGTCCTCCATCTGCACCGCCTCTCGCAACATTGTCAAACCATCGTCCGTACGACCTTCTGCGGTCGCAATCCACGCGCCGCTGATCTTTTCCTGAATAGCTACCTGACCACTCCAATAAGCATTCCCTGCAGCCTCGAGCTGTTCTTGTATAATTGCCAGCTTGTCGGCGTCATGTTTCGCAGCATCGATGTCGCCGCTGCGTGCCGCGCCGAGTGCTCGGGGGAAGTGCGTTACCGCATCTACCCATTCAAAGCGCGTCTTGCGGACCGGTAAGATCGCGGCTTCAGTCCATGCGTTACGTTCAAGCGCGTAGCGTGCGGCAATTGCGGCCGATGCAAAATAGCCCGCCGGCGACGGCGCGGCATTGCCCGCAGACGCTGTCTCAATACGTTCGGCGATTAAAGGCACCGACATCAGCACTTTTTCCGCGGCGGCGTCCTGCCCCGACTGCAAATACGCATAGACCTGGTAATCGAGCGCGTGCAGTTCTTCCGAAGCTGCGTTGTCATTTCTCGCGGCCGCTGCTGATGCCAGATTGGTATCTATGGATTCCTGCCACGACCCAATGCGCGTGAACGTGTGCGACGGCATATGCAGCGCGTGCGGCGCGACGGGGGCAATACTTGCATAGCGGCGTGCGGCTTCAACCGCGCGCGGTGCAAGCGCGGGGGTATCGTAGCTATGAATGATGTAATGCGCGATACCCGGATGATCCGGTTGGTACTCGAATTCCTTCTCAAGAATATCCGCTGCGGCAATCAAGTTCTTGTACGACTTATCATCCGGCAGATTGGTTTGATCAAGCGAGAGCGCGTAGAAAATTCTGGCTTCGGTATCATCGGGATACTCTTCCGCAATGGCTTGCATCGCTCTTTCATATGCCAGCGTGCGGCTACGCTGATCAACCGTACTGGCATCTTTGTACAGCAAACCAACGGCAGCAATGTAAGCGCGTTCTCGCGCCGTTTGTGCTTCAGCAGAAATCGCTGCCGCGACAGCCGCCGCACCATTCGCAATCGCCGTGTCAGTACGAAATCCGCCAAACGGATTACCCCACCAACTCATGGCCATTCCCCAGTGAGCCATTGCGCATTGCGGGTCCCGTGCAGTAATTGTTTGAAACGATTCAATAGCCGCAGAGAACCAGAAGGAATGCAACAATGCGACGGAACGATCAAAATCTTCATTTACCGCCGGGTCGCAGGATGTGGCGAAATGTACTGTGCCGAGCCCGTCGGCCGAAGCGCTGTGATTTGAATGAACGGGCTCCTGGATTACCGCCGACGGCTCGGGCTGAGACGACGGCTCACACCCTGCCAGTAAGACAGAACAAGCAACGAGTATGCACTTCAAGAAGTTCATGACGGTCCCTCCCTGTCAGGAATCCCGATGATACGCCCGTGCAACGGATTGCGCCGACAATTATCGGCAAGCAGCAGGCACCGGACCTCCACCGGTGACTGTGGCTCGTCGTCACCGCGGATACTGCCGCTTGTCAGAGATTGTACGGCCTGGTGACCGGGTGTGATCGGTGCCGTGCTGTGACTAGTCCAGGTAGAGCAAGCCGCCAATTGCAAACAGGGCCAGCAGTGCGGTTTGCGAGACCATCGCCAACAACGGTCGTGGCCCCACTACTGCCAGTTCGCCCAGTGACGTTCGAATTCCCAGTGCCGCGACGGCGCACAGCAAGCACCAGCGAGAAACCGTACCAAGAAAAGCGGCTATGTCCGGGCTGATCAAGCCGAAGCTGTTCGCTGCAACAAGAACTACAAACCCGAACAGGAACAAAGGCAACAAGGGCACCTTCGGTGCGTCCGCCGACTTCGAGCCCCGCTGCAAAAAGCCTATGGCGACGACAACCGGGAGCAAGCACGATACGCGTAATAACTTCACGATGGCCGCCGTGTCGCCGGCCTCGGTGGATATCGTATATCCAGCGCCAATGACTTGTGCAACGTCATGAATCGTTGCACCGATGAAAACACCAGCGGCTGTATCGTCGAATTGCAGAAACGCGGAAAACAGTGGGTAAACCATCATGGCGATGGTACTGAGCGCAGTAACACCCACGACAGTGACAATCGTCCAGCGTTCCGAGCGCGAATCATTGGGCAATACTGACGAAATCGCCAACGCCGCCGACGCGCCGCAAATAGCAACGGCTCCAGCAGTCAGAACGCCGAAGCTGCGTGGCAACTTCAACAAACGTGCGATACCTGTGCCGACGACCAGTGTCACGAGTACGCCGGAGACCACCAGAGCAACCGTCTCCGCACCCAGATTCTGTACCTCTGTCCAGGTAATTCGTGCACCGAGCAGTGCAACGCCCACTCGCAGAATTCGCTTCGAGCTGAACTGGATACCGGGACCGGTTTTGCTACTGTCCGCCAGAAAGTTAAAGGCTATGCCCAACAACAGTGCGAACAACATGGCAGGGCCGCCATAGTGCTCTGAAAGGTACGCTGAAGCGAGGGCAATGGTTGCGCTCAGCATGATGCCGGGCAGATACCCGCGAATTTTTTCGATCAAGTCCTGATTCCTTGATTGCGGCTGGCACGCATTCGCTGACATCAAAGCGCCTTACCGCGCGCCTGTAGTAACGATATCCAGCGTTTCTTACGACGAAACAGCGCTCTGCGTCGCTCTCACCGATTGACCGTTACAGAGTGCTCACCAGACGATGATCAAGTCCGAGCGCATCCCATTCCGACCCTGAATTGAAGACAGCGCCGAAGTTTAGCGGAACTGACCGAAAATTGAAGTTCGTAAGACCCACAATAGACTGGGACGCCGCGACCTTCGTAAGGCTGCCCGCTTAAAGATCACAGTGAATGCCAGCAACTGCACTTGCCGTGCGTAGCGCCACAGACAGCGTAATCTTGCGCATCAGAGCAAATTGCAGGAGCGCTAGCGCCGGATGCCACGTCCGCACTTATTGCGCGTTGTAGTACTCCAATATTTCCGGAAAATCTGCCGTGATTTGTGCGGCCGTATGGGGCTGGGTGAAAATTGCGTAGATCCGTCCCTGTGGATCGATAACCGTGACGCTGGATGTGTGACCGACGAGATAGTCTTGGTCGACGGGCGCTGCCGGAACCTCGTAGACCACAGCCGCTGCCAAAGCGAATCGAGATAGGTCATCGTCATCGCCACTAAGGCCGCGAAACTCCGGGTCAAAATAGGTGACGTATTCATTCAGCCGTTCCGGCGTATCCCGGCGCGGATCAACGGACACCAGGTAATAACGGTCCGACAACGACGGCAAGGTTTCCTCGAAAGTCCGTTTTACTTTCGCCAGTTCGACCAGCGACAGCGGGCACACATCGGGACAATAGGTGTAACCGAAATAAACGAACGACCAATCGCCAAGAAATTCGTCATTGGTTACGTCGTTGCCATTCGCATCGATTAACGTGAAGTCGGGCAAGCTGCGTGGCGCATCCAGAATGTAGCCACCAATCTCCGGCCGTTCCGGTGGTAGCGAGCTCTGCAGTTGGAAGTAAATGCCAGCCGACAGCGCGGCAGCACCAATAATGACAAAAAGAAGTCGCTGCATCAGGACGCTTCCTTACGCGCATCGACAATGTCCACGGTTACCTCGATCTCGCCTGCCTTTTCGAAAACCAGGGTGAACGTGAACTTGTCTCCGGCACGTAGCGGCACATGAAGTCCCATCAGCATGATATGCAGGCCTCCCGGCGCAAACTCGACGTCACCACCCGCAGCAACTTCGAGTTGCGGCAGGTGCTGCATACGTATCATGCTGCCCTCTGCTATATGCGTATGGACTTCCGATTTCTCAGCGACCGTACTTTTAACACCAACGAGTCGATCCGCTTCCCCGGTATTCCTGAGCGCAAAATACGCAGCGCCGGTGCGTGCGCCTGGTGGGGTTGCTCGGGCCCATGCATTCTCGATGGAGATTTCCGCCGCAACGGCGAATACGGACATTAAACACAAACAAACTGCACTAACAATTTTCATAGTAACTTCTAACGTTGCGCCCGCTACCTGCGAGCCAATTGATGAAACACTAGTCGAGTTCGACCAACAGATCCTTGGCATCCACCTGAGTTCCAACGGCAACGACAATACGCTTGACCTTTCCATCCCGATCAGCCGATACCGCGGTTTCCATCTTCATGGCTTCCATGGTCAGCAAGGCATCGCCTCGCTTCACCTTTTGCCCTACTTCTACAGCTATGGTGGTTACCAGGCCCGGCATTGGCGCCGCCACGTGAGCAGAGTTATTTCGATCCGCTTTCTCCAACGTAAGCTCGGGTCTTGCGAGCTTGCGATCAAGTACGCGTACCGAACTTGGCTGGCCATTGATTTCAAAAAACAAACGACGATAGCCGTGCTCGTTCGGTTCAGTTGACGTCAGGTAATGTATGACCACCTGCCGGCCACCCTCCATCGTGACCGTCAGTTCTTCACGGGGCTCCATTCCATAATAGTAAACATGCGTCGGCAAGACACTCACATCGCCAAAGACATCGCGGTGATTGCGGAATTCTTCAAAAACCTTGGGGTACATCAGGTGCGATGCGAGGTCGTATTTACTGACCGGTGTGCGCCCTGCCTTGTTTAGCGAGGCGTGCTCTTTATCCAGATCCACACTCTCGAGTTGGCTCCCGGGTCGAACAGTAATTGGCTGCCGGCCCCGCAAGACTTTCTTTTGCAACGCCGGCGGAAAGCCGCCCGGCGGTTGTCCCAAATCGCCTGCGAAAAAAGACACCACAGACTCTGGGAAAGCGATTTCTTTGTCAGGGTTTACGACATCGTCAATCGTAATACCGGCAGTAACCATCATGAGGGCCATATCGCCGACCACCTTCGATGACGGTGTCACTTTAACAATGTCGCCGAACGCCAGATTCACGTCGGCATACGCACGAGCGACTTCGTGCCAACGCCGCCCTATCCCCAGCGACTCCGCCTGTTCCTTCAGGTTGGTGAACTGACCACCAGGCATTTCGTGCAAATACACTTCGGACGCACCGGAACGTACATCCGGCTCAAATGCTGCATATTGGCCGCGTACTTCCTCCCAATAGTCGCTGATACGCCGGATCGCGTTCAGATCCAGTCCACAGTCCTTGTCAGAATTTTGCAGTGTTGCGACAAGCGAACCGAGGTTCGGTTGCGAGGTCAAGCCACTCATCGAGTCCATCGCGGCATCGAAAGCATCCACGCCCGCCTCCACTGCAGCGAGAATACTTGCCGCGGCCGCACCACTCGTGTCATGCGTATGGAAATGGATGGGCAGTGAGACTTCTTCTTTCAAGGTTCGCACCAGCAAACTCGCCGCTGCAGGTTTGAGCAGGCCGGCCATGTCCTTGATGCCGAGTATGTGAGCTCCAGCCGCTTCCAGTTGCTTGGCCATCGTCACGTAGTACTTCAAATCGTACTTGGAGCGACCAGGATCGAGCATGTCACCCGTATAGCAAATGGCGGCTTCCGCCAGTTTGCCGCTTTCCGCGACCGTATCAATTGCCAGACGCATGTTCTCGACCCAGTTCAGGCAGTCAAAGATACGAAATACGTCAACGCCGGCTGCAGCCGATTGCGCGATGAAATAGCGCACGACGTTATCCGGATAGTTTCGGTAGCCAACACCGTTCGAAGACCGCAACAGCATTTGCTGCATCAGGTTCGGCATTGCTTCCGACAAGTCAGACAGACGTTGCCACGGGTCCTCATTCAGAAAGCGCATGGCGACATCAAACGTCGCGCCACCCCAGCTCTCGACCGAGAACAGATTCGGCAGCCATTGTGAGTAATGCGGCGCGATTCGTAACATGTCGGCGGTACGAAAACGGGTCGCCAGCAACGACTGATGCGCATCCCGAAACGTCGTATCGGTAATCTGCGGTACGGGTTGCGCTTTGAGCCAGCCGGCAACGGCACTGGCACCGTCTTTCTGCAACATCTGTCGCAAGCCGTCGGGTCGTTCGCCGCGCACGATCGCTGGTGGCAGCGGCGTGCGGCGTACTCGAGGTTCCGGACGCCCTTGAACCTGTGCATTGCCATTGACGATGACATCGGCAATGAACTCGGTGAGCAAACCGCCATTGCTCTTGCGTCGCGGCAATCGCAGCAGCTCCGGCGTATCGTCAATAAAACGCGTGTTGTAGTCACCGCCGACAAACTGGGGGTGAGAAATCAGCCCAAGCAAGAATGTCAGATTGGTCTCTACTCCCCGGACCTTGAACTCGCTGAGTGCGCGACTCATACGCGCGATCGCTTCATCATCCGAATAACCAGACGCCGTCACTTTGACGAGCAAGCTATCGTAGTGACGCGTGATATCGGCACCGGAATACGCCGTACCCGCATCAAGGCGAATTCCGGGCCCGGCAGGACTACGGTACGCAATGATGTGGCCATAGTCCGGAATGAAGTTGTTGTGCGGATCTTCGGTAGTCACACGGCATTGCACGGCTGACCCCACCCGGGAAATTCCGGGCTGCGCCGGAATACCTGACTCCGCCACATCGCCAATACGCGCACCAGCCGCAATGCGTATTTGTGACTTGACGATATCCAGCCCGGTAATTTGTTCCGTTACCGTGTGTTCAACCTGGACTCGCGGATTCACCTCAATGAAGTGGAAGCGCCCGGTATCCATGTCCTGCAGGAATTCAACTGTCCCTGCATTGGAATACTTCACGGAGTGCGCCAAGCGCAACGCAGCCGCACAGATCTCACTGCGCTGCTCCTCGTTCAGGTACGGCGCGGGCGCTCGTTCAACCACTTTCTGGTGGCGGCGTTGTACTGAACAGTCGCGTTCAAACAGGTGCACGACGTTGCCATGCTGATCACCAATGATCTGAACTTCGACATGTCGGGCATTCCGCACCAGCTTTTCGACATACACTTCGTCGTTACCGAAGGCAGACTTCGCTTCACGCTTGGCCATCTCGAGCTGATCTCGCAACTCTGCCGCATTTTCCAACACGCGCATGCCGCGGCCACCGCCACCCCAACTGGCTTTCAGCATGACAGGGAAGCCTATCGCGTTGACCACCTCCAGTGCCGCGGCCGGATCCGCCGGCAAAGGATCGCTGGCTGGCATGACCGGCACGTCGGCGGCAACCGCCAACGCACGGGCCTCAACCTTGTTACCCAGGCGCCGCATGACATCAGGCGACGGACCGATGAAAGTGATGCCGTGCTCCGCGCAGCGTTCGGCGAAATCCGGATTCTCGGACAAAAAGCCGTATCCGGGATGAATCGCATCACAGCCAGTCTGCACTGCGACCCGCAGGATATCTTCAATATCCAGATAGGCTTCCAGCGGGGATTTGCCAACACCTATGCAATAGGCCTCTTCGGACTTGAATCGATGCAATGTCAGCCGGTCTTCCGTTGAATAAACGGCAACGCTGGGAATATTGAGTTCACGCGCTGCGCGCATGATGCGGATAGCAATCTCGCTACGGTTCGCAACGAGAATTTTCTTGAATTTTTTCACTGACTCGACCTGCCGATGTTATGCCTGAACTTGCTGTAAAAGCGTTGCGTGCCGCCGGCACGCAACGGGTGCGGCCGGATTCGGGCGCCGCTACGTTAGCATATCTGGCAAATTCGTCCCGGCAAGCCGCTGGCTCGCCATGACAAAGGACCGAGTGAAGTTTTGCCCGAGGGCGGCAGCGCACGCTGCCATTTGCGGCGGACCGTACGGGGCGCCGCTGGTGGTCAGGGGAAGGACCAGGATTAGCCTGCTGGCCGCTGCTTACAGCGGCCAGCAGGCTGATAAGAACCTGATAAGCAAGAAATTGCCGGTCCGGTCGTAGTGCGCCGCCGGGCGGGCCGTAGCCGCCGGGCGCTGGCCCGTTGCTTCAGGCGCTCTCGATTTCCTGCATGGTTTCGGCCGAGGCAACCATGGTCAGGACATCGTAGGTTGCGACGATTTCATCGTCCTGATTGATGACTTCGGTATCCCAGTACACTTCGCCGTAGCCACTGGCTTCGCGCCACTTTTTCTGCTTGCAAGTCAGGCGGACCTTGAGCGTATCGCCCGGATTGACCGGCGCCGCGAAACGCAGATTGTCCACACCGTAATTCGCGAGTACCGGACCTGGTGCCGGGTCCACAAACAGGCCGGCAGCCGCCGAAACAATGAAATAGCCGTGCGCAACACGCCCCTCGAAGAACGGGTTGCGTGCCGCATCAGGTTCGCTCATGTGCGCGTAGAACTTGTCGCCACTTAGCTCGGCGAACTTCTCAATATCGTCGAGAGTGATCGTTCTCGCGGCAGTATGCACGGTTTCGCCAATCTGCAGCTCTTCGAAGGTCTTGCGGAACGGATGAACACCGTCGCTGATTTCCCTGGCACCGCGTATCCATTGGTTGGAAATTGCCGACAAGGTGGATGGCGATCCCTGCAAGGCGGTGCGCTGCATGTAATGCAGCACACCACGAATTCCACCGAGTTCCTCACCACCACCGGCACGACCCGGACCACCGTGCACAAGGTGCGGCAATGGTGAACCATGGCCGGTGGACTCAGCGGCGCAGTCTCGATTGATGGTCATAATACGACCGTGATAGGCCGCACAATCCAGAACCAGTTCACGCGCCACTGCATTATCGTTTGTGAACAGTGAACAGACGAGACTGCCACCGCCCTTGCGCACCAGCTCTGCCGCACTTTCCAGGTCACGGTACGGAAGCACCGTAGCCACCGGACCGAAAGCTTCAACGCTGTGCGGCGTCGTGGCCGACATAGGATCGGCGCATTCGAGCAATACCGGTGCAAAGTATGCGCCTTTCTTGATGTCGCCATCGGCGACTGCAAAGTTATCCAGCGAACCATGGACGATAGTGCCGTCCTTCTGCAAATCGGCAATGCGCTCCATGACTTCTTCGCGTTGTCCCTGGCTCACCAGCGCACCCATGTCCATCTCCGGGTTTGCGGGATTGCCGACTTTGATCGCAGCCAGTCGCTCTGACAATCGGCGTACCACATCAGCGCTATGCTGTTCCGGCACGATAATGCGGCGGATTGCCGTGCATTTCTGGCCGGCTTTGGTCGTCATCTCTTTGACGACCTCATCTATATAGAGATCAAATTCCGGCGTACCTGCGCCTGCGTCAGGCCCCAGCACAGAGCAGTTAAGTGAATCCGTTTCAGCCGTAAAGCGAACACTTTGCTCCATTACATTCGGATGCTTGCGCAGATAGTCTGCCGTGCCTTTCGAGCCCGTGAAGGCAATCACATCCTGGCAATCGAGCCGATCCAGCAAGTCACCAACACTGCCGCAAACGAGCTGCACAGCGCCCGGTGGCAGCACGTTGGCCTCGATCATTTTGCGTACGACCAGTTCCGTCAAATACGCGGTGCTGGTCGCCGGTTTGATGATAACCGGCATACCGGCCAACAACGTTGGCGCCAGCTTTTCGAGCATGCCCCAGCAAGGGAAGTTGAATGCGTTGATCTGTACCGCAACGCCGCGACGAGGTACAAAAATATGCTGCCCGGTAAACGTACCCTGCCTGGAAATAACTTCTGCAGGGCCATCAACCAGCACATGGTCGTTCGGCAATTCCCGGCGTCCCTTGCTCGAATAAACGAACATGGTCGCGATCCCACCGTCGATATCGATCCACGAATCAGACTTCGTCGCACCGGTTTGAGTCGATAGAGCATAAAGCTCTTTCTTGCACTCGTTGAGGTGTAACGCCAGTGCCTTCAACATCAAAGCACGCTGATGAAAGGTCATCGCTCTGAGCGCTGGACCACCTTTCTGACGCGCATACTGGAGCATTGCACCAAAGTCGAGTCCGGCACTGCTGGCCGAAGCAATCGGCTCTCCGTCGACAGCGCTACGCAACAAAACGCCATCGTCGCTACCCGTTACCCACTGGTTCTCTGCGTAACACCCGAGCTTCATGCACCACTCCTGTTATGAAACAAATTTTTGGAAAATGTTATATAATTAGTATCATATCGAACTGCGCGTGTACAACAACACAATAATAATGAGAAAGACGCACAGCCAAATGACCAACAGGCGCTCTCACCGCACCGACTTTACTCTCGCCTGCAAGCGACTGGTCCGTCGATTCGAGCAGCAGAAGCCTATACGCGCGAGCTCACTCGTGATCAGTGTTTTCGGCGACTCCATTGCTGTGCACGGCGGGTCTGTCTGGCTCGGCAACCTGATCCAGGCATTACAACGCTTTGGCGTTAACCAACGATTAGTGCGCACCTCGGTGTTTCGACTGGTTAAAGATGGCTGGCTGGACTCTGAACAACTCGGCCGGCGCAGCTACTACCGCCTTACCGCCAGCGGTCGTCACCGGTTTGATCAAGCCAGCAAGCGCATCTATGCCGAACCACACCAGGCCTGGCCTGGTACGTGGTACCTGGTAATGACCGGGGCACTGACTACCACGGAACGCGATACGCTGCGGAAAGAGCTGGGCTGGCTTGGCTTTGCGCCTTTCTCGACCTGTGTGTTTGCGCACCCCGCTCCCGATCTGGGCGCAGTAAAGGAATGCCTTGCTGCCGCGGGCTGCAGTGATCGCGTTATGTTGATGGAATCCCGTGTGACCAATGAACGGCAACAGTCACAACTGAAAAAACAAGTACATGCGGCCTGGTCGCTGGACGCAATTGCCAGCCGCTACCGCAAGTTTCTTAAGGATTTTCAACCTGTCTATGCGAGTGTTTGTAATCAGAAAGAACCACTGGATCCCGAACTGTGCTTCCAGGTCCGGACCTTGTTAATTCACGAATACCGCAAAATACACCTGCGCGACCCTTTGTTACCCGACGCGCTGTTGCCCCGCCGCTGGGATGGCGCAGCCGCGTACCAACTGTGCCGAAATCTGTACAGTACGGTGGCTGCCCCCGCTGAACCCTATCTCGTTTCGGAAATGGAAACCGCCGATGGACCGTTGCCCGCTGCTGATGCACACTTTTACCAACGTTTCGGCGGCCTGAAAGCTGATAATGTACACTCACGGAGCTGACAGCATGTCTGATGACGCCGCAATAGCGCTCGCTGGTGAATGTGCCACTCACATGTTTGCCTGTGACCCGGCCACTCAAGGTTTGGGTATCGAAATAGCCGCGGTACAGCCCGGTTACGCCGAAGCGCGCATGACCGTTCGAGAGGACATGCTGAACGGCCACGGCAGCTGTCACGGCGGTTTCATCTTTTCGCTGGCTGACTCAGCTTTCGCCTTCGCCTGCAATACGTACAACAACATTACCGTTGCTTCCGGTGCGAGCATCGAGTTTTTGTCGCCAGCCTACGAGGGTGAACACCTGCTGGCCATCGCCAAAGAACAGGTGCGCGGCCGCCGGCGGGGGGTTTACGATGTGGAGGTAGTTACTGAAGGCGGCAGGAAAATCGGCCTCTTTCGTGGCCACTCGCACGCAAGGAACGAACCCTTGCTGCCAGAACGGGACTGAACGGTCTTTCCAGGCACGCATTATCTGATACAGTTTTGTTTGAGATTCTGATTTTTTTGTTTCATAATTGCCGGCCAGCATTCAGGAGAACAGCATGTACACGCAAGGCCTCGACCAACAAAGCGACCCCGTCGCTCAGCCAGTGGACGGAGCGGCACGCATGGTTGCTTTCCAACAGCGTGTCGACGCCGAAGAGAAGGTCGAACCCAAAGACTGGATGCCGGAAGCCTACCGAAAAACGCTGATCCGACAAATATCGCAACATGCGCACTCCGAGATTGTTGGCATGTTGCCGGAGGGTAACTGGATTACGCGCGCGCCGAGCCTGCGCCGAAAAGCCATTCTGCTCGCGAAAGTGCAGGACGAAGCAGGTCACGGACTCTACTTGTACAGCGCCGCGGAAACGCTTGGCGTATCGCGCGACGAACTTACCGAGCAACTGCTCAGTGGCAAAGCCAAATACTCCAGCATTTTTAACTACCCCACCCTGACCTGGGCCGATATCGGCGCCGTAGGCTGGTTGGTGGACGGTGCTGCGATAATGAACCAGATCCCGCTGTGCCGCTGTTCGTACGGCCCCTACGCACGCGCGATGGTCAAAGTCTGTAAAGAAGAGAGTTTCCATCAGCGCCAGGGCTTCGAAATCATGTTGAGTCTCAGCCGTGGCAATGCCGAGCAAAAGCGCATGGCGCAGGACGCACTGAACCGCTGGTGGTGGCCTGCACTTATGATGTTTGGTCCCAGCGACGCGGACTCCGAACACAGTGCACAGTCGATGGCCTGGAAAATCAAACGATTCAGTAATGACGAGCTGCGCCAGAAGTTCGTTGATGCCTCTGTACCGCAGGCGGAACACCTCGGCCTGCGTATCCCGGACGACGATCTGCAGTGGGACGAGGAGGCAGGACATTATCGCTTCGGCGAAATAAACTGGCAGGAGTTTTTCGATGTATTAGCCGGCAACGGCCCGTGCAATCGCGAACGACTGAATCGACGCAAAGAGGCGCACGCGAATGGCGCCTGGGTTCGCGAAGCAGCACGCGCCTATGCCGCCAAACAAGCAGCTCGCAAAGCTGCCTGAATTACAGGAAAGAGAAATGAGTCAACAGGAATGGCCGCTGTACGAAGTCTTTATCCGCGCCAAGGCCGGGCTTAGCCACCGGCACGTCGGCAGTTTGCATGCGGCTGACAAAGCAATGGCGCTTGATCACGCCCGCGACCTGTACACGCGACGCAGCGAAGGGGTAAGCATCTGGGTCGTTGCTTCGACAGACATAACGGCTTCTGATCCGGCGGACTCTTCGGCACTTTTCGAACCGGCGGAAGACAAAATTTACCGCCACCCGACTTTTTACGAAGTCCCGGACGGAATTGAAAACCTGTGAGCACGAAGCCGCATTTCGAATACCTGCTGAGACTGGGCGACAACGCCCTGGTTTCCGGTCAACGTCTGGGCGAGTTGGTAACCCGCGCGCCTGAACTCGAAGAAGAGATGGCGTTGGCGAATTTCGCGCTGGACTGCGTCGGTCAGGCGCGGATGTTTTATACCTACGCTGCCGAAATCGAAGGTCAGGGGCGTGACGAAGATCAATTGGCGTTTTTGCGCGACCAAATCGATTTTCGCAACCTTCTCCTAGTCGAACAGCCCAATGGTGATTTTGCCTGCACGATCGCCCGCCAGTTCCTGTTTCTAAGCGCCTACCAGATTCAGCTGGACGAATTGACCCGTTCTTCGGACAAACGCATTGCCGAGATCGCCGCGCGCGCCGTCAAGGAAGTTGCTTATCAGTTGCGTCATACGCGGCAGTGGCTGATACGTCTTGGTGACGGCACGGACGAGAGCCATGACCGAATGCAGAAAGCGATCGATGACCTGTGGCGGTTCACCGGGGAAATGTTCATCGCAGACGAAATCGACGAATGGGCCGCTGCCGAGAATGTCGGCCCGAATCCGGCAGCGCTGCAGGCGCCGTGGAATGATTTCGTTCAACAAGCGCTGCAGGAGGCAACCTTGACAAGGCCTCAGGATGCCTGGATGGATACCGGTGGCAAGCATGGCAGACACACGGAGCACCTGGGCTATCTGCTGGCTGAAATGCAATATATGCAGCGGGCCTACCCAGGTGCAGCGTGGTAATTGCGGACGTCTATAAGCTACTTAGCGAAGTACCCGATCCCGAGATTCCAATCCTGAGTATTGCCGATCTCGGCATCGTTCGTGACGTTGTTATCGATGGCGAAAAAGTCACCGTAACCCTGACACCGACCTACTCCGCTTGCCCTGCTACCGAAGTTATCGAAGCCAGCGTTTACGAACACTTGCGGGCCAATGGCATTACCGACGTTCACGTACACCGTGCATTGTCACCGCCCTGGACCACAGACTGGATCAGCGCTGAAGGTCGAAGAAAGCTTGCCGAATACGGCATTGCCCCACCAGCCGGCAGTACCGCCAAGAAATCATTGCGCGGTGATGACTTACGAATCGCCTGTCCGCGGTGCCACAGCACAAATTCTGTCAAAGTCAGCGAATTTGGATCCACCCCCTGCAAAGCAGCGTACAAGTGCGGCGACTGCCTGGAGCCGTTCGAGTACTTCAAATGTATCTGAGAATAAAACATGCGTAAGTACTATCCCGCGACCGTTGTAAGCAAGACTGCAACGGCCAATGATGCCATTTGTATTGAACTGTCGGTCCCCGACGAAGTGCGTGCGGACTTTCGCTATCAGCAAGGTCAACACCTGCCCGTTCGCGCCGTCATTGGCAAGAACGACGTGCGCCGCACGTACTCGATTTGCAGCAGCGTTGGTGAAGACACGTTGCGGATCGGGGTGCGAGTGCAACCAGATGGCATATTCTCCAATTACCTGGCGGATGAAGTGCAGCCTGAGGGCACGCTGGAAATCATGCCGCCGTCCGGCCACTTCTACACCGAACTCAAGCCAGACCAATCCAAGGTCTATGCTGCTTTTGTAGCCGGCAGCGGTATTACGCCCGTTCTTTCGATAGCAAAGACTGTGCTTGAAACCGAGGCGCAAAGCCGCTTTGTTATTTTCTACGGCAATCGCAGTCGCGCGACGACGATGTTCATGGAAGATTTGTGGGCGCTCAAAAATCAATACCCAGCTCGGGTATCCCTGCACTTCATAATGAGTCAGGAACCCAGTGAGGTGGAGTTGTACCAGGGTCGACTGGACGGTGAAAAAGTGCAGGCATTGCATGCCGCGTTCCTCGAACAAAGCCGACCCGATGACATCTTCATATGCGGCCCGAACGCAATGATCGACGCAGTAAGCGACGCTCTGCACTCGCTGAACTACCCGCAAGAAAAGGTGCATGCCGAACGGTTCAGAGCAATTCTTCGCGAGCCGCTACCAGCCTCACCAAGGCGGCAAGAAGTACCAGCCGATGGTATAGAAGTTCAGGTAGTGCTCGACGGTCACCGACAGAAGTTCCACATGAAAGGCGATGAACCGTCCATCCTCGACGCCGCTGCCGACGCAGGGCTCGACCTCCCCTATTCGTGCAAGGGCGGCGTATGCTCCACCTGTCGGGTGAAGCTCAGCAAGGGCGAAGTCGAAATGGCAATCAACTACTCCCTGGAACCGTGGGAAGTTGAGCAAGGGTTTATACTCACCTGCCAATCCATGCCGCTGACCGATTCCGTAGAACTGGATTACGATCAGGCCTGAGCAGACCGTTCTTCACTATCAAACTCAAGGAATCACCCATGTCAGACGCATTCATCTGCGATGCCGTACGTACTCCCATTGGCCGTTACGGGGGAGCCCTGTCGAGTGTGCGCGCCGACGACCTCGGTGCAATTCCCATTCGCGCCCTTGTCGCCCGCAACCAAAACATTGACCCCGCCTTGATCGACGACGTCCTGTATGGCTGCGCCAATCAGGCTGGAGAAGACAACCGCAACGTCGCCCGCATGTCCACGTTGCTGGCCGGGTTACCACACAACGTACCCGGCGTAACGCTTAATCGCCTGTGCGGATCCGGTATGGACGCCGTCGCCATGGCGGCGCGCACGATCAAATGCGGTGAAGCCGGCCTGCTGATCGCCGGCGGCGTGGAATCGATGTCACGAGCACCATTCGTACAACCGAAAGCCAGCAGCCCATTCAGCCGCAACGCGGAAATATATGACACAACAATCGGCTGGCGCTTCGTCAATCCCCTGCTGAAAAAGCAGTACGGAGTCGATTCGATGCCGGAGACTGGCGAGAACGTCGCCGAACAATTCAAAGTGAGCCGTGCAGATCAGGACGCGTTCGCCCTGCGCAGTCAGCAGAAGACGGCGGCTGCTCGTGCCCGAGGCTTTTTTGATACCGAGATTATTCCTGTTGAAGTTCCGCAGCGGAAAGCAGACCCGCTGTTGGTAACCCAGGACGAACACCCCCGGGAAACGTCACTCGACAAGCTCGCCAGCTTGGGAACCCCATTCCGCGAAAACGGTACGGTTTCCGCAGGGAACGCCTCGGGTGTGAACGACGGCGCGTGTGCATTGTTGCTGGCCTCCGCCGACTCGGTGAAAAACTTTGGACTGACACCGCTTGCGCGCGTCGTAACGTCGGCTGTGGCGGGTGTTGAACCGCGAATCATGGGTATCGGCCCTGGACCAGCCAGTCAGAAAGCGCTCGCGCAAGCCGGGCTGACGATCGAACAAATGGACACGATCGAACTCAATGAAGCATTCGCTTCGCAATCGTTGGCTGTCCTGCGGATGCTCGGACTGGATGATGACGCTGCGCACGTCAACCCTAACGGTGGCGCAATCGCACTGGGCCACCCGCTCGGCATGTCCGGTGCACGCCTGATCACGACAGCTGCCTATCAACTGAAAGCCAGCGGTGGACGCTACGCGCTGTGCACGATGTGCATCGGTGTCGGCCAAGGCATCGCAACCATTATCGAAGCGGTTTGAATTTACAGCTCGACAACGACGCCGGCACCTGGCGTTGACCGCAAACTGCCGTTGCGATCCCGTAGTGGCTTGCGCAAGATAGAAAAAGGCCCCGATACCGGGGCCTTTTTCGTTAGCAGAAGATCAGTTATTCCGCTTCTTCCATTTCATCCTTGAGCGTATCGAACTCGCTTGGTGTCAGGAAGCCGTTCTGATCCGCATCCGCATTGCTAAAGTGCGCAACCAGCTCGCGATCAACTGAAGCTTCGGTTTGGGTGATGACGCCATCCTTGTTGGTGTCGATCTCGCTGAATGACTTCGCTTCCTTTGAATCGCCGGCAAAGGCCATACCCGTTGCCAGAGTCAGTGCGCCAATCGTCACAAGTATTTTCTTCATCGCTCTCTCCTTCCAGCATTAGACAATCGCGACATTGCTTGTCGCGCACCAAGGAAAATGCAATCGTCATGCCAGACGATGAAGTATCAGTCGCTCTCTCGATTGCGAACCGTGAAACGCCCGGCACCCGGGCGCCACAGACAGCGACGTTTCACAACAGCGACAACGCGCGTACCGGGTACTTGGCGGGCAATGGCGTTAACCGTCGCAATTCGCCTACGGTCGACCACGGCGTGGTCATAAGTAATTGATTTTAATAATTTTTACCTGACGCCAATTGGCGACGGCCCAGGCAAACAACACGCGAAACAACTGACTTCCAAGACAATTTCCGAATCGCGTTGCGTGACCGCACAGGCATGCACGGCCAGCAAAATGGCGACTAACCCCATAAATCCCTGTCGAACACAGCCACTTCGCCGGCCTTGTAACGCAAGCCGTGTATACGGTCTTCTTTCATCAACAGGGGGCCGTCAATATCGACAAAATCACACAACTGGGCAATCACGAAGGATGGAGCCATGCTGAGCGATGTGCCGAGCATGTTGCCGACCATCAACTTGCAGCCTGCCTCGCGTGCCGCCCTGGCCAGCCGCAGCGCTTCCGTCAAGCCGCCGGTCTTGTCCAGCTTGATGTTGATCATGTCGTAACGTCTGGCAGCCGTTTCCAGTTCGCTGCAATCCTGGCAAGACTCGTCGGCAGCGAGTGTCACCGGCGAATTGAAGCCATCCAGCTGTTCGTCCTGCCCTCTTGGCAGCGGTTGTTCGACCATGTCGATCTCAAGCTCCACACAACGCGGCAATAATTCGCACAGCAACTCAAACGTCCAGCCCTGATTCGCATCCACAACGATGCGCGCATCGGGTCTTGCGGCGCGTATTGCCGCAAGTCGTTCATAAGGCTGTTTGTTGTCGAGCTTGACCTTCAATACCGGGTATTCTGCAGCACCGGCCGCTTTGGCCGCCATTGCCTCGGCGGTCTCCTCAATACCAATGGTGAAAACAGTCGTTACCGGTTGCGGCTCAATACCGGTCAAGGTCCAGATAGTTTGTCCGCTGCTCTTCGCCTCGAGGTCCCACAAGGCACAATCTATAGCGTTTCGCGCACCCCCGCTGGGCAGGCGCGTTTGCAACTCCTCACGGCTCACGCCGGCACGCACGTCATCGGCAACGGAATTGATCTGCGCGACAATCGTGTCGGCTGTTTCTCCCAGGTACGAAACGCCTTGCGCTTCACCTCGGCCAATATAATCACCATCCTGTAACTCAACGGTGATGCAGGTCGAGTGACGCCATTCTTCGCCGGTAATCCGAAAAGGCTGGCGGAGTTCCCAGTCTTCGACTTTGAGCTTGATATCCATAAGTTGTCTCAGGAACTCAGCATGTTGTTGACAATGGCCTGCATGCCTTCAACCAGTGGGTCGACACAGGGCAAACCGGTTTCTGCGCTCAATGCGGCCAGCCATCCCTCGCGCTCGGCAGCCGGCAGAGACGACGTGTTGACGCTGACACCGACACACCGTATTGACGGGTTGGTCAGTTTGCCGTTCAAAAGATTCAACGCAATGCACTCGGCAATGCCGGGCAACGTGAAGCCATCCCACTCATCAATTTCAGTTCGGCCTGCTTCGTGACACAACACAATGGCATCGGGTTGCGAACCGTGCAGCAAACCAAGACTGACCGCAGCATAGCCTGGGTGAAATAACGAACCCTGGCCTTCAATTACGTCCCAATGGTCAGCTTCGTTATCGGGCGACAACAACTCTGCCGCGCCGGACACGAAGTCCGAAACCACGGCATCAATAGGTATGCCGCTACCCGCAATCATGATTCCTGTTTGGCCAGTGGCCCGAAAGGTGGATTTGATGCCGGCCCCTCGCAACGCCTGATCCAGCGCCAGCGCTGAGTACTTTTTGCCGACGGCGCAATCCGTGCCGACCATCAGCACACGCTTGCCACTGCGCTTCCTGCCCGTCCCTACCGGCAACTTCCGCGGTGGAACCCGGACATCTATGAGTCGGGCGCCGGAGACATTGGCGGCCTCGACAATCGCGGGATAGTCCTGCAAACGAATATGCAGGCCGCATACGATATCGAGACCCGCCGCAGCGGCTTCCTCGATGACCGCCCACCAGCTTTCCGGGATTTCGCCGCCGACCGGTGCAACACCAATGACCAGACTGGCAGCGCCCGCGGCCTTGGCCTCCTGCACTGTAAGATCGGGCACCCCCATATCGACGGGGCAACCGGCAAAGCGCAATTGTCCCGCAACCTGATCCCGGCGCCACTGCACGATGCCGAAGCCGGTCTTGGCATACAGAGGATCGTGAACATCGCCTATCATGATGAGATAGGGGGCGCGCATATCAACGACTGTAGATTCGATCATAGAGGTAACTCAATTCTGAACTGGCTGCTGACAGAAACACGAACAATCAGGACCGCAACACTACCGTGCGGCTTCCACTCGGAAAGATGCGGTGTTCCGCGAACCAGCGAACCGCTCGGGTGAACACGACGCTTTCCAGATCATGACCTATTTTGGCCAGCTCGTCAGGCCCCATGGTGTGGTCAACCCGCTCAACGCCCTGTTCGATTATCGGGCCTTCGTCCAGATCCGTCGTCACGAAGTGTGCCGTCGCGCCAATGATCTTTACACCGCGTTCGTGAGCCTGATGGTAAGGTTTTGCACCTTTGAATCCCGGCAAGAACGAGTGGTGAATGTTAATCGCCCGCCCCGCCAAGGTCTCACAGGCGTCAGCAGAAAGAATCTGCATGTACCGCGCGAGGGCCAACAGGTCAGCTCCGGTGCTCGCGAACAGCTCCAGTATCTGGCGCTCCTGCGCCGCCTTGTCACCCGGCGTAACGGGCAGATAGTGGTAGGGCAGCTTGTACCATTCCGTGAGAGAACGCATGTCCGGATGGTTCGACACCACACCGACGATATCGATAGGCAGCGAGCCAATACTCCAGCGATGCAGCAGATTGTTCAGTACGTGCCCCTGCTTCGACACGGCCAGCAACACGCGGCAACGTTGTTCGGCGTCGTACAGATGCCAGTCCATGTCGAACTGCTCTGCTATCACCGCGAAACGATCGGCTAACGTCTCTCGGCTGGCGAGCGCGGATCCGGAAAAGGATGCCCGCATGAAAGAGCGCTCTGTCCAGCGGTCGACGAAATGCGCGGTCTCGGTAATGGATCCGCCACTGTCGGCGATGAAACCCGTGATGGCCGCCACGATGCCACCACGGTCCGGACACGACATACTCAGGACCAGCGAACGCGGATGTTGGTTATCTTGCATGGCAACTGGCCCTCCACAGGGCGAATCTGTTGTTCGTAATGTGTTTGCACGCTGTGCGAATGCCATTCGGCCTGCGTACGGCTGCACTTGCTGTCAGTATGCCGTCGCCGGACGCTGCCACGCCGGACGAACGGTAACTGCTGAAACTCTTTTCCGAAATGGCCCCCAACTTGCGCAGAACTTCGCACAGTTGCCTGCTCGCACCGAATACGGATGCCGCATACCTGTATCGCGAACAACCGCGCTCACAAAGATGGCCGGACTCGCGAATTCTGCCCGGTCTTGCTTCGAAATGTCGAGCCGGAGTCCGGGTGATGAAACGCGATGGCCAGCCCACGAAGATAAAACATTGCCTGTTGATCGTTGTTGACGACTGTCGATCCATTGATCGCGGATCACGACCGACCTCCTGCGCGCTGCGCCGGGCTTGCCAGTTTTTGCCCCTTGCCCCAATCCTACGTAAACTCCCGGGTTCGCCGGGTGCCCTGGCGCTGCTAACTCGCCCCGCAATACCGGCTGGCAACGCAGGCTCCGGGCTGGGCTCAACAACGAAATATCAGCTATTGCCGCATCGATACGGTGCGGAACGCCAGGAGCACGCATGACCATTGCCAAGATTATCTACACCGAAACCGACGAAGCACCCGCACTTGCCACGTACTCATTGCTGCCTATCGTTGCGGCTTTCGCCAGCACCGCAGGCGTCAACCTGGAAACCCGCGACATTTCCCTGGCAGGTCGCATCCTGGCGAACTTTCCGGAACGACTGGCGCACGAGCAGACTCAGGCAGACGCTCTGGCCGAGCTCGGTGAACTCGCGAAGACGCCAGAGGCCAATATCATCAAGCTGCCGAATATCAGCGCATCCATTCCCCAGCTGTCGGCAGCCATACGCGAGCTGCAAGCACAGGGCTTTGACGTCCCGGATTACCCTGAAGAACCCAGGAATGATCAGGAACGGGCGATCAAAGCGCGCTACGGCAAAGTGCTCGGTAGTGCAGTAAACCCCGTGCTGCGCGAAGGCAATTCGGATCGCCGGGTTGCAACCGCCGTCAAGGAGTTTGCGAAGCGACACCCGCACTCCATGGGCGCCTGGAGCAAGGATTCGAAATCGCGTATTGCGCACATGCAGGACGGCGACTATTACAGCAGCGAAGCCTCCGCAGTTATTGCCAAAGCCGGTACCGTCCGCATCGAGCTCGTCGCCACCGACAACAACGTCACCGTGCTGAAAGAATCAACGGCCGTGCAAGAGGGCGAGGTTATCGACGCCTCGGTCATGAGTTGTTCAGCACTGCGCGCGTTCTTCGCCGAGCAGGTGCAACGGGCCGCCGACGAGAACGTACTGCTCTCGCTGCACTTGAAAGCAACCATGATGAAAGTATCCGACCCGATCATGTTTGGCCATGCAGTAACGGTTTTCTACGCACCGGTATTCGAGAAGTACGCAGACCTGTTCACGAAGATTGGCGTTGACCCGAACAACGGTGTTGGCGATCTGTACAGCAGCATTGCGGAACTGCCCGCTGAACAGCGTTCCGCGATCGAAGCCGACATTGACGCGCTGTACGCGAAGCGGCCTGCCCTCGCGATGGTTGATTCCGATAAAGGAATCACCAACCTGCACGTCCCCAGCGACGTGATCATTGATGCCTCCATGCCCGCCGCCATCCGCTCGTCCGGCAAAATGTGGGGCCCGGACGGAAAACTTGGCGACACTCTTGCCATGATCCCCGACCGCAGCTACGCGGGTATTTATCAGGCCGTGATTGATTTCTGTCGCGAGCACGGTGCGTTCGACCCCACCACAATGGGCAATGTCGCCAACGTCGGCCTGATGGCACAAAAGGCCGAAGAGTACGGTTCGCATGACAAGACCTTCGAGATACCGGCCAATGGCACAGTCCGGGTTGTCGATGACAATGGCGCGACTTTGCTGGAACACGCAGTTGAACAGGGCGATATCTGGCGCATGTGCCAAACCCGTGATCTGCCGATCCGTGACTGGGTGCGACTCGCCGTCAGCCGTGCCAAGGCGACTGGAAACCCTGCTGTATTCTGGCTCGATGACCAGCGGGCACACGATCGCGCATTGATTGCGAAAGTTAACGAATACCTGCAAGACCATGACACCGCCGGGCTCGACATCCTGATCAAGTCGCCGATGGAGGCAATGCATTACACGCTGCAACGGGTCAAAGCCGGCGAAGACACTATCTCAGTGACCGGCAACGTCCTGCGCGACTATTTGACGGACTTGTTCCCGATCCTGGAACTTGGCACCAGCGCGAAGATGTTGTCCATCGTACCCCTGCTCGCCGGCGGCGGCCTGTTCGAAACCGGTGCCGGCGGTTCGGCACCGAAACACGTGCAGCAGTTCCTGGAAGAAGGGCATTTGCGCTGGGATTCACTCGGCGAGTTTCTGGCATTGGCCGTGTCACTTGAAGACATCGCCGAAAAGACAGCGAACAAAGCGGCCACCGTGCTCGCCAACGCATTGCATGCGGCCAACAGCCAATTCCTGCTGAACAACAAGTCTCCATCGCGGAAAGTTGGCGAAATAGACAGCCGCGGCAGTCATTTCTACCTTGCACTCTATTGGGCTCAGGCCCTGGCGGAGCAAGACGAAGACCAGGCCCTCAAAGCGCGCTTCGCGCCGATTGCGAGTCAGCTAACGGCGAAGGAATCGCAAATTGTGGATGAACTCAACGCGGCGCAAGGCAAGCCCGTTGATATCTGGGGCTACTACCACCCGGACCGCACCCGGGTAAGCGCCGCCATGCGCCCGAGCCGCACCCTGAACGGAATCATTGACGCCATAAGCTGAGCAACGGGTTAGTCGTTGTGGTCCAGCATGCCCGCTGGCATCAGGACCGCAACGACCTTCCCGCTCGCACATTGCACCCCGTTGGCACTCAACTTGATGTCGACCACCACCTTTCGATCCTTGACGTCAATAGCCATCGCGGCAAGTTCCAGTTCGGGACCGAGTGGCGTTGGCTTGAGGTAATCCACTTTCAGCGAAGCGGTAACGAACCGCGGTACAGGCCCGTCGCCGAGTTCGCGATTCTGCGACTGGCACAAGGCAGCAGCGGCAGTCGCCGTGCCATGACAGTCGATCAACGAGGCGATCAGGCCGCCGTAGACAAAGCCCGGCACAGCGACATATTTGGCATCAGGGGTGAAACGTGCCGTCGATGCGCCCCCGTTCCAGTAACTTTTCAGCTGATGGCCGGACTGGTTGCTGTACCCGCACCCATAACAATGGCTGCTGCTTTCGGCGTAGTGATCCTGTATGGCTTTGCCGCTCATGTAATATCCTCGTGCCGCAACCGGACACGCGATTGTACAAGACCGGCGGACTCCTGCTGAGCGCGTGCCCGTCCACTACATAGGCTTGTGAGACCATGATGCCCATGCGAACTGCACGTCGTACACGTAACCTGAGCGAATGTGTCGGCGCCATCTTGCTGACACTGTCAGCCAGCGCCGTTTGCGCATCTGGCGGCATGCTGGTAGATAAACACCGCCTGTCCAGCAGCCTTGCGCGACTGGAGTCGACCCTGCAAGCACCTTACGATTGTTCCAGCAGTGCTATCAACAGTACTGCTCACCGCGCTGTGTTGCGCCAGCTGACGAGACACCTGCAAGACGCCGGGATGATGACCCACAGCGATGCGGCGGGAAACCTGATCGGCAGGGTGAACGGCAGACATGCCTGGCCAGCACTGGTCATGGGATCACGCATCGACCGGCCATCGCCTCATGCCCTTTGTGCTGGCCTCGCAGGCGCCATGGCCGCCGTCGAAGTTGCCCGAACCCTGCATGACAACGGCACGGTGCTCGATCACCCGCTCGAAATCATCGTCTGGGCAGATAGTGCAAGCCGCATGCCGGACGACGACCTGGACGAGCTTGCGATCAATCAACGGGCTGCAGGCAGCATCGCCGCGTACCTCGAAGTTCAGGTCGGGCACGACGAGGTGCTGCCGCCGGGCAATGCCGCTCTCGGTGTTGTCCAGCGTCTTGCCGCCATTCAGCGCTGGAACGTCCGCCTGGTGAGCGACGACAGTGACCCGACAACTGCTGAACAGCACCGACAACTGCTGGAAGCCGCCAGCCAATTCTCGGCGGCCGTCGCTGATCTTGAACAGTCGGCACCTGCAACGCGCAAACCCGAGCTGGTCCCGACCTTACCCCGGGTAACCCACAATGCTGCTGCCGATACCCGGTTTCGCCTCCACCTGTGCGCTCAGCGCATGGACGAAGTCGACACGCTGTTTGCGGCCGTTCACGGGCTAGCTGACCGTATTGGCGAAGAAACCGGCACGCGCTTTAACATGGCACGGGTTCTGGCATTGCCAGCGAGAGATACTGACCCGAAGATCTCAGAGGCTATTGGCATAGCAACCAGCCAACTGCAGTTGTCCCACGTAGGTCTGCATGGTGACTGCCGTCATGCTGCACACGGCATACCTGCGCTCGCACCGCTTGGATTGATCATCGTGCCCGGCGTTGACACTAGCCGAGGTATAAACCTCAGCCCGCCCCTCCCGGACGCCCTTGCGAACGGCGCGAATACCCTGCTACGCACGCTGCTGGAATTGGACAAACTGCGTCAGGAACGCAGTCGATAACCGCTCGTAAACATCCAGCGAACAATAAGGATGCAGACCACAAGAAACACGCAGGTCATCCCGAAACTAAGTGCCACACTGACGTCGGCGTTCTCATAAAAGCTCCAGCGGAAGCCGCTGATCAGGTAGACAACCGGGTTGAACAAGGTAACGGTCTGCCAAAACGGAGGCAGCATGCTGATCGAGTAAAAACTGCCGCCCAGAAACGTCAGCGGCGTGATGATCAGCATCGGCACAATCTGCAGCTTCTCAAAGCCATCCGCCCAGATACCCAGAATAAAGCCGAAGAGGCTGAACGATACAGCGGTCAATACCAGGAAGGTAAGCATCCAAAATGGGTGGGCAATCTGCACATCAACGAACAGGTTCGCCGTAGTAAGAATAATAGCCGCAAGAATCAGCGACTTGCTCGCCGCAGCACCGGCATAGCCAAGCAACGTTTCGACCCAGGTAACCGGTGCCGACAACAACTCGTAAATGGTCCCGCTGAAACGCGGAAAGAAAATACCGAATGACGCGTTGGAAACACTCTCCGTCAGCAACGACAGCATGACCAGGCCCGGCACAATAAACGAGCCATAACTTACACCATCAATTTCATCGATACGCGAACCAATCGCGGAACCGAATATGACGAAGTAAAGCGATGTCGAAATAACCGGCGATACGATGCTCTGAAACAGCGTACGTCGCGTGCGCGCCATCTCAAAAGCGTAAATGGCTTTTACCGCACGGAAATTCATGTGCTTTTCTTCACGAGGTCGACAAAGATTTCTTCGAGCGAACTCTGCGAGGTGTTCAGGTCATTGAATTTGATGCCGGCACGACTGAGTTCCGCCAGCAATGCGGTTATCCCGGTACGTTCACCCTGCGTATCGTAAGTGTAAATAAGCTCGCTGCCAGACTCCGCAAGCTCCAGGTGGAATTCGGCCAGACACTCAGGAATTGCCGTTAATGTATCCTGCAGTTGCAGGACCAGCTGGCGTTTACCGAGTTCCTGCATCAGGCGTTGCTTCTCCTGTACCAGAATAACTTCGCCATTGTTGATGACACCAACCCGGTCGGCCATCTGTTCGGCCTCCTCAATGTAATGCGTCGTCAGAATGACTGTCACCCCGGATTCCTGCAGTGACCGTACGATCGCCCACATGTCCTGGCGCAACTCGACATCCACTCCCGCGGTCGGTTCGTCCAGAAACAGGATGCGCGGTTCATGGGCCAATGCTTTCGCGATCAATACACGCCTCTTCATGCCGCCGGACAGCGTCAGAATTTTGCTGTCACGCCTGTCCCACAAAGACAATGAACGCAAGACCTTCTCGATGTGCTCAGGGTTCGGTGCCAGACCGAACAATCCGCGACTGAAAGTGACGGTCGCCAGCACCGTTTCAAACGTATCCGTGGACAATTCCTGAGGAACCAGCCCGATCAGCGAACGGGTGATCCGGAAGTCCCGAACGATGTCATGACCGTTTACCAGCACCGAGCCGGAAGACGCGTTGACGATCCCGCAGACGATACTGATCAAGGTCGTTTTGCCGGCACCATTGGGGCCCAGCAAGGCGAAAATTTCGCCGTGATCGATCTCCAGAGAAACGTTCTTAAGTGCCTGGAAACCGCCCGAATACGACTTGTTCAGATCACTGATGGTGAGTGCAGCTGGCATGGCTGCAATACTACGCGAAGCGCCTCGCGGATTGCCATACTCCGATCGTTTGCCACTTGCCCTCGAACGGTGCAATTACCCGCCACGTCCCGGCAATTTTTTGCGCTACACTGGTTGGGCCGAAACTGAACGGGGATGCAAGGGATGGATGCACCGGAGCAACTGGACGACGCGCGCTATGTCAGCCGTCTGACGCGCGACACACTCGCATTGATACTTGCCGGTGGACAAGGCTCCCGGCTCTTCGAGCTGACGGCCTGGCGTGCCAAGCCGTCTCTGTATTTCGGCGGCAAGCTGCGTATTATCGACTTCCCCTTATCCAACTGCGTCAATTCCGGCATTCGGCGCATCGGCGTACTGACCCAGTACAAAGCGCACTCGTTGATTCGCCACCTCGTGCACGGATGGACTGCCTTGCGACCAAGCGGGCGTGAGTTTGTCGAAATCCTGCCCGCGTCGCAGCGTATCGGTGGCGAGTGGTACCGGGGTACGGCCGACGCCGTTTATCAGAACCTGGATATCATTCGAACGCACAAACCCGGCATGGTACTGATCCTGGCCGGCGACCACGTGTACAAGATGGACTATGGCCCACTGCTTGCTGCGCATTCCGAGACCGGGGCGGACATGACCGTTTGCTGTATCGAAGTACCGATTGCCGAAGCAGCCGGTGCGCTCGGCGTCATGACGGTCGACGACAATGGTCGGGTTATCGCGTTCGACGAAAAGCCGGAGAACCCGACTCCGATACCCGGCCAGACAGAACTCTGCCTGGCCTCGATGGGTAACTACGTTTTCAACACTGACTTCCTCTACGAGCAGGTCATCAAAGACGCCGACACGCCGGGTACCAGCCACGACTTCGGCCGCGACATCATTCCGTCAATCATTAACAAGTACCATGTGCAGGCCTACCCGTTTAGGGATCCCGAAACCGGACAACAAGCTTACTGGCGGGATGTTGGAACGCTCGATGCGTTCTGGGATGCCAATATGGAACTGATATCGGTGACCCCGCAGCTCAATCTATACGACGACCGCTGGCCCATTCTTTCGACTCAGGAGCAGTTGCCGCCGGCGAAGTTTGTCTTCGATGACCCTGACCGGCGCGGCATCGCCATCCAGTCCATGGTCTCCGCAGGCTGCGTTGTCTCTGGAGCGCGCGTCAGTCGTTCAGTGCTGTTTTCAAACGTCCGCGTGCGTTCTTACAGCCAGATCGACGACTCGGTTATTCTGCCGGATGCCGAAATTGGCCGGCACTGCCGAATCCGGCGGGCGATCATCGACCGCGGTGCGGTCATCGCCGAAGGCACCGAAATAGGCATCGATGCCGAGGCTGATCGCGCCCGGGGTTTTCGGGTGACGAAAAGCGGCATCACACTCGTGACGCCCGACATGCTCGGGCAACACCTGCATTTCACGCGCTAGGTGCCAGTCCCGGTGTTCACATGATTGTTCTGCCCCTTACGAGCCGCGCGTGACTCAAGCCGTTCTGCATTCCGTAGTCTCTGTCCTGTGTGGCCTGAGTCACGATCAGCGGCTCTTTGTGCTGCACCTACCGTACGCAGACGGGGCCGGCATTGAATAACGAATACGCCGCATTGGTCGACGGCCGGCATGGCGACCCCTTCTCGGTACTTGGCGTGCACGCTGCGGCAGACGGACGCGTGGTGCGCACGTTTCAGCCGCAGGCCGTTGCCATCGAATTGCTTGATCGCAACGGTGCCGTACTGGCCACTATGCAACGGACCCACCCCGCCGGTCTGTTCGAGGCCCGCTTCCCGCCGCGTCTGCGCCGTTACCGGCTGCGCATAGAACTCGCCCCGGGCAAGCACTACACGATTGATGACCCGTATGCGTTTCCATCGACGCTTGGTGAGTTGGACTTGCACTTGCTGGGTGAAGGTACGCACCTGGAGATAAACCGTACGCTGGGAGCCAGAGCGGTCACCGTCGCCGGCACGACTGGTACGCGTTTCGCGGTATGGGCACCGAACGCGTCGCGCGTCAGCGTCGTCGGCAGTTTTAACGACTGGGACGGCCGGCGTCACCCGATGCGTTTTCACCCGGGCAACGGCCTTTGGGAAATATTCATACCGGGCGTCGGTCACGGCGACCTGTACAAGTTCGAACTGCTGGACCGCGATGGCAAATTGTTGCCGTTGAAGAGCGATCCGCTGGCCAATTTTTCGGAACCGCCGCCAGGCAATGCTGCCGTGGTTTACACCAGCAATTACACGTGGCAAGACGACGCATGGCAACGCGGCCGGCACGCAGGTCCGAGGCTGGACGCACCATTGTCTATCTACGAAGTTCACGCAGGCTCATGGCGACGACGGGCTGATGAAGGCAATCGCTATTTGCAGTGGCACGAGCTTGCTGATGAACTGATCGATTACGTGCTCGACATGGGTTTTACCCACATTGAGCTGTTGCCGATCAGCGAGCATCCCTTTGACGGCTCATGGGGTTACCAACCGATCGGCCTGTACGCGCCAACACAACGATTCGGCACACCCGACGACTTCCGGCATTTCGTTGATCGTTGTCACCAGGCCGGAATAGGCGTCATAGTCGACTGGGTACCCGCGCACTTTCCGCGCGACGAACACGGCCTGGCACGCTTCGACGGCACCGCACTCTACGAACATGCCGATCCACGCAAGGGTGAGCACGCCGATTGGGGCACGCTCATCTTCAATTTCGGCCGCCGTGAAGTGGTTAACTACCTCATTGGCAGCGCACTCTACTGGATCGACAAAATGCATGTCGACGGATTGCGCGTCGATGCTGTCGCATCAATGTTGTATCTCGACTACTCGCGCGAAGCCGGTGACTGGCTACCAAACAAACACGGCGGAAACGAGAATCTGGAGGCTGTCGAATTTCTGCAGCGCTTTAATGAGATCATTCATGCTCATGGCGCAATCTCGCTAGCCGAAGAATCCACCTCCTGGCCCGGTGTCTCCCGGCCTGTGTTTAGTGGCGGTCTGGGGTTTACCTACAAATGGAACATGGGCTGGATGAACGATACCTTGCGCTACGTGCAGGAAGATCCGATTCATCGGCGCTATCACCATGACAAACTGACGTTTGGTCTTGTCTATGCGTTCAGCGAGAACTTCCTGTTGCCGCTGTCGCACGACGAAGTGGTCCACGGCAAACGCTCGCTGCTCGGACGGATGCCCGGCGACGAATTCCAGCGCTTCGCCAACCTGCGCGCCTATTACGGGTTCATGTTTGGGCACCCTGGCAAAAAGCTGTTGTTCATGGGTAATGAGTTCGCGCAATCCGCCGAATGGAACCACGACCAGTCCCTGGACTGGCATCTTCTGAACCATGCACCGCATCGGGGCATGCAGAACCTTGTCCGCGACCTCAACCGTATTTACCGGAAATTCTCCGCCCTGCACCAGGTCGATTTCGAACAATCAGGTTTCGCATGGCTGAACGGAATGGATCGCGATCACAGTATCATCGCGTGGTTGCGCCGCGATCAGCAGGGAAACGTTGTGATCTGCGTCAGCAATTTTACGCCCGTAGTGCGTCATGATTACCATCTGGGCGTGCCTGCAGCCGGCCACTATCGTGAGATACTGAACACGGATGCGGTGACCTACGGCGGCAGTGGCGTCAGCAATGACCGCACCATGCTGGCCAGCGAGCACGCCGCGCAAGGCCAACCCCAATCACTACGACTGGTACTACCGCCTCTCGCGACACTTTTCATCAGCAAGACCCAATGAAGGACCTTTCCCAAATGAATGCGCCGGAATCAGAAACAGGCCTTAGCGCCGATCACATCGAATTATTGCACGCACCGGCACTCGACATGTCAGCAGATGCCCTGTTACGGGATTTGACACATTACTTCGGCCGTACACTTGGTCGCCGCACGATCAGCAAACAACAACCGTACGTCTATCAGGCGCTGACCTATGCCGTTCGCGACCGCCTGATGGAGCGCTGGAACCGAACAAATATTGCAGTTGAACGCGCAGACATGCGACGCACCTGCTACATGTCACTGGAATTCCTGATGGGCCGCCTGCTCACCAACTCGCTGATCAGTCTTGACCTGAAAGGACCGGCCGTTGAAGCGCTGAATCGCCTGGGTCTGCGCCTGGAAGACGTGGCAGAACGCGAACACGACGCCGGCCTCGGCAACGGCGGACTCGGACGACTGGCGGCGTGTTTTCTTGACAGTTGTGCGACGTTACAACTGCCGGTCATCGGCTACGGTATTCGCTACCAGTACGGCATGTTTCATCAACGCATAGAAAACGGCTACCAGGTCGAAGAGCCAGATCCCTGGCTGCGCGTCGAGTTCCCGTGGGAAATCGAAAGAATCGAGCTCTCGCAAACTGTGCGTTTCGGTGGCCACAGCGAAGCGTATGCGGATCATGAAGGCAAACAGCGTCGCCGCTGGGTGCATACCCACGATGTACTCGCCATACCTTATGACGTGCCGATACCGGGCTATCGCAATGACGTAGTCAATACGCTAAGGCTATGGTCCGCTGCGGCAACCGATGAGTTTGACCTTGACGAGTTCAATGCGGGCGACTATGCCGATGCCGTTGCCGCCAAGAATGAAGCAGAAAACATCACCATGGTGCTGTACCCAAACGCAGCGACAGAGTCCGGTCAGGAATTGCGTCTCCGCCAGCAATACTTTTTGGTTTCCGCGAGTCTGCAAGACATCATGCGCGACTGGCGGCAGCGTCACGGCGACGACTACTCCGGCTTCGCAGAAAAGCTTTGTGTCCAGCTCAATGACACCCATCCGGCACTCGCGGTACCGGAATTGATGCGCCTCTTGATGGATCATTGCTACCTCAGCTGGAACGAAGCATGGGAAATCACCTCGCAAACGATGGCTTACACCAATCACACCTTGCTGCCGGAGGCTCTGGAGCAATGGCCGGTTGCGATGTTCGAAACCTTGCTGCCCCGGCTACTCGAAATCATCTACGAAATTAATGCGCGTTTTATTCAGGAAATAAGCGCCCAGTGGCCCGGCGACAACGCTCGTATCGAACGCATGTCACTCATTTCGCCTGGACCGCACAAGATGGTGCGGATGGCGTACCTTTCCATCGTTGGCAGTTTCTCAATCAATGGTGTCGCGCAGTTGCATTCGTACCTGCTCCAGAAAGGACTATTCCAGGATTTCGCCGAACTTTGGCCCGAGCGATTCAACAACAAAACGAATGGCGTAACACCGCGGCGCTGGCTCGCCGCCTGCAATCCCGGCTTGTCTGATCTGATCAGTTCGCAAATCGGTACTGAATGGACCACAGACCTGCCGCAACTCGCGGGGCTGGCCGAGGTCGCGGAGGACCCGGATTTTCAACAGCGCTGGCGCAACGTGCGTGCTGAAAACAAGCAACGCCTTGCGAAACTGATCGAGACACGCACAGGCCTGACAATTTCGCCGGCAATGCTGTTCGACGTACAGGTCAAACGCATTCACGAGTACAAGAGGCAGCTACTGAATCTGCTGCATGCCGTATACCTGTACGACCGCAATCAGCGCGGCCAGCATGATGCCCAGTTGCCGCGCGCGATTATTATTGGCGGCAAAGCGGCACCAGGCTATGTCATGGCCAAGAACATAATCAAAGCGATTAATAACGTTGCAAAGGTCATCAATTCCGATCGTCGGCTACACGACAAACTTCGCCTGATTTTCCTGCCCGACTACAATGTTTCGGCAATGGAAGTCATTTGCACCGCGGCTGATCTCTCCGAACAGATTTCAACGGCGGGCAAAGAGGCGTCCGGCACTGGAAACATGAAATTCATGATGAATGGCGCCATCACTATCGGCACCCTCGACGGCGCCAATGTCGAGATCCGCGAAGCGGTAGGCGATGAAAACTTCTTTCTGTTCGGTCTCACCGTGGAGCAAATCGAAGCGCAACGGGCCACCTACAACCCGCAAGAGATCATTGCTTCGGATGCCGACTTTGCACGGGTTATTTCCTTGCTGGAAAGCGGGCATTTCAATCGATTCGAACCCGGCGTGTTTGACAGTATTTTGCACGCCATCAGGGATCCACATGATCCATGGATGACAGCCGCGGACTTCCGCAGTTTTATCGACGCACAAGAACGGGTAGCCAAATCGTACAGCCAGCGCGATCTATGGACCGCCATGAGTATTCGCAACACCGCCGCGTCAGGCACTTTCTCCACTGACCGCACGATCAAGAACTACAACGACGATATCTGGCGGCTGGATACGGTAACCCCGCTGGCCCCCTGATGAGCGGCGCTGCAGTACCTCCCCTGGGGGCTATGGTTGCGGACGGCGGTGTTTATTTCGCCGTCTACTCGGCCGTGGCAGAGCGTATCGAATTATGCCTGTTCGACTCCAGCGGCCGGCAAACCGGGCAACACGAACTGCCACACAACAATAACTCCGTATGGCACGGTTTCTTGCCGGGTTGCAAAGCCGGCCAACGCTACGGCTACCGGGTGCACGGGCCCTATGCCCCGGCCGACGGTTTGCGCTGCAATCCGAACAAATTGCTGCTGGATCCTTATTGCCGGCAAATCGACGGCGAGTTCCGCTGGGACGATTCGTTATTCGACTACGTCATCGGCAGCAACCCGGCCGAAGGACAAGCAAGTCAGCTGGACAGCAGCAACCATGTCGGCTTTTCCGTTGTCACTGCCGCCGGTGCACCGGCATCGCGCGGCCCGCGAACAGCATGGCGTGACACCGTATTGTATGAGCTGAACCTGCGTGGCTATACGATGCGGCATCCGGCAGTTGCGGAGGCAGACCGCGGCCGCATGCGCGGGCTGTGCAATGCCGAGGTTCTGCAGTACCTGCGCGCACTGGGTATCAGTGCTATCGAGTTGCTGCCGGTACAGTACTTCATCGATGAACAATTCCTGAGCGAGCAAGGGCGACGAAACTACTGGGGCTACAACACACTGAACTTCTTCACCCCTGCGTCACGCTACGCAAGCAACAACCCTCGCGGCGAGTTCATTGAAATGGTCAATGCCATTCACGATGCCGGTTTGGAAGTCATACTGGACGTGGTGTACAACCATACGGCAGAAGGCGATCAATTCGGGCCCAGCCTTTCTTTCCGCGGCCTCGACAATGCGGCCTATTACCGTCTGGCTCCGGATAGCGCGCTGCATTACATCAACGACACGGGTTGCGGCAATACGATTGATGCTGACTCTGGCGTCGTTCAGGACCTGATCATCGACAGTCTGCGCTACTGGACGGATGAGATGGGTGTTGATGGTTTTCGCTTCGACCTCGCAACGGTACTCGCCCGACACGCCGACGGCTTCAATCCCGAACATCCTTTACTTGGCCGCATTAGTGCAGACCCCGCTTTACAGCATTGCAAATTGTTCGCGGAACCGTGGGACCCTGGGCCGGGCGGTTACCAACTTGGGCAGTTTCCCGTCGGCTGGGCGGAGTGGAATGACCGCTACCGTGACGCGGCACGCCAATGGTGGCGCGGTGACGCGGAGCAGTCCGGCGAGTTCGGCCGCCGACTGCACGGCTCATCCGATATTTTCGAACACAGTGGTCGTGGGCCCGCATCAAGTATCAATTTTGTGAGCAGCCATGATGGCTTCACGTTGCTGGATACCGTGAGTTACAAGCACCGCCACAACAAAGCGAACGGCGAGAACAACCGCGATGGACACCGCCATAACTACAGCGCCAACTACGGATCCGAAGGGCCGACCGACGACCCCGCCCGGAAAGAACTGCGCCGCAAACAACGCCTTAATATGCTGGTAACGCTGTTGTTGGCGCCGGGCACGCCGATGTTGCTGGCGGGCGACGAACTCGGCAATACACAACACGGCAACAACAACGCCTATGCACAGGACAACGAAACCGGCTGGCTGTCATGGAGCGACAATGAGCATTCGCTGCTGGAAGACGTGCGCGCATTAATTGCATTGCGCAAATCTTCCGTAGCACTGAAACGAGATACCTACCGGCACGGCGAACCCGGCGCCCATGGATTCGCAGACATCAGCTGGCTGACCGCAGATGGTCAGCCACTCGATGCAGCCGACTGGCACAATTGCCAAACCCTCGTGTTGTTACTCAGCGACGAAACGCCCGCATTCGAACTACAGGCTTTGTTACTGAATTCGAGCCGCGATGCGGTAACGGTTTCCCTGCAATCGCTGGGTGCGGACCGGCTCTGGCGGATCTGCTACGCAACAGCGGAAGTCAATGCAACGGCTCCTGCAATATGGCGCGTAGCGGCGCATTCCGCCGTGTGTTTACGCTCCGGCGGCGAATCGCCGTAGCAATCTCACCTGCACCTAGAATTCGTAGCGAAATCTCAGGCCAAAGGTACGCGGGCTACCGAGAACGCAACGTTGGGCTGTCGTATTGGCGACAGCATCAATGGCACCAAACGCACCGCCGAGTGGCTGATCGAACTTGGCCTGGCAATACCGCTCATCTCCCAGGTTGCTGACGTAGGCCGACACTTGCCATCGTTCATCACCCAAGCCCAGCCGAAGATCCGCAAGCAGATAACCGTCTTCCATGGATTGTGGATTGAGGTTTGTATTGCCGCCAATGTTCTGTTCGCCAACGTACTGCAAACCGCCGCGCACGAACCATTCGAGATCGCCCGATGCCAAAGGGCTATGCCAGTCTGCAACCAGCGACCCTTGCCATTCGGGCGTTGCATGCGGCCGCATGCCACTCAAATCCTGCGCAACGGTGCTGCCCGGCAAAGGTGAGGCTGATACGAAACTGTCGAACTTCGCATCGAGATAGCTAAGACCCAACAGCAGGGTCAGTTGCTCGATCGGGCGCAACGCGAGGTCCGACTCAACGCCTGATTGAGTGCGTGAACCTGCATTTCTGGTTATGAAACTGGTGCCATCGAATGACCGGTCCTGAAAGCGCTTCACCTGCGTATGGTAAAGAGTGACATTCGCGATCAGTCGTCGATCGAGTGCCACACTCTTGAAACCTAATTCAATGTTGCGCGACTCTTCGGAGTCGAACGTTCGTGCGACCGAATCCAGCGCAATCGATGCGCCTTCCGAATTGAAACCACCACCCTTGAAACCCGTAGACCCGGTTGCGAACAACATGACGCTATCGGTGGGCTTGACCATTGCGGTTACCAGCCACGTCCATGCCGCATCGTTCGACTTCAGATCAGGCTCGCTTTCCGGGGCGCGGAACAAGGAGCCAAGTACCGGGTTTGGCAATACCTGGTTGAACAAACCGTCCTTGTCGTCAGACGTATAACGGCCACCAATAGTCAGGGAAAAAAATTCTGAAAAATTCAACGTAGTTTGCGCGAACGTAGCCATACTCTGCAGCGACTGGGAGAATTCGGAAGCAACCGCAGGGCTTTGACTGGCATTGGCACAAGCCGCTGCCGCAGCGGCTCCTGCTACGGCGAAAACCAACGGTGTGCACGCATCCGCCCCGGCATCAAAGGACTGATTGATCGAATAATCTTCGTCGTAAAGAAAGACGCCGACGATGTATTCCGCGAACTGTCCGCTCGGCGACAGAAGTTGCAGCTCCTGTGAAACGGTTCTGGTGTGATAGTTGGTCAATCGCGGCAGTATGTCGGCCGGCAATCGAAACACGCTCTCGTAGGTCTCCGCTCGCCAGTCTCGCAACGCGGTGATCGAACGGACAGTGAAATCGCCAATCTGGTAGTTCAGATCAATACTGCTACCCCACTGCTCGTCTTCAAGTCGGTCCCGATGATCCTGATTAATGACGTGATCGCGGCCATCGTCGGTCAGAGCTGATGAGCCAAACAGGCCGGTTTGCGTAGCGTCAAAACGGGGACTGCTGGTTGCCGGGTCGAGTTCGACAATATTGCCACCCGAATTGATTTCGTTGTAATCAACAGTCCACTTGATCTCGAGGTAGTCGCCAATATCGAAAAGAAGTTTGCCGCGGGCACCCAGGTCTTCGCGCTCGCCGACTCGTCGATCATCGAACTGGTTGTACGCGATCCCGCCGTGTTCAGTACGCCGGGTCGCAAATCGTCCGGCCACGGAATCAGACAATGGTCCGCTTACAACCGCCTCCAGAGACGAGGCCCGGTAGTTGCCCAGTTCTGCCAGCACATGACCTTCGAATTCAGTACCGGGATCGTTGCTCCGCAGATTCAATACCCCTGCGGCGGTATTGCGACCGAACAAGGTTCCCTGCGGGCCGCGCAACACCTCGACGACCTGCATATCCACCAAGTTGCCAAGAGCTGCGCCCGATCTCGGCAAATAGACGCCATCGACGAACACACCAACGGCAGGTTCAATAGCATTGTTGCTGACTGAACCGATACCGCGGATCGCGATACGCGCGTTGGTTGGCTGCGATCCTGTAGTGAAGGTCAGGTTTGGCGCATAGGCCGCGAGGTCCTGCAGCGTATCGATACCGGAGTCAGCGAGGAACTTGCCGGTGTACGCGGAAATGGATATCGGCACGTCCTGAACATCGGCCTGCCGACGAGTCGCAGTTACGATGATGTCTTCGATTGACTGTGCAATGGCGGCATTGGCCGTCAACACTGACAGTATCGCCATTCCATTGGCGAACATCCATTTTATCCGGTTCACTACACGCTTCCTTGGCTCAACATGCGGATACTGGGTTTCATTTCCCGTGCAAGACCCTACGCAACTGCAGCACGACTTTCCAGCCACCGCCGCACAAACAGAGAAAAGGTACATCGCAACCAGTGCAGGCCAGCGGATTCAACCCCGGCCGCGCATACCGGTGGCAATGGCAACCATACTTGTGATCGACAGCGGACGTCGCCTGATGACTCGTTCGCACGGGGTTTGACCCAAGAGGTCGGCAGGCTGCCGGTCACACCGTTCTGTGGGGCCGGAAACCTGCGGTGTTCTGGCTTTACTCGAAACTTTTGCGGAAGGTCATGCCAAAGGTTCGGGGTTCCAGTGGATAGGCATTCAGCTTGCCGTTCTGTACCGGCACATCAAAGACCGTTTCATAGAAACTCTCGTCGGTAACGTTACGTCCCCAAATCGAAAGTTCGGCGTCAATGTTGTCGAAGATCAGGCCAAACCGGAGATTCAGGTTGTCGAATGATGGGCGCAGCTTCAACGGTTCATTGTTACCGTCTGTCATCGTATCCGATATGTACGAATACTCGCCTCGCAGGTAGAGCGAGGTTGAACTGCCGACTTCAAAACTCTTGTTTAGCGCGAGGAAGAAACTGTTCTCCGGATTGCTCGGAACCCGTCCACCCGAACGATCACATACACTGGAGGTCGGGCTGAACGGCCCACCGCTCGAGTCGTAGCCGGGATCCGGAGTACCGGTATGGAACGGCGTCGCTATCCAACAGGTACCGTTCTGAAAGTCTTCGAAATCGGCAATCGAGCGTACGTAGTTGGCCTGTAGTTGAAAACTCTCGGTCGGGCTCCACCACAACTCGACCTCGGCACCGGACGTATCGGCGTTACCGGCGTTCTGCAGATTGAAGCCACTGCCACTGAATGCATTGGTCTGCAGATCTTCAACCTGCGTATTGTGCAGCGCCACGTTCAGGCGCACGTTCTGCGCGGGGAAATCGGCTTTCACCCCCAGCTCGATGGCTTTGGACGTCTCCGGACCGAAGGTTTGGGAGAACACCGGGTTGATACGGTCCGTGTTGGTACCACCCGATTTGTAGCCGGTGCCATACGACGCATAAAACATCGTGTTGTCGTTGGCGAACCAGGACAACTTGATCGTGCCGGTCACCTGGTCGTCCGCAAGCGTCTCGTTCAGGTCGGCTTGTGGTGCCAGCGCAGGCTGCGTGTAGAGTCCCCAACCGGGCACCCAGGTCGGGCTGAAGGCCGCCATCAAGCGGGGCGTGTTGGCAGGATCGAATGGATCGAGCAAGCCCATTTGAATGAGGGTCAACACGGTACCGATTTCAGTGATGTCGGGCGGCGGGCCCATCGATCCGTTGCTGAACCGACCAACCATCTTCTTCTCTTCGTCCGTGTACCGTAAACCGGCAGTCAGTACCCACGCATCATTCAGCTCGAAATCCGCCTGGGCGAATACCGCATAGCTCTCGTGTTCCTGACGCATATTGTCACTGGCGAAAGCGCTTGCCGGAAACGCCTCCGCTACTGGCGGGAACGGCGGCGAAAACATATTGATTCCACCGATCGCCAACGCGAGAGCAGGATCAGCAGAGAGGAATGGCGATGTCGCATCGCCCATGTTCAGAGTCGACACGCTGTTCAGATCCTGCTGGAAATAATAGACACCGGCAACGTACGTTGTTCGTTCACCGATGACCCCGTTGAATTGAAATTCCTGCGAAAACGAATTCTGGTCAGCGACATTGGTGTCCGTTAACAGATCAACATTACTGAAATCCGCATCAATCCTGTCAAAGCTCTTGAACTCCCGGTAGGCAGAAATCGATTTGAAGGCAACGTTGTCAAACTGGTAATTGAGCTCGACAGACAAGCCCGCATCATTGTTCGATGAATGCGGCAGGCGGTTCAATGCCGTAACGCGGTCCTCAAACTGATCGCCCGTAAAGACGGTGCCGCCCAACTGCAGCAACAGCGCATCCGTTCCGTAGACCGGGCCGCCCATCCCATCATCACGCCCGAAAGCGACGATGTTGTCCTGCCTCGTCAATGTTGCGCAGCAGGTCTCATTGATTTCGCCATAATCACCTATGACCCGAACCTCGAACTTGTCATTCGGTGTGTACATCAACTGCAGGCGCCCACCGGCGCGATTGCGGTCATTGATCGCGTCATTGCCCAGATTGATGTCGCTCACGTAGCCATCGCGGCTACCGGTAAACACGGTTGCACGCACAGCCAATACGTCTTGAATCAATGAGAAGTTGGTTGCGCCTGCAAAGTTCAATAAGCCGAAGTCGCCGGCTGTAACTTCAAGAAACGCGTTGCGATCGTGACCTGCACGTACGGTGGTCATGTTAATTGCGCCCGACGGCGTGTTCTTGCCGAACAGCGTTCCCTGCGGGCCTCGCAATACTTCGACGGCCGCTATGTCGACCAGATTATTGATAATCGAACTCTGTCGCGCGCGGTACGCACCGTCGATGTATAAGCCGACAGACGACTCCAGACCAAAATTCTGGGCGCTGGTGCCGATGCCGCGAATCGAAAAGCTGGAGGTTGTAGAGGTTTGACTTTGGCTGGAGGTCAGCGCCGGTGCGATGGCAGCAAGCTCCCGAACATCTTTGATTCCGGATTCTTCCAGCATTCGCCCGCTGTACGCTGTGACGGCGACCGGCACATCCTGGATGTTCTGTTCCCGTTTCTGCGCAGTAACAATGATTTCTTCAATAAGTACATTTTGCGCAGGCGCAGCGACCGCAAAGAACGCAGTCGTCAGAACCATGCCTCGCAAGCCAGCGACGGTAATTGAAGTTCTCATAACTCCCCCCCCCAAATTGTTGGTAGCGCGTGCCCGACATACGCTCAGACCGGGCGACACCGTGTCAAAGCCATTGTGACGCAAGTAGCACGGCAATCCTGCCAATTGCGCCGAAGCTGTCATGACTTGTAGCGGAAAACCATCAAACACGCCAGTGTTTCAATGCTTTTCGACACCGATTGTTGGGCTTGCCATCGGCCAGCCGCCGGCCCGTTGTCGTTCGTGCCACAACGTCGCATAATGCAGCGATTCCACAGAGCAGGGATGACTGTGCAGCTTAACGGCATCTACACGCCCGTAATCACACCATTCAATGACGACCTGTCAGTGGATTACGGCGCTTTTGCGGATGTCATCGACTGGCAGATCGAACACGGTGTAGCCGGTATCATCGTCGGTGGTTCGACTGGCGAGTTCTTCGCGCTCAGCCCCACTGAACGCATCTCCCAGCTTGAATTTGCCGCGCAACACATCGCCGGGCGGGTGAGTCTTATTGTTGGCGTCAACGATCTGGCCGTCGACAATTGCATGAAAATCAGCGCGGCCGCCAAAGCCGGTGGTGCCGATGCCTTGCTGGTCGCCGCGCCACCGTACGTATTACCCGCGCCGAACGAACTGGTGCAACACGTACGTGCCATTGACCGCACAGCGGGTTTGCCGATTATCCTGTACAACTACCCGGCCCGCAGCGGCACTGCGATGAATGATGACTTCCTTGACGGTGCCATCAATATAGAAAACGTCATCGCTATCAAGGAATCGAGTGGCGACATCACCCGCATACACCAACTCGCAAGCCGTTATCCGCAACTGCAACTCAGTGCCGGCGCCGAAGACCTGGTTCTGGAATTTTTTGCATGGGGCGCACGCAGCTGGGTATCGGTTATTGCCAATTTCATGCCGCGCCAGGCCGTCGCATTTCATCGGGTTTGCGTCACAGAGAACGACTTCGTACGCGGGCGCAAAATCATGCTTGCATTGCTGCCATTGATGCTATGCCTCGAACATGGAGGTGCGTTCATTCAATGCGTGAAACAGGCGTGCGCGCTGCATGGCCGCCCTGCCGGACCCGTGCGACCGCCATTGCTTCCGATGTCGGAAAAACTGCAGAACGATCTGCAAACTGTGATCAATGATGCTTGCGCGACGATCGACACAGTACTCGATACGTGAGTCAATAAACTGACAAGAAATGATCGACGTCTGGCCACGAGACGGACGTCGGAGATGCGATAACTTTTGGGGGAAAGTATGACAGCACCAGCACCAGGCAACGTTCAGGAAAACTGGACATCGCGCTTCACGTTCATCATGGCATCTGTTGGCTTCGCGGTAGGCCTCGGCAATATCTGGCGGTTCCCCTATATCGTCGGCGAAAGTGGTGGCAGCGCATTCATCTTTGTTTACCTGTTATTTGCGCTTGGTATTGGCGTACCGCTGGTGATGTCTGAATGGGCGATCGGCCGACGCAGTGCCGGTTGCCAGTCCGCCGCCGGCAGCATCGGTTCGGTCGCCAGTGAGGCTGGCATTTCGACGCATTGGGCGAAGGTCGGCACCGTTGCAGTACTTGCCGCATTCATGCTGCTGATGACCTACACCGTCATTGCCGGCTGGACGATTGACTATTTCCTGCTTGCCGTTAGAGGCACTTTCGTCGGTATCGATGCTGGCGGTTCCAGTACTGTGTTCGACGAGTTGCTGGCGAGTCCGTCGCGTCTGGCGTTCTGGCACACCGTGGTGGTCATCATCACCGCGTGGATTAATGCCCGGGGCATACACGGTGGCATCGAACGCGCGGTCAACATTTTGATGCCCGCATTGTTTGTCTGCCTCGTGCTCATGGTGATCTATGCATCCGTCATTGGCGATATGGCGGCAGCCGTACGCTTTCTGCTCACACCCGACTTCTCGCGGATCACCGCGAGCACGATGCTGGCAGCACTGGGCCAGGCATTCTTTTCCATCGGTATCGCCATGGCGGTCATGATCACTTATGGCTCGTGCCTCAGCCGCCAAACCACAATTTCGCAAAATGCTTTTATTGTCGTTGGCGCCGACACGCTGGTTGCGTTCATGGCAGGCTTCGCCATATTCCCACTGGTCTTCGCACATGGCTTGCCACCCGATTCAGGACCCGGCCTGGTCTTTCAGACGTTGCCAATAGCCTTCGGCGAGTTGCCCGGCGGGCAGATTTTCTCCAGCGTTTTCTTCTTCCTGCTTATTGCTGCCGCCCTGACGTCTTGCATCGGCGTATTCGCGCCAATTCAGGCATCGACCCAGGAACGATTTAATCTGAGCCGAAATCAAGCCGCCGCGGTAGCGGGAACGGCGCTTTGGGTGCTTGGCCTGTTGGCGGTGTTTTCATTCAACAAACTGTCCAATGTCTACCCGCTGGACTTTCTGCCGGGGTTTGCGGACAAGACGTTCTACGATGCAACGGACTACATCATGACGAACGTCCTGTTGCCGGTCGGCGCGTTCCTGACCAGTATATTCGTCGGTTGGCGGGTAACCAGCGACATCATGCGGGATGAACTGGGCCTGCGGAACGCTTTCGGATTCAAACTGTGGCAATTGCTGATGCGGTTTGTCGTGCCGGCCGCAGTGGCGATAATTTTCATCACCAGCATCACCAGCTGAGAGGAGCAAGGATCCTGGCCTTGCCAAGGCACAAGACTCGAATTGGCAAAATGTTGAGTCCTGAGGCAATCAATGTCCGCATTCCTGGCAACGGCCGGATACACGTGACAAGCGCGTCGATGGTCTCGCGCAGTACCACGAGACGGCGCTCTGTCTGCGTGGCTACGATTGACGCGCTGCAATGAAGGCCTCGCGTCGAATTACTGTTGTTGACTCGCACACAGAAGGTGAACCGACGCGCCTCGTGCTCGACGGCGGCCCGGCGCTCAGCGCTGCCACGGTCGCGGACGCCGTGCACGAGCTGCGCCGGGATCACGATGCGTTCCGCAAAGCGGTCATCAACGAACCGCGTGGCTCGGACATCCTCGTTGGGGCGCTCCTGCTGCCCGCCGGAGACAAGCGCAATACAGCGGCCGTAATCTTCTTCAACAACGCAGGCTATCTCGGCATGTGCGGCCACGGTGCGATTGGCGTCGCCATAAGTCTGCTGCGTGAACAGCGCATAGAGATAGGCCTGCATAGCTTTGAAACACCGGCCGGCAATGTCCGGGTCACCATTCACGACGAGCACCGCGTCAGCGTGGAGAACGTTGCCAGCTATCGTTATCGCAAGAACGTAGCATTAGCAGTCGAGGGCATCGGCACGGTAGCAGGCGACATCGCATGGGGCGGCAACTGGTTTTTCCTGATCCACGATCATGGCCTGGCCGTAGAACCCGGCAACATTCGGCAATTGTCCGAATTTGCCACCCGGGTCCGGCGCGCACTCGACAACAGCTCACTATGCGGTGCGGGTGGCGCGCAAATTGACCATATCGAACTATTTGGCTCCCCGTCGAATGCGGAACGAGCCGACAGCCGCAACTTTGTCCTCTGCCCCGGCGGTGCTTACGACCGTTCTCCCTGCGGTACCGGGACCAGCGCCAAAATAGCCTGTCTGATCGAAGATGGCGCACTCGATCCCGGCGCCATCTGGCGTCAGGAGAGCATCTGCGGCGGTCTCTTTACGGCTTCGGCCGCGATCCACGAGGCGAGCGTGATCCCGACGATTACGGGTTCGGCTTTCCTGACCGCCCGATCCACGTTGATCTTCGAGCCATCCGACCCTTTCCCTTGCGGGCTTGCCGAAGCTGACGAGCGGCAATGACCGGCCTCGCTCATAGCCGATGAACGCAACGGACAACACGGCAGCGGAGGTTGCGGTCGTCGGTGCAGGTATTGTCGGGCTGGCCGCCGCTTTTCGTATTGCCTCGCAAGGAAAGTCGGTACTGCTGATCGACAAGCAGGAACCGGGACATGGCTGCTCGTACGGCAATGCGGGTGTGATTGCGACCGATTCGATCGAGCCGTTGGCGTCATGGCAGACACTGCGCAAATTGCCGCGATACCTACTTGAACGCGACGGCCCTGTCTCCGTACATCCACGTTACCTGCTTCGCGCCCTGCCCTGGCTTGCACGTTTTGCTTTGGCGGCACGGCAGTTCGACTCCGGCGTTGCTGCGCTCCGGTCATTGCAAGCGCGCAGCCTGGATGCATTCACAAGTTTGCTGCAAGATGCCGGTAGCTCGGCATTGCTCAAACGCCGGGGTCATGTATTGATCAGCGAAGACATCGCGAGCAAACCGGCCATGATGGGCCAACGGCATTGGCTGGCCACGCATGGTATTGACTGCCATTGGCTGGGCGTCGAGCAACTGCAAGCGCTGGCTCCCGGCTTGACACAAGCCGTGCACGGCGGGCTTTTTTTTCCACACACCGCACACGTAGTCAACCCCCTCGAGGTTTCCCGAAGTCTCCTGAAAGCCTTCACTCAAATCGGCGGCCGTCTGTCGCGCACGAACGTGCGCCACGTCGAACCAAGTGCTGACGGGTCGTTTGTCCTGTACACCGACGGGCAAACCGTGAAGGCCAAACAGCTGCTGATTGCCGCCGGTGCCGGGTCGCGTCATCTGGCCCGCACATTGGGGCATCGGGTACCGCTCGACGTGGAACGCGGCTACCACCTGACGGTCACCGGGCAGTTGCCGGACTTGCAGGTTCCCGTCGCAAGCTACGAGCGTCACACGTACATGACTCCCATGAGCTGCGGGCTCCGAATCACGGGTTTTGTGGAGTTCGGCGGCACCGAATTACCGCCAGTAAACAAGCGGCACGTGACCTTACAGCGCCATCTGAGCGCGCTCCTACCGACTGCCGAATGGTCGATTGAATCCTCCTGGATGGGCGGCCGGCCGTCGTTGCCTGATCATTTGCCCATGATCGGGCGTTGCGACAAACACCCAAATGCGATTCTGGCGTTCGGCCACCAGCACCTGGGACTGACGCTTTCGGGAATTACCGCTGAAATCGTCAGCGCACTGGTCAGCGACACGGAGTGTCCGCTTGAAATCCAGCCTTTCCGTTGCGGTCGATTTGATTGATTAGTTCCCCGAACAAACCGTAGTCATCCAGCGTCCACTTACGCTGACTGCCGAATATAGCGATCGAAATCGGGCGAGCAACTTGCTTTGTGTGTCCGAGAGGTTACAGTTTCGACCTTTCCAGCCTACCGACCCTGGCGAATTTCCGGCAGCGGATCGCACGCCGGAAAATCCCAGTTGGTCTTTTCCGGAGTTTGCCAAACAAGCCATGAACGTTGCCGACGTCCAGATCTTCACCAAGGTTGCTGCAACCAGGAGTTTTTCCGAGGCTGCTGCTTTACTGGGCGTCACGCGCTCAACCGTCAGCAAGAGCATTTCCCGGCTGGAAACCGATCTCGGCGTGGTCTTGCTCAATCGTACCCCACGCAACGTCAGCCTTACCGATGCCGGCCGCACATTTTTCCAGCACAGCCTGGAAGTTGACGAGTCGCTGGAACGTGCGATTGCTTCGGTCATTGGTGCTGATCAACGCCCCAGCGGCAATGTTTCCTGCAGCCTGCCGACCAGTCTTGGTGCAACCCTGATCGCGCCGCTCATGCGCAAGTTCCGCGAGGCATGGCCAGAAGTGTCGCTCAGCCTGCAATTTGATGACCGCTACGTTGACCTGATTGGCAGTAATATCGATGTTGCGATCCGCGTTGCGCAAAAACTCGATGACTCCAGCCTCCTTTCTCGGCGCATTGGCAGCACACGGGAAATTCTGGTCGCCTCACCCGGGTACCTCGCAAAACACGGCGAGCCACAAGACATACAAGCGCTGAAGTCACACCGTTGCCTGGCCGTGGGCAATGCCAGCAAGAAGCGTGCGATCTGGCGTCTGGAGGGTCCGGATGGCCCTGCCGAAGTTACTGTCGATTGCGGTACCACATCGAACAGCGTGCTCGCGTTGATACTCGCGGCCTGCATGGACGATGGGATTATTTGTGTACCTGAACTGTTTGTGAGCGGCGAATTGTCACAAGGGCTGCTGGCGCGAGTGCTGCCGGGCTCGAACGACGCACTCAACTACGGGGTGTATGCGGTCTATCCGAACCTCAAGCCGCCAGCGAAGATTCGGGCATTCATCGATTTCGTAGAAGCCGAGCTGATGTCCATCAACACGATGGACCGATGGTCGCTACTACCAGCCGACAACTACAACCCCTCAAAGCCGATAACACTTCGTAAATTGACCGGCTAGTCAATTCCTGCGACAACAGCGTCCGCCACCGACTCGACCGGCGGCTCACTGGTGGCCTGATTGCTCGCGCCTTCAGCGTTGCTGTCGGCGGGTTCTTTGCGGCCACGCCAAATTTGCAGCAGAGGCGGCGCGTCGATGGCCACCTTGACCTGTCGCCTGCCGACTTCGAGCAGTTTGATCTCGATTGGCCCTTCACCAAAGATCTCGCTGATTGGCAGTGACGTATCCAGACCCTCAATCGGCGAAATCGTAATAATATCTTGCGCTTTGCGCTTGATAATCAGCATCGTTCGGCCTTCAAAACTCTCGCATAGTTTTATTATTTTGCACTCGGCACTATGGCGTTCGCGCAACATCTCGTATCCCAGGCACAGTAACAAATTCGTACCGGGAACAAACGTCGATTCAGTCAACACTGTGTTGACTATGGTTCAATACGTCAACGCAATGTAAGTTCTGTTTTGCCGCACGGACATTCTACTGACAGTGTTTTCCGAAAGAACCCCGGATCCGGGGCGCTGCCTGACGTCCGTGGCGGCATTGTTCAGGCCGATTCGCTGACCGCTGCCGCATCGTCCTGCGGCAGGTCTTTCAACAAACGGCTGGTCAACACACCTGCAGTCATCGAGCCATTCACGTTGAGTGCCGTTCTGCCCATATCAATCAGTGGTTCGATCGAAATCAGCAACGCAACCAGCGCAATAGGCATGCCCATCGCAGGTAATACGATCAGCGCGGCAAAAGTCGCACCACCACCGACGCCGGCGACACCAAACGAACTGATGGCCACGATGCCAACCAATCCCGCGATGAAAGACGGATCCAGCGTGTTTATCCCCATGGTCGGGGCAACCATCGTCGCCAGCATTGCCGGGTAAATGCCCGCGCAACCATTCTGACCTATCGTCGCGCCAAATGTAGCCGCGAGATTCGCGATGGAGGTTGGCACACCCAACTTATCTATCTGCGTCTCCACGTTCAGAGGAATCGTGGCGGCAGAACTCCGCGAGGTGAACGCAAAAGTCAGCACCGGCCAGACGTTTTGCAGGTACCGCCGAATATTCACGCCATTCAATAACAGCAACAAGGCATGCACGGAAAACATGATGGCGATCGCGGCATATGACGCAACTACAAAAGTCAGCAGATTGAGGATATCGGCAATATTCGAGCCCGCGACGACCTTCGTCATCAACGCGAGAATACCGTAAGGAGTAAACGCCATGATGATGCGCACGAGCTTCATTATGATGACCTGCACGGTCTCGACGAAGCGGCCGATTGAATCACCACGTTCAGCGTTTTCCCGCCCTACCTGCAATGCCGCGACACCGAAGAGCACACCAAAGATCACAACCGCGATTATCGACGTGGGCCGTGCCCCGGTCAGGTCGTAAAAGATATTGGACGGAATGAAACGCACGAGCATGTCGGCCAGCCCGAGTGACTCAACAGTCTCGAGACGCGACTCCAGGGCTGATGCCCGTGCCAGTTCCCGCGCGCCCTCCGTCAGGCCTTCCGCAGTTAGATTGAACAGGTTCGCCATGGTAATGCCGACCAGCGCAGCGATCATTGTTGTACCGACCAGAATGCCAATGACCACACCGCCAATCCGGCCGAGCGCCGCAACCTCGCGCATACGCACAACGGCCGAGATCATCATCACCAAGACCAATGGCATGATGACCATCTGCAATAACTTGATATAGGTACTCGCTACAACGTTGGTCCAGACCAGCGTTTCATCGATGGCTGCCGGGTTGCCGGCGTAGACCACCTGCAAGACAAAGCCAAACGCAACGCCCGCGATCAGGCCGGCAAGTATCTGTTGCGACAGCGTGAAACTCAGCTTGCGCACCTGCACCAGCGCCAGGATGAGTCCGGCAAAAACAAGGAGATTGAGTGGAACGACTAATGCCATGGTGAAATTCCAGAATACGGTCGATTTGCGCGTCGCAGAACCGTACCTGATTTGCCGAAACGCTGCATCAGTTACAGGTGACCCGCGGTCATCAAACGCACGTATGCGTGCCGCCGCGATATACCGAAAAAGGTCGATTTTGACCGGATTTAAACTGTTGATGGGAAGACTCGGGGAATGCCTTGAATAAACCAAGGGTTTCCCTGATAAGGCAGAGCGTCCGTGCAAGGTATCCTAGGATTTGCAGGGTGCTGCGGGTCCGAACCCGAGAGCGACCACTATCAGGGGAAAATGGACGATCCTTCCAGCACTGGCATTGCCGACCATCCGCGACCCGACTACACGCGAGCGAAACCCGTGCTGTTGTTCCTGGTCACGCTACTGGTCATGGCCACGGTGGAGACCCTCCGCCAATTTGGTGTCGCAGTTCCCGCGCCCTTCCTGCTCATCTACGGCACCGCCGCCTTCGCTGTCGCGAACTCCGGCATGCGATTTGGCATCGTCATTGCGGTTATCAGCGCCTGCTACACGATCTACAGTGCGGCATACGGCTTCGGCCCACCTGCCATCATCTCGTCCACGGCCAGTGTCGTAACGGCGATCCTGCTTGCGACAAGCATATACATCGCGCTTGGCTACGAGCACGACTACCGCCGTAGCCTGGTTCTGGCGCTTCGGGCCCGGGAAAATGAACTGCGTGCTGCGCGGGCACGGCTCACAGACAGCGTCGCCCGCAAGACAGCTCAGTTACAACGCACCCGGGCTGAGCTTGATGATGCCCACATCCAGCTTGAAGAGGCGATCAGGAACGCTCCTGTCGGTGTAATCTCGATCGATCAAACGCAGAAGCTAAGCTATGTGAACGCGGCTGCACTTGCTCAGCTCGGCACGGCCCAGCTACCTGCGTCGGTCCATGACTGGCGCAGTCTGGTCGGCTCCATCCGAATTACCGACGCTCACGGCAAGCGCATGATGGCGAACGGCGGACCGGTGAATATGGCCATGGAGGCCGGCGAGCGGCAACAGGACGTCGAATACGAAATCACCGGATTTGACGGTATACCACGCTGGTGCAGTGGTTACGTTGGACCGGTGCAGAACTCGGCGGGGATAACTACTGGCGTCATTGTCATGCTGGTCGATAATACTGAACAAAAAAGCTCTGCTCTGGCGCTCCAGAAACTGACCAAGATGTTATTCAACGTTCAGGAGGAAGAACGGGGCAAGCTCGCGCGTGAACTGCATGAGCAGATAGGCCAGAGTCTGGCAGCGATAAAGCTGAGCCTGCACAAAGCGAACCGCGACAGTGGGCCCGAATCAGACATAACGTCCAGTATGGCCTTGATCGACACGCTGGCAGATTCCGTCCGCCAGCTGTCGCTGGAACTACGACCTACGGCACTCGACGATTTTGGCCTGCAAACTGCGCTGACCTCGCACCTCAAGCAATTGACCACGCCCGCTGGCCCTGAGTGCCGCTTGGTGAGCAGCGGGGAGCTTGCCGCACTGAGTCCGCAGACCACCACTGTGGCCTACCGCATCGCTCAGGAGGCGGTGGACAATGCGCTGCGACATGCTGACGCATCCGTAATCGAGGTACGCCTGTCTACTAGTGATAAGATGCTGCGGATGGATGTTGTGGACGACGGTTCCGGCTTCAACTCGGCACAAATCGACGAGCCGGCTGCCAGAATAGACCATATGGGCCTGTTGTTTATGCGAGAACGGGCAAAGCAACGTGGGGGTAAGCTGGACATTGAATCCAGCAAAGACACGGGCACGCATATTACGGCGGAGTTGCCCTTGTAGCGGAGCAGAGCATGGCAAGAACCAGGTTGGCCCTAATCGACGATCACCAAATCGTGCGAGACGGTCTTAAGGCGTTGTTGCAAGACCTGGATCACTGCGAAGTCATTGCCGAAGGCGGCAGCGGTGAAGAAGCCATCCGTCTTGCCGACAATCCGGACATTCAGGTTTTCCTGATGGACATCGCGATGCCCGGTATCAGCGGACTGGACGCAGCCGCTCACATCAACAAGTCCCGACCCGATATCAAAACGATTATTCTGTCGATGCACGCGACAGGAGAGTATGTACGTCGCGCATTAAGCTGCGGTGCCGCTGGATACATGCTGAAGAATATGGCGCCCAGCGAGCTCGAGCGCGCGATTCGAATTGTTGCAGCCGGCGGTCAATACCTGAGCCCGGCACTGGGCGACGTAATGGCGGAAAGCATTGATGTCAGCGCCAGCCTGAATTTGCTGAGCAACCGCCAACGGGAAATACTGCGCTTGCTCGCCGAAGGCATGAGCACTCGGGAAATTGCTGAACTGTTATCGATCAGCGCCAAGACTGTCGAAACTCACCGTAGTCAACTGATGCAAAAACTGGATATTTTCGACGTGCCGGGTCTCGTGAAGTACGCCATTCGCCAGGGACTTGCCAGCATCGATTGACAATCAGTCTGCTCATCCCGTCTGCAAACGACGCACCATGGCATGCACTGCGCGCATTTGCGGCGCGTCCTTTTTCAGGTAGTCAGCACCGCTGTAGCCCCACCAGTCCCAGCACGCCAAAGGGTTGACCGGTGCAACCCGGCTGACCGCCACCTGCGGAAACAGAACGACCAGCCCATTGCTTTCCGCCCAGTGTAACAACCCGCCCTGCTCGGCCAGGACCGTTCCGATTTGCTCCGCCGACTGACTGCAGCCGTGGAAGAACACGTGAATATTGCAATCGTTCTGCGCAAGGCATGACTTGGGCGCGTAGAAATAGCCAACATCGGCCAATCCCGCGGCGCCGAATTCTTCTTGCGAAAACGGCTGCAACATAGCGGGAGTGGCCGCGGGCGGCCGCAGAGGCCCCAGCAGAAACTCCAGCGCTTCGCCGGCCAGATCGTAGTCACAGGCGTAGACGAATGGCGCAGCAAATTCAGCGCAAGGATTGCCGACGTCAACCGTTGGCCAGCCATGCGTCACCGGAACGTTGGTGACAGTGCGGAGTACCGCTTCCGGAGCTGCCGCGCGGTACCAATCGACCGCGGCCTCGCTGACGCTTGCGGCTACAACTGCATCAGCATTGCCATGGAACAAGAAGACCCGGTCGTTGCTCAGCTGACCGAGAGCATCGATATCAGCATCATTGGCCATCTTCTGCGCCAGCTGGACAAGTGCCGTGGTCGCAATGCCCTCACCGTTCATGCATGCACCCAACGCCCGCGAGATATCTCCGCCGGCGCATCCCCACGGTCCGCCGGCGATCAACGCCGCACCCGCAACGTCCGCCGAATACGCCACCTGGAACTGACCCGCCATGTAAGCACCGGATGAAACACCCGACAGCGTCACGGACCCGGTCGCACCCAGCGCCGGCAAAGTTGCAGACGGCGAAGAATCACAGGCGCTTGCCAGTACTGCGACAAGCACTAAACAAAGCGCGTTGTTCATTCAAGCTGCTCCAGGAAATGATCGATGGCCTCAAGACTTTCTGTCTCGTCCAGCAAAGGGACGTGGCCGCGGTTCGGAACTACTACGTGCTGCAGATCGGCTTTCCGCTGCTGCATGCGCACCACGATCTCGTCCGTCAGTATGTCTGACAGGGCGCCTTGCAGAACCAGCGTCGGTATATCTGCCAAGCCATCGAACAACTGCCACGGATCATCCAGACCGGTCCCGACTTCGCGCGCAGCCTCGCCAATCATTGGATCCATGTCGAGTTCGGGCACGCCATCAGCGTTCTCTCGATAGGAACGCCGAACCAGTTGCGCCCAGTCTTCGGTACTCAGACCGGGCCAGGCATCTGCGTATGTTTCGCGTGCCTGTTGCACCGCCTCTGCCCAATCAGCAACCGGCTGAGCGAGACCGAGATAGCCTTTGATTCGCGCCAGCCCATCACTGCCAATTTCCGGGCCGATGTCATTAAGGACCACACCGGCAGCGAGCATCCGCCACTCGGCGGCCAATGCCGTCGAGACGATTCCGCCCAGCGAGGTACCGATGAATGCCGCCCGTTTGATTTGGAGCGTGTGCAACAAGGCAAGCACGTCATTGACGTAAGTTTGCGGACGGTAATTGCGCCAGTTCGGATCACGAGCCGAAAAACCGCGGCCGCGAAAATCGGGCGTGATCACCGGATAGCGCGACGCCAGATGCGTGGCCAGCGATTCGAAATCACGGCAATTGCGCGATATCCCTGGCAAACATATGACCGGTAAGGATTGTTGGTCGGCGCCGTAATGTCTGTAGTACAACGTCAAACCGTCATCGCTGCGGTAGCGGTGCTCGCTGTAACCACTCATGCTGTGGAGCCGTTCGCCAGCGTGCTTCTGAAGCGCTTGCGCAATTCGTGCTTCAAGACTTTACCGTTCGGATTGCGCGGTAGCTCGTCAACAACGGCGAGAGCCGCCAATCGTTGTTGCTTCCCTACCCGTTCATTGACCCAATGCAACAACTCCTGGGTATCGATACCGGAGCCGGTTACAACTGCGAACGGCGATTCTCCCCATTGCTGGCTCGACACGCCTATCACAGCTACATCGACCACGTCAGGGTGTTGAGCCACGACAGCTTCGATATCGGCCGGGTAAATGTTTTGCCCACCGGAAATGATCATGTCTTTCTTCCGGTCAACGAGGTACAGATTGCCATCGTCATCCAAACGCCCGATATCGCCCGTGCGCAACCAGCGCCGTCCCGATTCATCGGTCCATGTGGACTCCGCGTTCGCGGTGTCGCGATTCAGGTAACCGCTCATCAGCAAACGACCGTAACCGACAATTTCTCCGGCTACGCCGTTGCTCGCGGGCCGATCCTCCGCGTCGAGAATCCGCAGCATCTGTCCCGGGCACGGGCGACCGACAGACGTTGGGTTTCGCGCCGCATCTGCCGGTGATTGAATGGTGACCAGGCCTTCAGTCAAACCGTAGAGCTCGATGAACTCGCCCGGAATACGGGCGATGATTTGTTGTTTGAGTTCCGGACGCAACGGGGAGCCGCAACACATAAGTGCTTGCACGCTCGACAAGTCGAATTCGGCGAACGCCGGATCAGCCAGCATGCGTTGAAACTGCACCGGAACCAGTCCTGCGTGAGTGATGCGCTGCTCCTCTACGAGGCGCAGGCAAGAGGTTGCATCGAAAGCAGGTAACAGCACCAAGTTCCCGCCGGCCAACACCGTGGCGAGCATCGTGACCCAGGTGATGTTTGAGTAAAGTCCAAGTGATATCAGCGTTCGCGCATCGCTGTGATACCGCAGCGCAATACTCATATCGTAGGCCCACGCCATTCGACAGGCATGCGATTGAACAATGCCCTTGGGTAGACCCGTCGTCCCGGAACTGTAAATGACATTGCATGGCTGCTGCGGATCGATCTTGACTGCCGAAGCTCTGTCACTGGCTGCCGCGCAACGTTCGCGCAGATTCGTCCAGCCGTCGCGATGGGCGGGTATCGCCAGGTAGCGATCACCGATCGAAGGCGGCAAATTGTCCCGCATCCCGTCTATACGTTCGTCATGCCCGCTTGATGCAACCACGGCGCTCGCGCCACTGTCATTGATCTGCCGACAAATCCCGTCATCGCTGACCGAGACGTTCAGCGGCACGGCGACGAAACCGCCGCTGATCACGCCCAGCATGACCGTCAGCATGTCCACGCTGTTGTTCATCAGCATTGCCACCCGATCGCCAGGTTCCAGACCGAGATCGCTCATGGCATTGGCCACCCGGTTCAGCTCGCGTTCGAAATCACGCCAGTTCAGTATCCGTTGGCCGCAGATCACGGCAGGCAGCGCGCCACGATGATCCGCGTTGTTGCGTATGATATCCGGCAGTAATGGTGTGGCGGCTTCGAACCAGTTCATACCCTTGCTTATGCCCCACAATGTTATTCAACAAGCGTTGAACTTTATTTCAACGCTTGTTGATGTGCAAGTCAGATGCTCATAGGATGCTGATCCATGTCCCGAAATGCTCAAGCCACCCGCGAACGAATCCTGGACGCCGCGGAACAACTGTTCGCCAAACACGGATTTGATGGCGTCACGGTTCGCCAGATTATGTCCAAAGCCGGAGCCGATGTGGCGCTGGCCTACTACCACTTCAAATCCAAACGCGACCTGTTTGATGCCGTACTGCTGCGCCGCGCACAAACGCTGAATGAATTGCGCTTTGCTGCCCTGGAAGCGGTCGAGCAACGCCACCCAAACGACCCACCGAGTATCGAGGAGATCATTGAAGCGTTCACCCGACCAATGCTGGAAGCACTGGCCGAAAACCCTGACGAGTGGCGTGATTACATGGCACTCATTGCACAGATCAACAACTCGCCTGAATGGGGCGGCAAGCTCATGACCCGTTATTTCGACCCGCTCGTCAAGCGCTTCCTGGACGCGTTGCGGCTCGCACTGCCGGATTGTCGCGAGGAAGATCTCTACTGGAGCTACCACTTCCTGTCCGGCGCACTGACCCTGACCTTTGCTGAAACCGGCCGGATCGACAATCTCTCCGGTGGCCTGTGCCTCTCGTCGGACATGGCAGCCGCCAATGCGCGCATGCCGCAGTTCATCGCTGCCGGATTCCGGGCCCTGTGTGGTAAACCGAGCGAATCGACCTGAATCATCCCTGCTTGTAATTCAACCAACGTTGAAATAATATCAATTCAGCAACCGTTGAATTGGGGGATTCTCGATGACCACCGCTCTGACCCGGCGGGCCCTGCGCCTGTCACTTTCCGCTTTTGCCCTTTTCCTGCCTGCCCTGCTGCCGACCTCGGTGACCGCACAGGAAACCGGTGCCCGCACTCTGGAAGAAGTGGTAGTGACCGCCCGGCGCCGGGAGGAGTCCTTGCAGGACGTCCCGGTCTCCATCACCGCGTTCACCGGCGAGCAGCTCGATCGCATGGGCGTGCTGGACATTATCGAGATTGCCAAATCGACGCCGAACGTCACCCTGGAAGTCTCGCGTGGCACGAACACGACGCTGACAGCCTTTATTCGCGGTGTCGGCCAGCAAGACCCGGTTGCCGGCTATGAGGCGGGTGTCGGCATGTACATCGACGATGTGTACCTCAATCGCCCGCAGGCCGCTGTGCTGGACGTATACGATGTCGAGCGCATCGAAGTCCTGCGCGGCCCGCAAGGCTCTTTGTACGGCCGCAATACGATAGGCGGCGCCATCAAATACGTCACTAAAAAACTCGACGCGGAACCGACGGCGAAAGCGCGGGTGTCGCTGGGTTCGTACAATCAGCTGGATGCTGTAATCAGTGGATCGACGCCGCTCACTGATCAATTGCGCATTGGCGGCTCCATCGCCAGGCTGACCCGTGACGGCTTTGGCGACAATCTCACCCAAAGCGGCGTCGAGAATTACCAGAAGGACCTGTTTGGCGCTCGCATCAGTGTGGAATGGGACGCAACGGACAACCTTTCCTTCCGTCTGACGGGCGACCTGATAGACGACAAGTCGGATCCGCGGCAAGGCCATCGCCTGACGACAGGCAACCTGACCGGCGCGCCCATCCTGAACGACGTGTTCGATACCCGCGCGGGCCTGAGTGTGCCGGAGCAGAGCGTCGAGTCTCTGGGTGGTGCCCTGGTGGCAGAGTGGACGATCAACGACCGCTACTCGCTAAAGAACGTCCTTTCCTACCGCGATGACGTCTCTTACACACCGATCGACTTCGACAGCCTGCCTGGCGTAGATCTGGACGTTCCGGCGGTCTATGATAACGAGCAATTCTCGGAAGAACTGCAGCTCATCTACAACGGCGACCGACTGAGCGGTCTGTTCGGCTTTTTTTATCTGGACGCCAGTGCGGCAACGCAGTTTGACGTCATCCTCGGCACGACCGGCGACCTGTTGTCCTTGCCAGGCCTGAACGCCAACACATCCGGCAATGTGCTGACCGACAGTTGGTCCGTATTCGCCGATTTCACCTGGCAATGGACGGACGAAATCAGCGTCTCACTCGGTGGACGCTATACATCGGATGAACGCGACTCCAGGGTATTGCGCCGCAGCTTCATCGGCGGCACCACCTTCGGCGGCAACATGCCCACACTGTTTGCGACAACGTCGGATTTCCGCGGTAGCAAAACGTTCAGCGAGTTCACGCCACGCGCCTCAATCAGCTGGCAACCGACTGAAGAACAAAACCTGTATTTCACCTACAGTGAAGGCTTCAAAGGTGGCAGCTTTGACCCTCGCGGACAAACGACCGGCGCGCCGGATATCGATGGTGACGGGGATATCGACGAAGCGGATATTTTCGAGTTCATGTTGTTCGATCCGGAGTACGTCAACTCTTTCGAGCTCGGTCTGAAATCAAGCTGGATGAACAACCGTGTGACCACGAGTATCGCGTTCATCTATGCCGACTACACCGATATCCAGATACCGGGCTCTGTTGGACTCGATACCGATAACGACGGCACACAGGATACTTTTGTAGGCATCACCTCGAACGCTGGCGACGCCGATATGACCGGCATAGAATTTGAGGGGCTTGCACAGCTCAACGACCAATTCCAGCTCGGCTGGTCACTGGGCTACCTCGACGCTGAGTTCAATGAATTCATCGATGCATTCGGCGTTGATGTTGCCGATCAACGGGTTTTCCAGAACACACCCGAAGTAACCGCCAGCACGACACTCAGCTATGAAAGGCCGCTGGCATTGTTCTCGACGCCTGGCAGCTTTGCCGTCATCACCTCCCTGTCTTACCGCGATGACACCAGCCAGTTTGAAACACCAACACCGCTGCTGGATCAGGAAGCCTATACGCTGTGGGACCTGAGCTTTGTCTGGGAAGATGACGACGGACGCTGGCGTGCCAGCCTGCATGGCAAGAACCTTACCGACGAAGAATACAAGGTGGCTGGCTACTACTTCCCCAGTCTCGGACTGGAAAGCAGCATCACGGCGTTCTACGGCAATCCAACTACCTGGACCGCAACCGTCGAGTACAATTTTCAGTAGAAAACAGACATAGCGTCAACGAACTCAACGCGCTCGTGTAAGCTCCCGGCGGCAGGCAAGACAGTCTCTTGTCTGCCGCTTTTTTTGTCTTTGCTCGATAAACCGTTACCGCAGGACTGCCCATGAATACAGCCACCGAATCCCGAGCGTACCGCGCTTACGTCATGTTCATTCTGGTGGTGGTGTACACGTTCAATTTCATTGACCGGCAAATAGTCGGCATCCTCGCCATCCCAATCAAAGCCGATCTGGCGCTGACCGACACGCAACTGAGCCTGATGGGTGGTCTTGCCTTCGCGCTGTTCTACACTTTGCTCGGCATTCCGATTGCCTGGCTGGCTGATCGTGGCAACCGCACCTGGATAATGACCATCGCCCTCGCGGTATGGAGTGCCATGACAGCTGTTTGCGGGCTCGCACAAAACTTCTGGCATTTGTTCTTCGCGCGGCTGGGGGTTGGCGTCGGCGAGGCAGGTGGCGTAGCACCGGCATACTCTTTGATTGCCGATTATTTCCCGCCGCATCAGCGAGCGCGTGCATTGGCGGTTTACTCCTTCGGCATTCCGATCGGCGGCGCGCTCGGTATCGTGCTTGGCGGTGTTCTCAGTAGTATCGCCGGCTGGCGAACGGCGTTTATCGTCGTCGGTGTCGTCGGCTTGTTGCTGGCGCCGTTGTTCCGGTTAACGGTTCGCGAACCACGCCGCGGGCAATACGACACGCCGGGGCAAGACACGGCCCCGGTCAGCATCGCGACGGTATTCAAGACGTTGGTGGGCAAACCCAGCTTCTGGACCCTGTCTTTCGGTGCCGCCTGCTCGTCCATGATCGGCTATGGGCTGATTTTCTGGCTGCCGTCATTCTTTGTGCGCAGTTTTGGCGCAGCGCTGCCAGAGTTTTTCAACTGGTTGCCGGATGCCCTGCTCCCTGGCGGCGGCGACGTCGTCCTTTACGCCTCGTATTTTTACGGCTCGATACTGTTGATCGGCGGACTCTGTGGCATCTGGCTCGGCGGCATGATTGCCGATCGCATAGGCGCACGCAGCAAAGCGGCCTACGCGCAAATACCGGCCGTTGCCTTTGTCATCGCCGTGCCGTTTTTCGTGGTTGGTGTCATGTCAGAAAACCTGGGACTCGCGTTCTTCGCCTTCCTCACTCCAACGGCACTGAGCCTGGTCTGGTTGGGACCGGTATTGTCTGCCTTCCAGCATCTGGTCACACCCAATATGCGCACCACGGCATCCGCAATATTCTTGTTCATCAACAACCTGATCGGAATAGGCCTGGGCAATCTCGTCATTGGTGCGATTTCCGACGTACTCAACGCACGCTACGGTGTTGAATCATTACGCTATGCGATCCTCTTCGGCACGGTATTTTACCTCGCAGCCGCCGGATTGCTGTTCATCGCTGCGAAGAAACTTGAAAAGGATTGGGAGCATTGACAGGCGCGCCCGGTGTCACCGGTTATCCACGAACGTGACACGCAGTGCAATGAACAGCGCGAATTCAGCGCAGCGGGAATCGCGTCACTGTGCGCACCTCACCGGCAGCCCGCTGACGGCACGCAGATCGTTGCTGCGCTGACCTCTGGTTGCCAGCGATTAGCGCAGAGGTTCACCCAGTTCCTCCCGCAGGCGCTGTGCCTCTTCCTGCCGACCTTGCCGGAGCAGCGCATCGGCAATCAGGCGCTGCGCTGCGCGGCGTTCGGCGGCGCCGTCAGCAGCCAGAGAATAGGCTTTGCGTGCCAGTTGCTCAGTCTGCACCCAATTGGACTCTGCATAGCGCAGCTGTGCGAGCGCGAGCCAGACGGCCGGTTCAGACGGATCGATACGCACGGCACGTTCAAGTGTTGAGCCCGCGTGGGCAAGATTACCTGATCGTTGTTGCTGGCGACTTTGTTCCAGTAGCGAAGCGCTGGCGGGATTCATTACGCGTTCGCGGTGCTCTGGACCACTGACCGGGTAGTCAGCTGCCCGGGGACTTTTTTCGTTGGCCGGCATTACGCTGCAGCCGCCAACAACTGCCACTGCCAAAGCAAGCAATACGCTTAATTGAATACGTCGTTGAGCCATTTCAGAGTCCTTTCACCAATGCTTACAGAACGATTGCTACAACCGCCATCACGAGCCAGTTCCGTGTTTGCGGGTAATGCCAGCGATTCGGCGCTCTCGCAATTCCGCCCAACGGCGGCACCACTGTAGTAGTCGACACGTACCGTTTCGAGGGTCGGCGGTTGCGGTGGGGCGAATGGCACCGCTGCGACATCGCGCATGATATTGGTCCATATTGGCAGCGCGCCCGACGCACCGCTCAGCGTGGTGGGCTGGTAATCGTCGTAACCTACCCAGACCACGGCTAGCCGGTCACCCGAAAAACCGGCAAACCAGCTGTCGCGAAATTCATCCGAGGTGCCTGTCTTGCCTGCCACAGCAATGTCGAGTTCAGCGGAGCGGCCGGTACCGCGCCGCATGGCCGTCACCAATCCCTGGTTGAGTTGGTATACGTTCGCCGAATCGACCACCTGTGCCAATTCAATGGGGTAGCGTTGCAACGGCTCGCCAGTGACGTTTACCACGGAGTGGACGGCACGCAATGGGCTGCGAAATCCATCGTTGGCAAACGTGCTGTAGACCTGGGCGACCTGCATGGGCGTCATTTCCACCGCGCCGAGTAACAGCGACGGGAACGGAGTAACGGCCCTGTCCAACCCGAGACGTGTCAGTAGGTCCGCAACCGCACCAACACCGACGTCGAGACCAAGTCGCACCGTCGCCAGATTGAGGGATTCGGACAACGCTCTGAGCAAGGTCACTTCGCCGCTTGTTTCCTGATTGAAATTGCGCGGCATCCAGACATCACCGTTTTCCAGCGGCACCTCTATCGCCTCGTCCTCAATCCGACTGGCCAGCGTGTACCGCCCCGATTCCAACGCGGCCAGGTACACAACAGGCTTGATCAGTGAACCGACAGGGCGGCTCGCCGCCAACGCCCGGTTGAATCCTTCGTAGCCGCTCCGGCGGTCGCCCACCAGCGCCAGCACGTCGCCCGACTGCGGACTGGCAACCACAGCCGCACCGGCGAGCGTCCGCTCCGGCTGGCGCTGATCAAGTACCGCGAGACCGTCTGCCAATTGCCGCTCTGCGCTTGCCTGAACCAATGGGTCCAGGGCGCTGAATATGCGCAGCCCTTGCCGGGTGAGATCCTCTGGGCGGTATTCCGCAGCCAGCTGCTCGCGCACCAGGGCGAGGTAAGCGGGATAGTACGACGCACCGGCACTGGCTCGGTCCCAGGTATCCAACGGCTGCTGCGCTGCCCTGGCGGCGACTTCCGGGGCAATGACACCCGCTTCGCTCATCAGCGTCAGCACGAGCTCGCGGCGCGCCCTGGCCCGTGTGGCCGACTTCACCGGGTCGTAATAACCCGGACCGCGCACAAGGGCGACCAGCAACGCAACCTGATGCAACTCCAGCTCAGCCAGTGGCCGGCTGAAATAGAACTGACTCGCAAGACCGAAACCGTGAATAGCACGCTGGCCGTCCTGACCGAGGTAAATCTCATTGATGTAAGCGTTCAGAATGTCGGCTTTGCTGTAATGCAACTCGAGTATCAATGCCATCAATGCTTCGCGCAGCTTTCGACCTAAGGTGCGCCGGTTGTCGAGGAAGTAATTCTTGACGAGCTGCTGAGTCAGCGTGCTACCGCCCTGCGTCACCCCACCGGCACGAACGTTCGCCAGCACAGCACGACCAAGTGCAATAGGGTCAACGCCCGGATGCTGCATGAACCGCCGGTCTTCCACCGCGATCAGTGCCTGTCGCAAAGTCTCCGGCACCTGTTCCGGGGCAACGACCAGACGATCCTCGCCATGCTGCGGAAAGATGCTGCCAACCATCAGCGGATCAAGACGGACGACCGGTGACTTGCCCGCAGGAACCGAAATCGTTTCGACCTTGCCGGCATTGAAGCTGACGCGGAACCGGGTAGACGGCTGCAACTCATCCCAGAAACGAAACTCGCGAGTCACCGCTGCAATGACCCGACCATAGCGCTGATAACTACCGGGTGTTGTCGGCTCGGCTGCCACTGCACGGTAGCCCAGTCGTGACAGCTCTTGTTCCAGCGCATCGGGTGACAACGACATCCCCGCATACAGTTCCAGCGGCCGCGCATAGACCCGGGCTGGCAAATCCCAGCGCCGCCCTTCGAAACGGCTGGTGATCTGCCAATTCAGGTACAGGACGTACAGGCAAAATGCCCCGCCAAGAATGAGGCACAGGGTCCACCAGGGGTGCCGGCGAACAAACCCGGGCTTGCGACGGGGCTTCGCGCGGCGTTTTCGTGTTTTTTTCTTGGGCATTGCGGATTAAGTATTCTACGCCACGGCAATCGGGCGGGCGCATGTTAACAGCGTCGCGCCGTAGTGGCACCGCCGTGGCGTTATGGTCCTGAAAATTGACCAGGGACTGCCCTGACGAGGCAAGATCTGCGGCTCAGCGCGGGCTGGCCGCCGGCCGCAGCTTATACACTTCAATGAATATACTGCCGCCACCTGTGCACGAGTAACAACAACCGAACAAGTATTAGCCGCGGCCCCGGGTCTTGGTATTTCCAGGGCGGGCGTTCTTCTCGATGAAGGCGATGATCATGCCGGCAACGTCTTTGCCCGTAGCCTTCTCAATACCTTCCAGACCCGGGCTGGAATTAACCTCCATCACCACCGGCCCGTGATTCGATCGCAGCAAATCCACACCAGCAACATTAAGCCCCATGACGCGCGCCGAACGCACGGCAGTCGACCGTTCCTCCGGCGTAATCTTGATCACTTCGGCGGTTCCGCCGCGATGTAGGTTTGAGCGGAACTCGCCTTCCTTGCCGGTACGCTTCATCGAAGCAACTACTTTGTCGCCGATCACGAAACAGCGTATGTCCGAGCCGCCGGCTTCCTTGATAAATTCCTGCACCATAAATTCCGCTTTCAGACCGCGAAAGGCTTCGATCACACTCTCTGCCGCTTTCTGGGTCTCGGCCAGAACTACCCCGACGCCCTGCGTGCCTTCGAGCAGTTTGACAACAACCGGTGCACCACCAACAAACTCAAGTAAGTCATTGGTATCGTCAGGGGAATTTGCGAAGCCGGTAATCGGCATGCCTATACCCTTGCGTGACAACAACTGCAGTGCCCGCAATTTGTCACGCGAGCGGGTGATAGCCACCGACTCATTGACGGAGTAAACACCCATCATCTCGAATTGTCTTACTACGGCTGTTCCGTAAAACGATACCGACGCACCTATCCTCGGGATTATCGCATTCAGCCCCTCAATGCTTTGCCCCTTGTAGTGCACACCCGGATTGTGCGCCGTTATATTCATGTAACAGCGGCGATGATTGATGACACGCATATCGTGCCCACGCTCTTCACCTGCCTCAAGCAAGCGTTTGGTCGAGTACAGGTTTTTGTTCGTCGACAGGATACCGATATTCATTTTCGCGCTCATTGTCCTACTCCTCGTCGACAGCCTCACGTACACGCTCGTGTCGCGCGGCAAATTGTTCAACCAGATCTTCTGCGCGTTCAACACTATGGAACGCGGCAATATTGAATAACGCATCGCCTTCATGCGCCAGCGGCAGGTTACTGCGGCCAATCACAATACCATCAAAGCGCGCCACTACCGCTTCTTCCCTGCGACCAAGCGGATCACTAATGATCGCCAGCGGCTGTCCTTTGCGAACCGACGCGCCCAGCTCGACTTTGCCAACCACAATACCGCTGGCTGGCGCACGCGCCCAACTCGTCGACCTGGCAATCACCGGTTCACGTTGCGGGCCCTTGCGGGGTTCCGTCAGCATACCAATGTTACGCATCACATTCAGGATGCCACGAATTCCACCGCGTATGCTCAGCTCATCGAAACGCAATGCTTCTCCGGCCTCATAAGTCAGTACCGGCTTACCCATTTCCGATGAGCAGCCGCGCAATGACCCTTCCCGCACATCCGAGTTTATTATGACCGGGACTCCGAAAGCGCGTGCCAGTTGCAGCGTTTTGGGATCGTCCAGATCAGCACGAATCTGCGGCAGGTTCGAGCGGTCTATCGCACCCGTATGCAAGTCTATGCCGTAATCGGAACGCTTGACGATCTCGCGAAGAAAAATGCTGGCAAGCCTGGCCGCAATTGAACCCTTGGCACTGCCCGGAAAGGACCGGTTCAGATCGCGACGATCAGGCAAGTATCTCGACTGGTCCAGAAAGCCATGCACGTTGACGATCGGTACAGCAATCAAAGTGCCTCTGATTGAGGACAAACCTTTGCGGCGCAACAAGCGACGCACAATCTCTACTCCGTTCAGTTCATCGCCATGCACCGCGGCTGACACGAACAAGACCGGCCCCGTGCGACGACCGTTTATTACGTGCACCGGCATGCTCAGTGAGGTTGACGTATACAGATCCGCAATAGGCAAACTGACATTGCCGCTCATCCCCGCTTCAATGGTTGTGCCATTGATGGTAATGGGTGAATTCTTGGCCATCCTGCAAACTATCCTTGTTTCTTGCCTAACCGTCTGCCTTGTGCAAAAGACAGTTCTGGGTTGACGATGCCGCGGCCAGCAATGGCGGTACGGCCGAGCAACATCCGAAAAAGCATATTGTCCCGCGAGGTCAGAGTCACCTCAGCTGGCCAGACGCAATCTCCTACCTCAATTGGCGTCGAAATTACCCAACGCTTCTCGCGGTGTCCGCCGGAATCCGACACCATACGTTGATCAACGACATCCGCCGTACAGACCACGATTTTGTCGGTGTTCTTCTGCAACGGGTGCATTCTGAAACGCACCTGTGCCCGACCGTCCCCGGTAAATGGTTCAACGGCGAACGCGTGTAACGTTGAGGTACGTGCACCCGTATCCACTTTGGCTTTGATTCGATCAATCCCCAGGGCCGGCAGGCCCAGCCACTCGCGCCACCCAAGGACCAGCAATTCATCGGAAACATTGTTCACAGACTGTCTCAATGCGCAAAACTGATGATAATGCTATCAGACTTGAATCAGCTTCAACGGTTTTCCGTTACCATTAACACTGGCAATATGGACGGCGGGCCCATGCAGAAATTCAACAACATCTGGCACTTTCCGCTAATCCCTCTCGGCAGCGACCCGATCACCGTCGGCGAAATGGTCTTGGTAGCCCTTCTGATCGTAATCGGTTACCTCATTAGCCGACTCATGGAGAAACTTCTGAGCCAGCGACTGGCGCAAACCGAGATGCGTCCGGATGCGATCCAAACCCTGCAGCGCATCGTTTTCTATGTACTCATAGTCTGCGTTGCTCTGACCGCGATGAGTCTTCTGCACATCCCCGTGACCGCATTCGCGTTTCTTACTGGCGCTATCGCAATCGGGGTGGGCTTCGGCGCCCAGAACATCATTAACAATTTCATCAGCGGCTGGATTCTGATGGTCGAACGTCCGGTTCGAATCGATGACTACATTGAAGTCGACGAACATACCGGCGTAGTCGAAAGAATCGGCAACCGTTCAACCCGGATTCGGCGGGTCGACGGCGTCCACATTCTGGTACCGAACAGTCAGATGCTGGAACGTACCGTCGTCAACTGGACTTTGGTAGACCAACAAATACGCGCAAAGATTCGTGTCGGTGTCGCCTACGGCACTCCCACACGCAAAGTCGCCGAGCTAATCGAGCAAGCCGTGGTCGCACAAAGTGAGGTGCAACCCGAGCCCGCCCCCACCGTGATATTCGAAGACTTCGGCGATAGCGCGTTAGTATTCGACGCTTACTTTTGGTGTCTGACAGGTGGCGAACGTGGATTGCGCCGAATTCGCAGCGAAATCCGGCATTCAATTACCGAGCTCTTCGACGCGAACGGCATTGTTATTGCGTTTCCACAAGTCGACCTGCACCTTGATGCCGCCAAACCTCTGCAGATCCAAATGGCCCAAGCCGCCATACCCTCCGCCGACTCTGAGGATTAGCCCCTATGTCAGAACTTCGCGCATTGATGTACAACCCGACGGATCAATCCTTGGTAAGCGGCGGCCTGGAGCTGGTCGAAAGCTGGACCGACGAATCGGGCAACTGGCTGTGGCTCGATTTCCAGGGCCAACCCGATGACACCGAGCGCCGGGTACTCCGCGAGCAGTTCCAGATATCCAAACTGGCCATGCAAGACGCACACCGGGACAGGCATCCGCCGAAACTCGAAGTCTTCGAGCAATTCCTGTTTATTATGCTGCGGGACCTTTTGACTGCTTATGAAGACAGCGAACCGGAAGTCGCCGACCTTGCGTTGTTCGTTAGCAACCGGTTCGTCATTACCCGGCACCACGAGCTCATCCCCAGCATTGAAAAGGTACAGGAGCTGGTTCGAAATAAACCTTCGTTGATGCAAGCGGGGCCCGCCCACCTGACCTATATCATCAGCCGCACCATCGTGGATGTGTATACCCCGGAAGTCATGGAACTCGAACAACACCTGGAAACTCTTGAGGACCGGGTTTACGAAAGCGCCAATGATGATGTGATTGAAAGCCTCAGTCGATACAACCGCGCGTTAAAACGGCTACGTCGCCATCTGGTCTATCAGTGCAATGCATTCAGCCAACTTTCACGCACCGGAACCGAGCTGCCACTGGAGCTTAACAAACACGAGTTCAATGACCTGTTCGAGAATTTGGACCGGCTTGCAAGCCTGTGTCAGTTGAACCAGGAGCTCGCCGTAGACTTGTTAAATACCCACCTGAGCCTGCTCTCACATCGTCTCAATCAGGTGATGCGGGTGCTGACGATCGCTACCGTGGTCTTTTTGCCGCTTGGCTTGATGGCCGGCTTGTACGGAATGAACTTTGAATACATGCCCGAACTAGGCTGGCACTACGGCTACTTCGCGGTGCTTGGCGCGATGGCAACGGTCGCAGTATCGCTGGTCACCACGTTCAAATGGCGGGGCTGGCTATAGCGCTGTCTGGCCTATAACCCGGTTGATGTCACCGCTCAGAACGGCCGAACCCGGCACAGCGGTCTCGATCGAGCCAGTCCGGCTGATTGCGGACTTTCATATCTCAAAATTTCAGGAAAAAAAATGCCGGTCAGCGCACGTCATTTCGCACTGACCGGCGAACCGCTCACTACATGCTCGCCGGCACATTCCATTCGTTTAGGCGAGCCTCCAACATATTGGCAAGAAGCGGGCGACTGATATAGTTGCCCTGGGCTTTATTGCAGCCAATCTTGCCGAGATACTGCAGAGTGCGTTGAGATTCGACGCCCTCCGCACAAACGCTGAGCCCCAGTTTCTGCGCAAGCAGCACTGTGGCCTCGATGATCGTTCGAGCTTCACCGCTGACGCGACTCTCATGCACCAGAGATGAGTCGATCTTCAACTCATCAAATTTCAGGCGGCACAGTTGTTCGAGCGACGAATAGCTGGTGCCAAATTCATCAATCGCCAGCTTGAAGCCCATGGACTTCAAATTGGTCAGCACTTCAACAGCCGCTGTCGAGTAATTCATCGCATTGGCTTCAGAAATTTCGAGCGTCAACGCCGAGCAATCAACCTGCGCGCGGGTTGCCATCCCAAACAATCGCCGTGGCAGCGATCGGTCAGTTAGCGACGAAGCCGGCAAATTCACCGCAACGCGAAGATTGAGTTTCTTTGCGTTCCATACCGACATCTGTTCGATCACTCTGCCTAGCAAACTGTTCGTGATTTCCGGCATCAGCCCGCCATCCTCTGCCAGCCAGCAAAAGTCTTCAGGCATGATGACGTTGGACTCACTCATGTGCCAGCTGGGAAGCGCCTCAACCTCACTGACCGGCCAGGCCTTGTTAGCAGAGTTGCTGGCCTTCGGTTGATAGTACGGCCTTATGTCACCGTTCCTGACCGCGTCCTGCAGATCACTTAGAGTCATTTCGGTACGTGACTGTCGAGCGCGCCGAAGTTCGTTTCGCAGTACATTGAGGAATATCGAAGAACGGGAACTGGCAATCACTGAAAGACCCAAGAACTCCGCCAATTGCTTGGCAGTTTCCAGCGGCCGGCCGGCATCGTCGCTCGTCAGGACTATCTGTGCTGCCGAATTCTGGTCACGCATGGCTTTCAGGTAATCCAGGCCACCGTTCTCCACAGATTGCAGATCGATCAGAATAACCGTTGGCGCGAATTTATCGAGTGCGGTGCTGAAAGTCTGCAGACTGTCCGCTGTTTCCCACGAGTACCCGAGACGTCGTGCCACCCGTGAGAACTGCCTGCAGGCGTCTTCGGTCATGTCCACAATCAGGAATCTGTTCAGTCTCTTGCTCATAATTCAGGCGTCCAGTATCTCGCGCACTTGTTCAGCGAGTCGTTGCTTTCTGAATGGCTTACGAATTAGTTCGTAGGGAGAAGTGAGGCCGTCATTGGCCTCGGCCATCGCGGCCTCATTGCCGGAAGTAAGCAATATTCTGAGATTCGGATTCTGCTTCCGCGCCAGTTCTGCAAGGTCCTGCCCGGACAGGTGCGGCATGGCAAGATCCGTGAACAGCAAATCCACGTGTTCTGTCTGTAGCAAATGCATGGCAGCCTGGCCGTTTGCTGCTTCCTTTACGCGGTAGCCGAAACTTCGCAGTAAGGCAGAGCTGACACTGCGCACGTCAGAATTGTCATCGACGACCAGGATGCTCTCGCCGCCGCCCGTGCACTTTTCCGGTTTCGCTTCCGGAGCGGCAAGTTCACTGACTCTCGGGAGCCGGATACTGACGGTCGTACCTTTCTCGGTCTCGCTAGCGATATGCAGCTTGCCGCCGAACGTTTCCACAAACTTCCTGACAACGCTAAGGCCCAGCCCATTCTTGCCCTCGCCAATACTCGCGGAATAAAACGGATCCGTTGCATGTCGAAGCACGCCTTTATCCATTCCACACCCGTTGTCAGTAACACTGATACAAACCCAGTCCGTCGCCGAATCCACATCAGAACTCTGTTGAGCGACTGGTGCTGGTTCATTGCGCGTAACAATCGTCAACTGACCATGCCCGTTCATCGCTTCCTTTGCGTTGACAGCAAGATGCAGAACCGCCGCCTCAAGCTGTAGCGGATCAATATTGACCGTCCAAAGCTCGTCTGCGTAGTCAGTGCGAACATCAATTGTTTCACTCAGACTCCGGCGCAGCACAGGCTCGATATCCATTAGCAGTCCATTGACATTGATATTCTCGGGTCGCGCATCAGAACGGTCTGCAAATGCCATCATTCGCCGAAGCATGTCCGAACCTTGCTGACACGCATTCAATGCCGAACGTACGTGCACTTCCCTGGTTGGAACTTCGATGCTTTCATTCAGCATCTCCAAATTGCCGGAAATCACCGTTAACAGATTGCTGAATTCATGAGTTAAGCCGTCAGTCAGTCGACTTACGACCTGCAGCTTTTGCATGTCACGCAAGGCCTGTTCGGATTGCACGCGCTCAGTAATGTCGCGAGAATGAATAGCCGCTCGCAATTCACCGTGCCGACCAAGATAGGCAGTTCCTACTGCTTCAACCAGGCGTTCATCGCCGCCCTGTCGACAGAGGCGGCAAGTGAAACGATGCGGAGTGCCAGGGCGGGAAAAGCCGGCGCGGATCACCTCGTCGACTGACTCGATGTCATCTCGATGCAGCATACCGGTCAACTTGGTACCAATCTGACTCGCCACTGGTATACCACTAAGTATTACGCTGGCCGGATTGGTATAGACGATCACGCCATCCGTATCGATAACTGTCACAACGTCCAGAGCATGTTCGCAAAGCGATCGGAAATGGGCTTCACTGTCTTCCAGCGCTTCTCGCGCCTGGCGAAGATCACTGACATCCGTGAAAGTGCCTTCATAGACAACGTCTTCATTGTTCTCGCTTATTACAGCGCGAACGTTAGCCAGCACATGCACTGTGTTGCCATCGCGACGACGCAAAGTAACTTCGACATTGCGTGCCGTGTTATGTACATCCAACTCTGCTTTCAGGAGTTTTCGCTGCTCCGGATCGACATAGATGTCACGAGTACGCGAACACTCGATGAGGTCTTCGACAGAATCATAACCAAGCATACGGGCAAGCGCCGGATTGGCCGCGATGATGCAACCATCCGCAGCACTGCGATAGACGCCGTCCAGTATATTGTCGAACAACGACTGAAAGCGGCGCTCGGAATGACGCAGCGATTTTCGGGCAACGATACTGGATGTGGTTTCCCTTATCGCGACAACGTAATCACTGTCACTTCCTGCCGGCATTGGCGTTACGCGAATTTCCGCTGGGAATGTTCGGCCTTTGTGACTCCTTATTCGTACAGGAACACCGACGTCCGGTGTTCTGGCGGCTCGTAGCAGTAAGTCATAGATCAGAGTGTCGTGATCATCAACAACAAAGTCGTCGAAAGGCCGGCCAGACAACAACCGGCCACTGGCTTCCAGCAGCGTTTCGGCGGAATCGCTGGTCTCCATGATTCGTGCGTGTCTTCCCAGGGTAATGACACTGTCGAATGATGCGGCAAGTAGACAATTGTACTTGCGCCTGCTGCCCTTCAGTTTGTCGACCGCGAACAGTTCCATCGCCCGGCGGCGCTGCAGCGCAGCACCGGCAACTGAACCGGCAAGCGCAAGCAGGACGGCATAGACGAGGCGCGAAACAAACGCCCCACCTTCCGGCAGGAGGGCTGTCAACAAATCCCTGTTGGATAGCCAGAACGCGACTCCGGAGTCCAGCAGCCAGAATATGGCCGCAAACAGGCATGCCGATCCAAGGATCGGTCCTGTCACTCCAGGTAGGCTGATGTTCCGCGTCATATGCCGTTCCGGTACCCAATTACCTCCCGCAACGCGCGGCAGGTTTCCCAGTCTGGGCTTATTAGGCCTGACGGGAGGACAGGGGGTAATCGGGAATAGGCTGATTTTGCCTGTCGATTTGCCTTAGCTGTGCATCAGGCCAAATCTGAGCAGACGGGAGTGCCGAACCGTCAGTCGTCGAGGGAGATCAGGCCTTGACGTATGGCGTACTTGGTCAGCGCCACTACGGTGTCTATTTCCAGTTTCAACATGATCTGGCGGCGATGGGTCTCGACCGTCTTGCTGCTGACGTGCAATCGAGCGGCGATATCGCTGGTCTTCTTGCCTTCGGCGAGCAGCTGCAGAACCTCTCGTTCACGGGCCGACAATGGGTCGATATCATCAGTATTGCCACGGGATATCATCTGCCGGTAATCGTTGACTACGACACCCGCGACACCTTCGCCGAGGTAGACATTACCTTGACTAACAGCCTCGACTGCGGCGCTTATTTCTTCGAATGCAGACTCTTTACGCACGTAGCCCAATGCTCCCGCCTGAAGCATGCCCGAGATGTAACGTTTATCTGAATGCATGGACAACGCAATAATACGCAGCCCGGGCATCTCTGCCAGCATACGCTTGGTGGCATCCATGCCATTCAACTCCGGCATGGCGATGTCAATGATCACGACATCCGGGTTCAACTTTCGCGCTAAAGCGAATGCTTCACGACCGTCGCAGGCGGTCCCTATGACCTGAAAGCGTGGCGGAATATCCAGCAATGCCTTGAGACCGTCACGCACCACCTGGTGATCGTCTGCAATTAGGATTCGTACGGTCACTCTTCACTCCCTGATTCACGCAAAGGCACGCATAAACGTATACGCGTACCAATGCCGCGACTCGACTCAACCGTTAGCGTTCCACCAAGCAATTCTATGGTCTCGCGCACTGAAAATAAGCCAAAACTCGAATCCGCAGGTGAAAATTCCATGACTTGTTCGACATTGAATCCAACACCATCATCACTCACTTCAATTTCGACATCATCGGCTGTCCACTGGAGGCTGATTCTGACATTCTGCGCTCGTGCGTGACGAGCGACATTATTCAGAAACTCCTGTACCGCACGGTACATGCCGATTCGAGTGTCGTAATCCGGCGACCAGGCCTCGCCACTCTCAACAACCACGCAAGTCATGTCGTTTGCCAGCTCAAAGCGTTCCGCCAGGGACTCCAGCGCGGGAAACAGCCCAAGCTCGTACAAAATTGACGGACTGAGATCCGCAATGATATGCCGGGTACCGCGCAGAGCTTCGTCAATCAGACTGCGAACCTGTGACAATTCTTCGTTGGCACCGTCGGAATTTGCCAGTAAATACCCGACCTTCATACGTGCCACTGCCAGATTCTGACCAATGCCATCGTGCAAATCCACCGCCGTACGTCGCCGCGCCCGTTCTTCGCTAATCGCCATATCCGCGGCCAGCGAACGCAGCTTCTCCTGATGATGCTTGACCACACGCTCCGCTTTCTTGCGCGTCATGACATTGGAGAACAATTGCCCGATCAGGTACATCAAGGACAGAGACTCATCACTCCAGCTCACACCCTTGTGAAAGTAGCTGCAACCAATTGCCCCAACCAGCTGCCCATCGGTAAGCAAGCCGACAAGAACCAATGACTCGACCTTCGGCAGCTGAGCCTGGATGGCTTGCCGCTCATTTTCGCCGGCACTCTCAAACCCTCTGACATCAGAAATATACGCGTAACCGCGATTTCTGATCTGTTCCACCAACCATGAGAATTGCCGGAGATCGAGATCCTTGAACATTGGGCCGGACCCGTCTGCGTCAGTCCTGTCCCAGCGATGTGACATCGAACCGACCCCGCGAACGGCGTCGATTTGCACCAGGACACAGCGATCCGCTTCAGCAAACAGGCCGATCTCGCGCAACACTTCGTCAATGACAGTATCCAGACGCTCGTGATCTGCGGCGACCAGCTTTTCGGTCAGGGTAACCAGTACCTTGCCCACGTTCCGGTGCATCCTGAGCTCGATCGTGGCGCGATCACGCTCAATCATGGCAAACAGAAACAGCAACACAGCAAGGATCAGGACGATCAGGTAGATCTGCATCTTGCCCAAGGCGTCCAGAGAACTATCCGCAACCATGCTGAACGGCCCGTAGCCGTGAACTGCGAGCCAGATGACTGAAACGACCAACGCCAGCTGGACGGCAACGGCCAAGGGGAAAGCGAAGCGCCATACAGACCACAATAATGGCACCAATGATGCCAACATCATCAGCGCCATTACAGCATCACCGGGCGCTTTGCCGTCTACAGCGACAACCTCTTTGCCGAGCAAACCTGCCCCTGCCAGGAACAGCACCAACACCGCATAATCCAGCGGCTTTGCCTTACCGGTGTGTACGCGAATCTGGGGTATCAAGACCCAACCAATCAGCGGCACCAGAACGATAATGCCGAGGAAATCAGCGGCAAACCAAATTCGCCAGCTTTCCCAGAACGGGGCGTTTTTGACAACAAACGTTAGTTCGACTACGGCCGAACCCAGCAACCCACCGATCGTCGTTGCAATGAAAATGACCACGACGAATGCCGCCAGAAAAAACAACGGTCGATTGAGTCGGTATGACTGTTGCAGAGGGCTGCGGATTAACCACGCGAAAACCAGACTCTCAACACCTGTCGCGGCACTGAACGCAAGTGGAATGATAATGGGACGAAACTCGAACAGAAAAAATTCCGCAATCAAGCGGCCAATGAACGTGCCGAGCAACCACAATGGCCAGGTGCGGATCGGTGTACATGCCAGCGTACCGCAAAGCATCCCGGCCGCTGGCCAGAATATGACAGTACCGTTGCCCTGCACACTCAGTTGATAACCTGCTGCTGTCGCAATCGTTTGACAGACGACAAACAGCAGTAACAATGACAACGTCCGACCTGGGCTGTGCAGCCAGTACAAAGGCTTGTCGAGCGACTGCATTGCCATAGACAGCTTGTCGCCGCCAGGCGCAAAGCTGATGCCGTCAGTATTGAAGTGGTCAATCATTAGCGCTGAAGATAGGCCTTTTCGTTATGGGTCGCAATCGCACCACGTCACAATATCTGACTGTGATGCTTCACAAGTTTTGCCGGCTTTCGCTATAGTCGGCAACCATTCGAAGGGAGCCGGAAATGAACACACTGCCACCTGAGGTTATGCTCTCCGAGGCGCAAATTGCATCGCGGGTCAATGAACTCGCTGCGGAAATATCGAAAGACTACGCTGATAAGACACCTTTGGTACTGGTCGGGGTTCTGAAAGGTTCGTTCATCTTTCTCGCGGACCTGGCACGTCGCCTGACTATTCCACGCACGATCGAGTTCATCGCAGTTTCCAGTTACGAGAATGGAAGTCAACGCAGCGGTGCCGTGCGCCTGCTGATGGATGTTCGCGGCAATATTGAAGGGAAGCACGTTCTGATCATCGAAGACATCGTTGATACCGGCCATACCCTTGACTACCTGATTGGCATGATGCGCTCGCACGGCCCGGCATCGGTCCGAACCTGCACATTGCTGCACAAAGCGGAGCGCGCGGAAGTCGACGTTCCAATCGACTATACCGGCTTCAGCATCGCAGATGAGTGGGTCGTCGGCTATGGACTCGATTACGCCGAGCGTGACCGAACGCTGCCCTATATCGGTATCGTTCGCCCGGAAGACCGCGCCACCAGCTGATCATTGGTCCTCCGCATGATCAGCGCAGTGCCCGCCCTCCACTTCAATCGTTGAATGCGCAATGCCATAGTCGGATGCGAGTATTCCCTTAAGTTCGCGAACACAATTTGTAAAATCGCCGGCCGTATCCCGCAACACGACATGCATGGTCAGCATCGCCTGCTCTTGGGTCAGACCCCAGACATGCACGTGGTGAATACTTTTGACGGCCGGCACACGGGCAACCAGCACCGATTGCATCGCCGCCACATCCAGCCAGTCAGGTGTACCCTCCAGCAAAATGTGCGCGCTTTTCTGCAACAGTTGCCATGCGCTGCGCAGTATCAGGACAGCCACCACGACAGACAACAATGGGTCGACCGGCATCCAGCCAGTAGTAAGAATGACGAGCGCTGCAACAATGGCGGCAACGGAGCCGAGCAAGTCACCAAGCACATGCAACGCAGCGCCGCGCATATTCAGGTTGTCCCGATCGCCACCGTGTAATAAAGCGAAAGCGGCAATATTGATCAGCAGCCCCAGGATCGCCACGATCAGCATTCCGGTCGCATGAACAGCCGGAGGCGTCAGCAGACGCGATACTGCCTCCACAACAATCCAGCCGACAATGAGGATGAGCGTTATCGCGTTGGCAAAAGCGGCGAGAATCTGAACTCGCTGGTATCCGTAGCTGCGCCGCGGGTCTGCCGGCCGTCGACCGACCCGAAACGCAAAAGCCGCCAGAGCCAGTGCCATGCTGTCGGTCAGCATGTGGCCCGCATCAGCCAACAAAGCCAGTGAACTGGTCAATACTCCCGAAACGGCCTCGACAACCGTGAAGACGGCGGTCAACAGCAGCGCTAACAATACCCGGTGACTGTCCGAATGATGGGTATGCGCTGTCACTATTCAGTCAATCCCGCATCTGCTCAGGCCACTCAGGCTGCGCGCGGCACGCGGATATCTTCAACGAGGTGTTGAATGTGCTCAGGCGGCGGACTGGTCAATTTGCTGACGCTGATTGCGACAGCGAAATTGAGCAGCATGCCGATCACACCGATACCCTCGGGAGAAATGCCGAATAACCAGTTGGCCGCAACATTCTCCCCCCATGGCGCGCCCGCCCACTTGAGGAATAGCCCCTTGAAGAACTCGATATAGCCATAGGTGAATAGCAGGCCAGTCAGCATGCCGGCGATCGCGCCTTCTTTGTTCGCCCGCTTGTAGAATATGCCCAACAAGATCGCGGGGAAGAGCGATGCAGCCGCGAGACCGAATGCGAAGGCCACAACCTGCGCAACCCAGCCCGGTGGATCAAAGCCCAGATACCCGGCAATCAGAATGGCAAATGCGGCCGCAATGCGACCTGCCAGCAGCTCGCGTTTTTCAGAAATGCCCGGCATGAAGATGCCTTTGACGAGGTCGTGCGATACCGCGGCGGAAATAACCAGCAACAGGCCTGCCGCGGTAGACAGCGCGGCCGCAATGCCACCGGCAGCAACCAGCGCAATCACCCAATCCGGCAGATTCGCGATCTCCGGATTTGCGAGCACCATGATGTCATTGTCGACCGAGAGCTCGTTCCCCTCCCAGCCGTAGGCACTCGCCCTGGCCGCAAATTCCGCGTTGGAATCGTCGTAGTACTGAATACGGCCATCGCCGTTCTTGTCAGTGAAACTGAGGAGCCCGGTTTGTTGCCAGGTCTTCATCCATTCCGGGCGCGCGCTGTATTCCAGATTACCCTCAACCGCACCAATAGCCCCGGGCTGCACGGTATTCAAAAGGTTGTATCGCGCCATTGCACCAACCGCAGGTGCCGTCGTGTAGAGAATGGTGATAAACAGCAAAGCAAAGCCGGCTGAACGCCGGGCATCACGCACTTTGGGTACCGTGAAGAACCGTACGATCACGTGCGGCAGGCCGGCCGTACCGACCATCAGTGCCAGCGTGATACAGAAGACATCGATCTTGCTCTTCGTCCCACTGGTGTACTGGTTGAACCCGAGCGAGGTAACGATGTCGTTAAGTTTCTCGAGCAAACCGGTTCCGGTATCAGCAATATCGGCACCAAACGCAATCTGCGGTATCGGGTTATTGGTGATTTGCAATGCGATAAAAATCGCCGGAACCGTGTAGGCAAAAATGAGTACGCAGTACTGCGCAACCTGGGTATAGGTAATGCCTTTCATGCCACCCAATACTGCATAGACGAAGACCACCGCCATGCCGATTATCAACCCGACGGTAACGTCAACCTCCAGGAACCGCGAAAATACAATACCCACACCACGCATCTGCCCGGCGACATAGGTAAACGAGACGAAGATCAGGCAAATGACCGCGACGATGCGGGCGGTCTTCGAGTAGTAACGTTCGGCAATAAACTCCGGCACCGTAAACTTGCCGAACTTGCGCAGGTAGGGTGCGAGAAACAATGCTAACAATACGTAGCCACCGGTCCAGCCCATCAGGTACACCGAACCGTCGTAGCCCAGAAAGGCGATCAGTCCCGCCATTGAAATAAAGGATGCCGCACTCATCCAGTCGGCGGCCGTTGCCATACCATTGGCGACCGGCGAAACGCCCTTGCCCGCTATGTAGAAATCACCCGTTGTCGTCGCGCGGGACCAGATGGCGATACCGATGTAGAGCGCGAAACTTGCGCCCACAACGAGGTAGGTCAGTGTCTGTAGTTCCATCTGCTCAATCCTCGTGCACGTCGTACTTCTGATCGAGCTGATTCATTTTCCAGGCGTAGAAAAAAATCAGTGCAACGAATATGTAGATCGAGCCTTGTTGTGCAAACCAGAACCCCAGCGGAAATCCGGCAATCGTTATCTGATTAAGCTGGTCAACCAGCAGAATGCCCAATCCGAAGGAACACGTAAACCAGACCAGCATACAGCCGGCAAGCACTTTGAGATTGGCCCGCCAGTACGCAGCGCGTTGTTTTGGCTTCATGATTAAGGATCCGCCGTATGTTTGTTATTGTCACGGGAGCCACAATCTAGCAAAGCGGCGCGTAATATTCACGATATGCTTCAAGCACTGCGGTTCGCACCTGGCAGCCTTGCGCAGAAGACAATACCTGCTCATCGTCGTGGCAGTCATCCGGACAGAGGCTGGCCGAAACATGCAGCAGGGTTGATCCTGCAGCAACAACACCTCCCGGCGCGCAATTGAACTCGACCGCCGCGCGAAGCACAATGCGGCCTGTTCCCGCCACCGTTTTCGAGGATAACGTGAACAAAATGAACACCGGTCAGGCGGTGGCACGCAAAGAGGATCGACGCTTCCTGACGGGCTCAGGCCGCTATACCGATGACATCGTCCTCGACGGCCAAACCTGGCTGCGCTTCTATCGCTCACCTTACGCGCACGGAACAATCACTGAACTTGATACCAGCGAGGCCAGGGCCATGCCCGGTGTGCTCGCGGTCTACACCGGTCAGGACCTGTTGGCGGCCGGAGTCCGCGATGTCGCTGGTGCCGCCATGCCGGATGGCAGCCGCCAAGCACTCAAACAACCGCCGCTGGCACGAGACCGGGTTCGGTACGTTGGCGAGCCGGTGGCGGCCATCATCGCCGAAAGCGCGGCAATGGCTCAGGCCGCAGCCGACAGCATCCTGTTCGATGTAGATGAACTGCCCGCAGCGGTTACCCCAGGCGATGCGCTGCGTGCGACTGAAGCAGCCATTCACGCAGACCTCGAAAGCAATCACTACGGCACGATGAGCTACGGTGACCAAAAACGAACCGATGCGGTATTCGAGACTTCACCGCGACGCGTGCGCATTGAAGTCATCAACAACCGGGTTGCGCCGGCCGCACTGGAGCCCCGTGCGTGTAATGCCAGCTACGATCCGGACGACGGCAGCATGCTGGTCTATCAGGGCTGTCAAGGCGTGCACGCGTTGCGCGATCGAATCCTGAAATCCGTCGATCTGGACAAGGACAAACTGCGGGTCATTTGTCCCGATGTAGGCGGCGGATTCGGCCTGAAGTTTTTCCTGCAGTGCGAAACCGTCGTCGCAGTGTTCGCGAGCAAGATGCTGGGCCGGCCGGTCAAGTGGACCGCTGACCGCAGCGAGAGCTTCCAAAGCGACGTACACGGCCGCGATCACGAGAGCCATGCTGAGTTTGCGCTGGACGACAACGGCAGGGTCCTCGCCATGCGTGCTACCGTCAATGCCAATATTGGCGCTTACTGCTCTCAGGCCGGCCCTATCATCCCCTGGTTCGGCGCGTGCATGACCGGCGGCTGCTACGACATCCCCGCACTGCACGTCGCAATCAACATGGTCGTTACCAACACAGTCCCGGTCGATGCTTATCGGGGCGCTGGCCGTCCTGAAGCCACCTACCTGATCGAACGGTTGATGGACCGGGCAGCGCTCGAACTCGGCATTGCCCGCGACGAAATTCGCCGGCGAAATTTTATTGCGCCGGATCAATTCCCCTACCTGACGGCGACAGGACGCAGTTACGACTCCGGTCGCTACAGCGAAATTATGGAAGCGGCGCTGCAGCGCGCGGACTGGCTCGGCTTCGAACAGCGCCGCATGGAAAGCCGCGACCGTGGCCAGCTCCGCGGCATCGGCTTCGCCAGCTACGTGGAAATTTGTTCGGCGGCTGGTAGTGAAGAAACGCATATCAGGTTTCGGCATGACGGGCGCCTTGAACTGACCGCTGGCACGCAATCGACCGGACAAGGCCATGAAACCAGCTACGCGCAGATCGTCGCCGCCGTGCTCGGGACCGGCATTGAACACACAGACCTGGTACAGGGCGATACTCTGCAGGTGCCCACCGGACAAGGCACGAACGGCTCACGCTCCCTGGCCATTGCCGGGTCGGCGCTCCGCCACTGTGCGGACCTCGTGGTAGAAGCAGGCAAGCGCATGGCCGCTGCGGTATTCGAGGCGCCGGAGGCTCAGATCGATTTCGCCGATGGCCGTTTCCAGACCCGCGACGGCAGCCACAGTGCCGCCATCACAGACATTGCACTCGCGTCATTCGATGAAGCGCTACGACCGGCGGCAGTCTTGCCGGGACTGCGCTGCCAGTATCGTTTCGAACCCGATGGCGGAACATTTCCGAACGGCTGCCATGTCTGCGAAGTGGAAATCGATCCCGCAACCGGTGTAACCCGCATCCTCCGCTACACCGTCGAGGATGATGTCGGCGTCGTCATTAACCCATTGCTGCTGGAAGGCCAGATAGTCGGCGGCATTGCCCAAGGTCTCGGTCAGGCACTGACCGAGCACGCCGCCTACGATCGCGACAGCGGCCAGCTACTGAGTGCCACGTTCATGGACTACGGGATGCCGCGCAGTGACTGGCTCCCGGACGTGGACTTCCGTTACAGAGAGGTACCCTCACCGCGCAACCCGCTCGGCGTCAAAGGTGCGGGTGAGGCCGGCACGGTCGGCGCCGCGCCTGCACTCGTCAACGCGGTGCTGGATGCGCTGGCGGCCAGCGGCGTTGAGAACCTCGATATGCCCGTAACACCACAGAAGGTATGGCAGGCCTTACAGAACGCTGGCTGAGGTAGTCAGCGGGCAGCGTGCAGCCGCTCTCGCCAGCGCTATCGACCGGCCCAAAAAAAAGCGGCTCCTTGCGGAGCCGCCCGTTCCATCCCCAGAGCATGACGCTTGGCCTTGCCGTGCTTCCCCCGCCAAGTACTGCCTGAAGGTGTTGTCCGGTCCGGCGTCGTCCGCTGTGTTGTGCAAAGGCGACGCCCGATGGCGGGAAAACTTCGCAGAATGTCGCGCCGTTGTCAATCAATCCGCTGGATTAGGTGCCGATTCGGCCACCGATGCATTTTTTCGTGGCTTTTGCGCAACAACTATTTCGGGACCGGTTGGTGGCAACTCTGGCGAATCAATGACTTGCCGAACAGGCGTTCATATATGGTTCGCTACGCCAGTCAGGCTGCAGCGCGGCATATCGACACGCGTTGCGCGATTTTGCGCAACGCGTGTCGATCGCGCAGAGGCTTATTGAAATACCGCTTCCGCATCAATCACGGAGACATTCTGTTCGTCGAACACGATCGGTAGCGCCTCGATCATGCGGTCTTCGGCAATTACCTCCTCGGGCTGGGCGGCGTCATACTGCATCGGCGATGCGCGACCTGAAACCAGCCGGTCCCGGAGGTCGTCCGCGTCCCGGCTTACAAAGACGTATTGCATGTTGTCGGTTCGAAGATTTTCACGAATGACACGGTTAACGTCCGCCAGCGTCATCGAATCCAGCTCTTTACGAACATAATCGCTGAAATCGTCGATGCCATAGAAACCACTGTCCAGCGCGTAACCCAGTTGCCGCGACTGACCGTCCATCAGCAGACTGACGTACTTGGCAAGGTAGCTGCGGGTATTGACGAAGTCCTGCTCGCTCATGCCCTTCTCAATTAGCGTGTTCAGCTCAAACAGGGCCGTACGGGTCGCGAACTGTGCGTCATTGTTGTTCCGCAGCGGTCTGAGCCAGACCTGAAAAATCTGCTGCTGCCGGGCAAGGTTGGTGTCGGGCTGAAACTGGAACATGCCGCGCGGGAAATATTCAATGTAGGCGTAGTTGCCGTAGTTCATGCCGCGCGCTTCGCGAATTCGACCGTATAACTGGCCCGTTGAGTTTCTGTGCTCGCCCAGCCACGAACGAACCAGCCAGAGTGCAACCCAATCCTTGTCGCCCCGCTTCAGGTCAATGGGAAAACCGAACGATACGGCAACTGAAGTCGTTTCCTTGTCGACGATAACCGCCTTGTTGGCTGCCAGTGGCTTCGGCTGCGGCAACTGCAATGACTGCCGGGTGCCCTCCGGTAACGCCTGCAAGTCACTGCTCAGGCGTGCGGCAAACGTCTCCGGATAACCGCCAGCCAGGCCCAGCGTGATATTGCGGATCGTGTAGTGCTGCCGATAGAAACGCTGCACATCGTCCAAAGTCAGCGCGGCGATGTCGGCACTGTGCCCTTCATTCAACGAGCCATAGGGATGTGACGGCCCGTAAATCTGGCTGTAGAGCACTTCCTTACCCAGCTCCTCGTCATTGTTACCAACGAGGCTCGTGCGGACCGCATTGACCAGTTGGGTACGAACACGTTTGAAGTCCTGCTCGCGCCAACCCGGGCTCAATAGCTGACTGCTGGCGAGGCGGTACCAGACATCGAGATTGTCGCGATGTACCTGTCCCGACAAGCGGGTCATCTCCTTGTCGACCTGGGCACTGAAACCGGAAGCGATCGGGTACATTGCCGCGTTGATCTCCTGAATACTGAAGTCTTCAGAGCCCGCATCCGTCAACATTGCCGCCGTCAAAGCTGCCAGACCTTTCTTCCCCGGCGGGTCCATGGCGGCACCGGAATGCACCAGGATAGAAACATCGATGAGCGGCGACCCGGCGGCAGGCTGCGCAACGATCTCGACCGGAACAGCGATATCGGTGCTCGCCACCGCCCTGCTGGCAATGGCAGGCGCAGTGTCGGCAAGCTGTTCGGCGGGTGCCGCCGACAACGGTCGAACGAGGTCATCGATAGACGCCATGCCATCGATCCCGCTGATCGCCTCGTCATTCGACAGGGTTACGATGACCCGGCCATCATCAACAAAGTAGCGATTCGCAACCTCCAGTATGGCCTCCGGTGTCAAGGCATCGTAGCTGCGGTAGAGCGTATTGATGGTTTCCGGGGTGCGTTCAAACTGCACGAACGAGGCCAGAGTGCTGCCGATTGAGCCGGAATTATCCAGATTGGCGGTGAACCCGTATTTCAGCCGGGACTTTGTTTCTGCCAGCTTTTTGACGGACACCAGCTCGCTGCGTGCCGTAGCGAGAGTCTCGCGAATAGCTTGCTCGACGGCCGCCGTTTGCGCGACATCCGTGAGCCGTGCGTAAACCATCAGGACGTTCGGGTCCTTGCGATTCGGAAAGTAAGTCAGCAATTGATCGACCGATTGCTCTTCCAGGACCAGCTTGCGGTACAACTCAGACGAGTCTGAAAAATAAATGGACGAAATGACATCGATTGCCGGCATGTCGACTTTTTCCGGCTCAAATGCCGGGCCGCGAAAACCGACCAACAACCAGGGCTGCGTTGGCGCATCCCACTGGACGTGATCGTAAATTGGCCCGTTCAGCGGACCTTCTTGTGGAATGTCGGCAACGTAATCGCCGCGCTCCCATTTGCCCCAGTACTTCTCGACCATGGCGAATGTCGCTTCCGCATCCAGATCGCCAACCAGAATTACGGCTGTCTTCTCCGGTCGGTACCAACGATCGAAGAACAGTTTCGAATACTCGAACTGCTCCGGCATCGGCTCAATATCCTCAAGAAATCCCATGGTCGTGTGGCTGTAGGTATGCGTATTGAACGACAGGTCGCGTATCCGTTCGTAGCCGCGCGAAATGGGGTTCGAGGAGTTCTTCAGGTATTCGCCTTTGACAGCGAGCGCTTCCGTCCGAAAAACATCCTCCGAATAACGCAGGTTCATGAAGCGGTCCGCTTCAACCTCTATGATTTTTTCCAGATCGGCCTTGGTAAACACGGCGTGGTAATTCGTAAAGTCGTCAGTGGTGTACGCGTTCTGATTGGCGCCCGCCTTCTTGTAGATGTTCAGGTATTCGTCGGCCGGGTATTTCTCAGTGCCACGAAACATCATGTGCTCGAAGAAATGGGCGAAACCCGACTTGCCGGGTTCGACTTCATTGCGCGACCCCGTCTGCACAGGCACCTGGATGGTGACAATATCGGGGTAATCCGTGGGTACGATAATTACGCGAAGCCCGTTATCGAGGTCGCGCTGCAAATACGGCATGGAGAACACACCGGAGTCCACGACAGCCGCCGCATCAGGGGCATTCGTTGCGTCGCCTGGCGCTTCTTGGGCACCATTACAAGCGGCAAGTGCCACGGCAGCCAGCAAACCGACAAACACTTTCATCATGTTACATTCTCCAATTGCTCATTTACGCCTGCAGTATGACCACGGCTGCACATACAGGTTGCGATTAATTCCGCCTGAAACTTGCCGCAGCTTACCTGCACGCATCGCGTGCCCACAAGCCGGGCCCTAACCATAACAAGTCTATTTCGACCGTACAGGAACTGACAGCATGATTATTGAACAAATCTGGACCGCTAACAGCCTCAGAAACTTCAATTATCTTGTCGCCTGCCCTGCTACCGGTGACGCACTGGCGATCGACCCACTGGATTTCCGGCAGTGCCTGGCCGTGGCGAGCGACAAAGGCTGGCGAATCACGCAGATCGTGAATACTCACGAGCACGCAGATCATATTGGCGGCAACAAGGCACTGGCTGCCGCCACTGGCGCGAAGATCATTGCCCACCACGCGGCAAAGGATCGGATCACTGATATGGCACGCGGCGTTGGCGCAGGTGACCGTATCACGGTCGGCACAAGTATCGAACTGGAATGCCTGGACACACCCGGGCATACCATGAGCCATATTTGCTTGCTGTCGCGCACGGGCCCACCCGCGCTGTTCAGCGGTGATACCTTGTTCAATGCTGGGGTAGGCAACTGCCATAACGGCGGTCACCCGGAAGAGCTGTATAAAACATTCGATGAACAACTCTGCCGATTGCCCGGTGATACCGTCATTTACCCCGGGCACGATTATCTGGTGAACAACCTGCGCTTTACGCTCGACCGGGAACCGGATAATGCGGACGCACAAGCACTGCTCGATGAATGTGCCAACCACGATCCGCAGAACGCACGAACCACCACCATCGGCGACGAGCATCGCATCAACACCTTCTTCCGCCTGCAATCCCCAACGGTCATATCGCGCCTGCTGGAAAAATTCCCGCAGATGAGTCCAACACCCGAAAAGAAGGAGGTTTTTCTGCGGCTACGGGAACTGCGAAACAGCTGGTAAGCGCGCTGTTTAGCCGCTGAGCCGGCTGGCAACCCGTGACAATTGTTGTGCCTGCCACTCGTTCGGTTTGCGCTGCTGCTGCAGCGAAAGCCAGAGCCATTGCACGGCATCAAAGGTTCGTCGCTGTGTATCGAGCCGCCGTCGGTTGTTGTCAACATCAACCCCGCCGTATGCACGCAACAGAAGCTCCGCCTGCTCCGCGTTGAGATTGTGCCAGTTGATTACACTTGCCAAATCAAAGTACGGATCATTGTCACGAGCGTACTCGAAGTCGATCAGTTTGAGCGTCCCATCATCTACGATGTTTTCGGCAACCAGGTCGTTGTGGCAACACGCGCGCCTGCCCGTCTTTGCGGTGCTCTCTGCGATCTGCACACAGAGTGCTGCCAGAGACGATTCAGCCGCATTGGGTCGCAATAACGAACGATAATTTCGAGCCGCAATGCCCGCATCGTACTCAACCCCGCTCAGCGGCAAACTGTGCAGCACCTTCAATAAGCCCGCTAAGCGGATGAGGTTGTCAGGGACTTCCAGATCCTCGGGCTGCCACGACCTGCCCTTGGCAAACTCACTTAACAGCAAGCCGCTATCCGGACTGAAAAACTCGACCGGTGCCGCAATGCCACGGCGGGCAGCGCTCTGTTGAATACGGCACTCCACGGCGTTGTCCCGCATACCGGATTCATCAATCTGATCAACGACCCGCAGCACGTAACTCCGGTTGGCAGTATCGACCCGGTAACTACGATTGTTATAACCGTGCTGCAGTGGTGTCACAGTACTGCTTCTGTTTTGCCATCCCGGAATGGCGGCGAGCAAGTTCTGAACAGTGCGCTCAGTGCTCACACTGCTACCGATTTCCTGTAGGACCGAACCCAGCTCCACAGGCCGAACGGGATGAGCACCAGGTACATAGCAAACAGTACGGACGTCAGATGCAGATCACGCGTCCAGTAGATGACCATGGAAGCCGCATCGATCAGCAACCAATACCACCAGTTCTCAAGTACTTTTCGCGCCACGAGAAACGTAGCCCACACCGCACTCCAGGTGGTCAACGAATCAATGTACGGGAATACCGCGTCGCTATACCGCTGCAGAAGAAAGCCGCTGATCGACGACAGCACGATGATGCCCAGCACCGCTTTGCCATGGGTGCCAAGCGTCCAGACGACCACTGGCAACGACTCACGATCCCGCGCACCGTGTCGCCAGGAGTACCAGCCATAGACAGCCATGGCGAGGTAGAACACGTGCAACGCCGACTCCATGTAAAGCCGTGCGTCGATAAATATCCAGACGTAGCAGGCAGTGCTGATGGCGGCACAATACCAACACCAGATGTTCTGCCGAATTGCCAGCAACAGGTAGGCAATGGCCAGTACAACGCTGATCAATTCCAGCACCGAGAACGCTTGCAGCTCTGCCAGCAAGCTTCCCGGCAATTGATCGGGAAAAGTAATGCTAGTCACCCAGAGGATTGTTCAGAATCTTGATCGCGAATACGGCCTTCGGCAACTGTTCAAAACTGGTTTTGATCTCGGCCTGCAATGCGGCCATGACAACGTCGAACTCACCTCGCAGTTGCGTACTCATCGGATTCATTCTGATTTCGACATCGTCGTAAGACCCCAGGCGTTTGATCACATCCTTGATAGGCGGAAGAAATTCTTCGGTCAATGGATACAGACTTATATCAACGGCAACTCGCATAATTAAAACCTCATGTCGAAAGTGATACCGGCATGGCGCGGATCGCCCTGGCGGATATACAGTGTTTCCGGGAAATCGGGCGGCTCATTGCCGAAATAGAACCCACGCACAGCATAGGTCTCATCTGTCAGGTTGCGCGCCCATAGCTGTAGCGACCAGCGCTCGGCGTTGAAGCCAAAACGCAGATTCAGCAACTCGTGCGCGGCTGACTTCTGATCATGGCTCACATCGAAATAGAACTCATCTCTGGCCGTCGCATCAATACGGGCGAACCAGCCCGACGGATGCTGCCACACACCGCCGGCCGCCAATGTGTAGCGCGGTGCATGCGCCTGATCGCGACCACTGAGGACAACCTGCGGCGTTTCGAACTGGTCGAACTCCGCACGCATCAATCCTGCGTTCAGGTACAGTTCGACTGTTTCGCTGGCCTGGTAGTTAAGCTCGGCCTCGAGACCGACGGTTCGACCACTTGCGGCATTGTCCGTGTAGAAAATAAAGGACGTCGGGTCGTTTGGTACCAGCTGAAAAGACGTCCGCACCTGCTGATCAACGCGCTTGTTGTAGAACAATACCGTAGAGACACGCAGTGCATCGCCGAGCAACCGGCTGCGTATGCCCATCTCCGCAGCCCACAACTGTTCACCACTGAACTCACGCCGGTCGGCGGGTACCGCGCCCAGATTGAAGCCTCCCGCCTTGTAACCCTTGGAGAGCCCCACGAAGCCCGAGGTACGTTCGGAGAAATCATGCCGGTAGCGAAGCTCGCCACCCAGCATGGACTCGGACGGTCCCAGGTTTAACGCCGCTGAATCATTGTAATCGGTGCTTCTGCGTTCACCACGCAGACCGACCGTTAACAATCCGGCATCGCCGACGTCGATATCGAGTTCACCAAACAAGGCGGCGGTTAATGCTTCAAAATGGCCGCGGTAACGATCGTTCAGTGCCAGCGTAAAATCGTAGATGGGATCAACGTAGTCACCCACGTTCAGCGTGGTCAGATCTTCGTCGAGACGCATGACGTAGACGCCCAGCAGCCAATCACTGCTGTCATCAAACAAGCGGCCATCCGTACCTGAGGTCAGCCGAAATTCCTGACTGATCGTTGTACGTTGCCGTTCACTGAATGACTCATAGTCATAGGTAAACGGCGCCCAGACATCAGCATTGCCCCAATCGCTGTCGAACGAGTAAATGGCATCAGAATCGGCGACCGATGTTATCGAGGTAAAACCCACTCGGTCTGAACCAGACCATTCGCTGCGGATTGCTGCACCAACACTGCGCTGTGCGTCTTTGCCGGGATTGTCAGACTGCATGGTCAGCGAATTATCAATGGCGAACGCATCGTAACCATCATCGATATCGCTGAACAAGGTACTCAAATGCACTGCCCAGTCGTCGTTGACCTGCCACTTCAATTTGCCGCGGATGGCGGACTCACTGCGGCCGTTGGTATCGTCACGTTGCAGGTACGCATTGTCACGAAAGCCATTGCTCTTGTGATGTTGAGCCGCAATCCTGTATTGCAGATTGTCGCCAGCCAAAGGACCGCCGAATGCTAGTCCAGCGGAAAGCATGTCGTCATCACCGGCACTCAACTGGAAGCGTCCGGCGCGCTCGTCCGTGGGCTCGGTACTCTGCACGTAAACCAGTCCGGCCAATGCATTCGCGCCGTAGCGGGTGCCCTGCGGGCCACGCAGGACGTCGATCTGTTGTACGTCAAACAAGGTCGCAATGGTCGCCATGCCGCTGAAATCGATATCGTCGATCAGGAAACCAACAGAGGGGTTCGGCGCACCTTCGTACTGCTCGAGCTCGCCTACGCCACGAATCTGCAGGTAGCGGGCGCGATGACCATCGCCCGACCAGTTCAGATTGGGCAGTCCCTGGATCAGCTCTTCGAAATGCTGGACGGCGGACTGCTCAATGGTTGCACGGTCAAGCACGCTGATGGATGGCGGCAACTCAGCCGCTTTGCGCTCACGGAAATCGGCAACCACCGTTATTTCATCAAGTGGTTCTGCGAGAGTGAGTGAGTTTGCGACAAAAAATACGGAACCAAGCGCCGCTGCTGCCAGCCGCCCCTGGAGGGTCTTGCTATACATTATGGAATCCTCTTCCTACGCCGGTATTACCCGGTTCAGGTTCTAAGGGTTCCCGTAATCCAGCCGAATGCCGGTACGGATCTCAGGCTAATGACGTTTGCACGTCATGGCCACCCCTGTGACGGCGCCACTATACCGCAGTTGCCTGCAAGTTCAACAGGCCGGATTCCGTTACGCTAGGCGCGTGGTTTTACGGCTCCAATCGTTTCAGCAGACTGGACGTATCCCAACGCCGACCGCCCAATGCCTCCACTTCGGCGTAATAACCGTCAACCAGATGAGTCATCTCAAGGCGCGCGCCGTTGCGTTCTGCTTCCTCCAGCGCGATTTTCAGATCCTTGCGCATCCACTCAACTGCGAAGCCGAAGTCGTACTGATCGTCGTTCATCGTTGCCCAGCGGTTTTCCATTTGCCAGGATTGCGCGGCGCCTTTCGAAATTGCGCCAATCACAGCCGCGACATCCAGCCCGGCCCGCTTCGCAAAATGCAGTCCTTCGGCCAAACCTTGCACAATTCCGGCGATGCATATCTGGTTGACCATTTTCGCCATTTGGCCAGATCCGGTCGGTCCGATAAGCGTGCAGGCCTTCGCATAGCAATCCATTACCGGCAACGCGCGTTCGAAAACCTGAGGGTCGCCACCCAGCATGATCGTCAACTGGCCGTTCTCCGCGCCCGCTTGCCCGCCGGAAAGTGGCGCATCGAGAAACTCCACACCGCGCTCACTGGCCGCTGCACTGACTTCACGCGCCACCTCGGCCGAAGCCGTCGTATGGTCAACGATGATTGCACCGGATTTGCAGCCGTGCAGTGCGCCGTCGTCGCCAAGCAATACGCTACGTACATCGTCGTCATTGCCGACACAGGAAAAAATGATATCCGCACCCGCCGCGGCAGCCCGTGGCGTTTTCTCTGCTGAGCCGGGGTACTTCTCAAGCCAGGCTTGTGCTTTTTCGGGGCTACGATTGTAAACGCAGACAGCGTGGCCCGATTTGGCCAGGTAGCCCGCCATAGGGAAGCCCATTACACCGAGCCCCAAGAACGCCACTTTCATTGGATATTCTCCTGCAGAACAGATCGCAGAAGACTACGGTCTCGGCAGGCGCATCGCAACGCCTCAGAGCAATTGAGACGACTGGCTATTGATTCGCAGACCGCGGCTTGTTCTTGCGCGGGTCCAGGCCCATGGAACGCGCGATTATCTCTCGCATCACTTCCGAGCTACCGGCGTAAATTCTGGAGACTCTCGCGTTAAGGTACATCCGGCAAACCGGGTATTCATCCATGAAGCCCGCGCCGCCGTGCAACTGCACACACTCGTCAGTCACCCGCCCCTCCAGCTCACTGGTGTACAGCTTCGCTTTCGCCGCATCGTCGGCACTGAGCGTGCCGGCATTGTGTTCAAGCACACACTGATCCACGAATGCCTGGGTGACGTCGATTCCAGTGCGCATGTCCGCCAGTTTGAAGCGCGTATTTTGGAAATCGGCAACAGTCTGGCCAAATGCTTTGCGCTCTTGCACATAGTCCATCGTGACATTCAGCGCAGCCTCGGCATTCGCGAGGTACCCGACGGCACCCAGCAGGCGTTCTTCGGCCAGGAAATGCATCAAGTGATAAAAGCCCCGATCGAACTCCCCGAGCAGGTTTTCTTTGGGCACTTTGACGTTGTTGAAAAACAGTTCAGCCGTATCCTGACTCTTCAGCCCCATTTTTTTCAGATTCCGGCCACGTTCGAAACCGTCCATTCCGCGCTCAACGACAAATAAACTAAGCCCGTGCCGTTTTTCCTGATTGGTTCGGGCCACCACCACGACCAGGTCGGCATTGATACCGTTGGAAATGTAGGTTTTGGAACCGTTTAACAGGTAGTGATCACCTTTGTCCGCGGCGTGGGTGCGGATGCCGGCGACATCACTACCGGCACCCGGCTCAGTGATAGCAACTGCCAGCACGTGCTCACCTGAAATACACTTTGGCAGCCAGCGTTGCTTCTGTTCCTCAGTCGCCAGTTCGCCGATATACGGGCCTACCAGGCGACTGTGCAAGGTCATGAAGAAACCGGCGTCGCCAAAGTGTGCATTTTCTTCAATCAGAATTTGCTCGTAGCGAAAATCACTGACGCCGGCACCACCATATTGCTCATCGGCCCACATGAGCAGCAAGCCCTGCTCACCGGCTTTCAGAAATGCCTCACGATCAACGATGCCCTGCTCCTGCCAACGGTCCGAATGCGGGCGAATCTCCTTCTGCATAAAGCTGCGTACAGAGTCCCGAAACATTTCGTGTTCGTCGTCGAAAATTCGTCGAATCATGATTTAGTCCTCACCAGATCAACTGGCGGTCAAGAAGTTACTTGCCTTTGAATGCGGCCTCGCGTTTCTCAAGAAACGCGGATATGCCTTCTTCACAGTCTTCGCTGGCGCGCAAATCACGTTGCGCCGGTGCTTCGACGTCGAAGGTACTGGCCCAATCCGATGCGGCCGCCAAGCGCATGGCTTTTTTCGTTGCCGCCAATGAGAGCGGCGCACGAGCCGCCAGCGAATGCGCCCATTCCTCCGCTGCCGCCAGCAAGCTGTCTGCCGGTGCCGTGCGGTTTGCAAGGCCCAGTTCGACGCATCGATCGGCACTGATCCGTTCCGACTCGACGCTCAACTGAAAGGCTCGGCGGTAGCCCAGCTGGTTCACCAGCAACCAGTTGAGCCCGCCATCGGGAACGAGAGAAATGGTTGTAAACGGCGACAGCAGAAACGCGTTATCCGCGATGATCATAAGATCACAAGCCAACGCGAAAGACATTCCTATGCCCGCCGCGGAGCCACCCACGGCTGCAATAACCGGCTGCGGCATCGATGCAATGCATTCGAATATGGGTCGATACTCGCTCTGCAAAAGCTCCTCGACGGATTTTTCCGAGTCGTTGCTGGCCTTCAGGTCAGCGCCGGCACTGAAAGATCTGCCCTCGCCGGTCAAGACCACGGCGCGCACAGACTTATCCGCAGCGGCGTGCTCAAACGCCTTGCGCAGATCAAGTCGCAAGGCGGTATTGAATGAGTTCATTGCCTCCGGTCGCGACATGGTGATGATCGCAACCGGACCATTCTGACTGTATTTTACTGTTTCAAGACTAAGCATTACTGTTCCTCAAGCGGCGTTACGGCCCGCATTTACATCGTCACTCGGGTAAAACAGCTCGCCCTTTTCCGCCATGGATCTCAAGCTCGCTGGCACCGAAAATCGCACACCATACACGTCCGCGAGCTGATCTGCTCGGGCGACGAAAGCTTTCAGCCCAACCGTTTCTATGTAGGACAGCGTGCCGCCGGTCCACGCTGGGAAGCCCCAGCCGAACACCGAACCGATGTCCGCATCCGCTGGATGAGTAACCACCTTCTCATCCAGACAACGCACGGTCTCCAGTGCTTGCGCATAAAGCAATCGACTACGAACCTCCTCCGCGCCGGGTTGCACTGACGCCGGCGGGAAGTGCTCCGCGAGTCCCGGCCACAAATATTTCTTGCCGTCCTCCGGATACTCGTAGAATCCTTTGCCGAAACGCTTGCCCTTGCGATCAAGATCAATCGCAAATTTGCGTATGACCTCGTCAGCAGGCGAAGCAACATACGCCTCGCCGAGATCCTTTTGGCTCTGCTGACCAACGTGGTAACTGAGTTCCAGCGACACCTCATCCGTTACGGCCAGCGGACCGACCGGCATACCGGCATTTCGCGCTACGTTCTCGATAAGGGCAGGACTGATACCCTCCGCCAACATCGCGATTCCTTCACGGGTGTACACGCTGAATACGCGACTCGTGTAAAAACCGCGACTATCGTTGACGACGATTGGTGTTTTGCGAATCTGCTGGATGTAATCCAGCGCCTGAGCGATAGCAATATCCGACGTCTTCTCACCAACAATGACCTCAACCAGCGGCATCTTGTCCACCGGTGAGAAGAAATGGATGCCAATGAACTGGTCTGCTCGTGTCGCTGCTTCTGCCAGCCCGGTGATGGGCAAAGTCGAAGTATTTGAAGCAAAAATCGCGTCGTCAGCCATGACCGCTTCGGCGCGTTTGGTCACCTCGGCCTTGACATCCCGGTCCTCGAACACCGCCTCGATCACCAGTTCGCAGTTGCTCAGTAGCGAAAAATCCGTCCCGGTATGGATTCGGTCCAGCAAAGCTTCCGCCGTCTTATGGTCCACGCGACCGTGCTCAAGCTGCTTTTTGATCAGGCTTCTCGAATAGTCCTTGCCCTTGTCCGCTTTCTCATTCGTGGTGTCCAGTAATACAACCTCGATGCCAGCCTTCGCGGACACGTAAGCAATACCAGCGCCCATCATGCCGGCGCCCAGCACGCCCAACTTGCTTACCTGGCGACGCGGCGGCGCGGCAGGTCGGCGGACGAGTTTATCCGCCGCCCCTTTGTTGACAAACAGTGTACGCATCATGTTTCGCGAAACGGGGTTCATTAACAGCGACACGAAGTACTTGGTCTCTACCTCCAGTGCCTTGTCGATGGGCAGCACGGTACCTTCATAAACGGCGGACATAATCGCGAGCGGAGCCGGGTAGTTGTGCCGGGTCATTTTCTGCAGCAGCGCGCTACCAACCATGAAAGTCTGCACGGCGCCCGGATGCATCAATCCCGCACCGCCCGGCACTTTGAAACCCTTTTTGTCCCACGGCTGCAGAGCAACACCTTCCTGCAATACCCAGCGACGTGCCGCGGCTACTTCATTGCCTGCAGCAACAAGCTCGTTCACGACGCCGGCCGCGAGTGACTCGGCTGGCGACAGGTGCTTACCCTGCGTAATGAGCTGCAACGCCGGTTCGATTCCGATCATACGTGGCAAGCGTTGGGTACCGCCGCCACCCGGCAACAAACCTACCTGCACTTCCGGCAAGCCCAGTTTGGTGCGTGGCTGATCCGCAACCACTCGATAATGGCAGGCAAGCGCTACTTCAAGCCCACCGCCCAACGCTGTACCGTTAATGGCGGCGGCAACCGGTTTGCCACAGGTTTCTACGGCTCGCAACGCCTGCTGCAAGTTACTGCACCAGCTGTACAACTTGTGTACATCCGCTTGCGGCGAATACGCGTTCACAAGTTCGTGCAGGTCAGCACCTACCAAGAAGGCGTCCTTGCCCGAGGTAATTACCGCGCCTTTGACATCCGGATCATTCGCAATGCGTTCGGCGGCAGTCGCAATGTCCTTCAGGAATTCGGGCGTCATGACATTCATGGAACGCCCCGCCACATCAATCGTCAGCAGTACCACACCGTCGTCATCGAGCTGCCAGTTTATGGTTGTCATTTCGTTCATCCCGAATCTCCTAAACGCGCTCGATAATGGTTGCTGTGCCCATCCCACCACCCACACATAAATTAACCAGTGCGGTATTGAGGTCGCGCCGTTCCAGCTCGTCGAGGACGGTTCCCAGAATGATGGCGCCAGTGGCGCCAAGCGGGTGTCCCATCGCAATAGCGCCACCATTCACATTGATCTTGTCGTGGTCAATGTTCAGCCGCTGCATGAACAGCAGTACCACCGAGGCAAACGCTTCGTTCAGCTCAAAGAGATCGATGTCGTCCGTGGTCATGCCGCAACGCGCAAGCACCTTCTCGGCGGACGGTGCCGGACCGGTAAGCATGATCGTCGGATCAGTGCCAATAGAGGCGAAGCCACGGATGCGCGCACGCGCTTTCAAGCCAAGTGCCTTGCCCGTCCCGGCATTACCAATCAATACGGCAGCGGCACCATCGACAATCCCGCTCGAGTTACCGCCTGTGTGCACGTGTTCGATCGCCTCAACCTCCGGGTAGCGCTGCAACGCTACATCGTCGAAGCCCGCTTGCTGACCAAGAGTTTCAAAGGCTGCTTTCAAGGCAGCAAGATCGGCTGCGGTGGTGCCAGGGCGCATGTGCTCATCGCGCTCCAGCAGAGGCAATCCCAGATGGTCGTGGATAGGGGCAATGGAGTTGCTGAACCAGCCCTGCTCCCAGGCGTGGGCGGCCCGCCGCTGACTCTCAACGGCATAGTTGTCCACGTCGCTGCGGGAGAAACCGTACTTGCTCGCAATCAGGTCTGCGCCAATTCCTTGCGGCGCAAAATAGGTCTTGTAGGCTATCGCCGGGTCAGCATGCATGGCGCCGGAATCGGCACCCATTGGTACCCGTGACATGCTCTCAACACCGCCACCGATGGTGAGATCCGACTGACCCGCCATGATCTGTGCGGCAGCGGAATTGACCGCTTCCAGGCCTGAGGCACAAAAGCGGTTGAGTTGTTTGCCTGGCACGGTCAGTGCGTAGTCAGCATTCAGTACCGCCGTTCGCGCAATGCAGGCACCCTGTTCACCGACCGGTGAAACACAACCCAGAACAACGTCGTCGAGGTACGTCGTATCCAGATTATTGCGCTCGCGCAATGCACTCAGAACCTGGGTCATCAAATTGACCGGCGTTATTTCGTGCAGAGCACCGTTCGGCCGGCCGCGACCGCGCGGGCTACGTACATGGTCAAATATATAGGCGTCTGCCATTGCTGTAATCCTGTATCAAAGTGAAGTTCTGTTCGCTTGCAGGTATCTCGTTGGGACCTTGGACTGGCCAGGAGTTGTGGTCATCGCTAACGCATTCCGACCTACCCGGTGCCAGTCCGGCGAGCGTCAACGTTGCCTGACAAGCGCTTGCGTCAATGTCACAAATTCTGTCTACAAGTGACTCTCCGTGGCTGCGAGGGAGCGCCGCAAATGCAGCTTCATGTCCTCATTCGCCTTGCGGAAATCGACCGCTTCCGGATCAATGACCCATAGGTAAGTCATCCCCGATATATATGCGATGTATTGCGCGGCGACACTCCGGGGATCCGTGCCCTGGCGAATGCTGCCGTCGGCGATGCCGGCGCGGATCCAGTCCGCAACGTCGTTTTGCTGGCGTTGGTGTATCGATCGCGATGTCTCGCGATATTCCGACGTCGGGCTGGCCGCACCGCAGTACAGAATGTGCAGCACCCGGGCTTCGCGCGGCCAATCCGACAAAAACCGAAAAAACGCATCCAACGCGGCACACATGGCATCGACACCGGACAAATCGCCAGCGCCGTCGCGCAAATAGGTCAGCCAGCGGCGCGATATGGCTTTGCAAACCGCGTCATACAGCCCGGCCTTCGAGCCGAAACGGTAGGTGGCGAGCCCGCGACTGTAGCCGGCCTTTTTGCCGATGGCCGCGAGAGTGGTCTTTTCGGTGCCGTGTTCGAGAATCAGGTCGATAGCCGCGTCGAGCATGGCGCTGTCCGACTGGGCGCTGCGTTGCGCTTGCGTACGGCTGCTACCAGCCGTTGCCTCAGCCACCGACTGTTTCGCTCGAAAAATTATTAACTATCAATGGCTTGGTCAATTCTCAAAATACTTGCTGACAACAAGCAAGTGAGTATACCGGCGCCATTGACGAGGAACAAGCGGCATTGGCGCGCGCGCCCCGGCTGCTGCGTTGCGACGCTCAATGAGGTAAGGGGCTTTCAGGCCCGCTGGTAAAACGGCCAGGCGCTCAGAGTGAGCTGCAGAGGTGTCCGCCGTCCACGGTAATGGTGCTACCGGTCATGTAACTGCCTGCTTCGGAGGCGAGCAAGAGCAGCGGTCCATCGAGTTCGGACAACACCCCACTGCGACGCAAGGGCACTTGCTGCAACATCGTCTGCCCTGCTGGTGAGCTCAGGAAGCCAGTGTTGATCTCGGTCTCGAAATAGCCCGGCGCAATAGCGTTAACGCGAATACCGAAACGCGCCCATTCGAGCGCCATCGTCTTGGTCAGATTCACAACGCCGCTCTTTGCCGCGACATAAGAACCCAGCGTCTTGCTGACGCGAAAGCCGAGTATAGAGGCGATGTTGATAATGCTGCCGCCGCGGCCGCGTTCCAGCATGCGTCGTGCCGTCGCCTGAGCTACCAGAAACACACCCTTCAGGTTCGTATCAACCACCGCATCCCAGTCGGCCTCGCTCAGTTCGGCAAGAAAACCCGTACGACTGATGCCAGCGTTATTGACGAGAATGTCGATGCTCTGCCCGGCGTCGTCGAGCTCAGTAAAACATTGTTGAACCGATGCGCCGTCAGTGACATCCAGCGAAACGCACAACGCTTCGCCACCCGCCTTGGCCACCAGGCTGCGCGTTTCCTCGAGCTTCTCCGCTCGTCGAGCAGCCAGCACAACGGTCGCACCGGCCGTTGCCAGGGTCATGGCGAACTGCCGGCCCAAACCACTGCCCGCACCGGTAATCAGCGCGGTCTTGCCGTCGAGCCGGAACCGGTCGCGCTCGCTCATCCTGTCGCTGCCGCGTGGCCGCGCTGTTGTGGCTTGTACGTGCCCGTCGCTGTGGCACAAAGCGTACGGTTGTCAGGGTCCAGCAATTTGGCTTGCGCGAAAAACAGGGTATTGGTCCGCCGTATGAGCTCGCCTTCCGCAATGACCGTTTGGCCACGGTGCGGGGCCATGAAATTGCAATTGAGATTGACCGTTACCGAAACATACTCGCCGGAGCCGCCGAAACTGCCACATACGGCACCCGCAATATCGAGTAGCGAGGCAATTACCCCGCCGTGCAGGTATTTGACGGAATTGCGGTGATCATCGCGAACCGGCATCTCCAGGCGAACAAAGCCGTCCTTCCAGTTCAGCAAGCGAAAGCCGAGAAACTGCAGGTACGTTCCTTCGTACAGTGTGGGGTTGTCGAGAAAACTCTTCGGCGTCTGTTCGTTCATTGTGCGATCGCTCCGGTTCTGCGCAATACCGCCAGGAAAATATCCGGTTCCGGGCGGACTCGGTAATTGTCAGTTTGATCCGAGTAGATGATAGTACCGCGTGCATTGGCTACGACCACTGTCGGCATCACGGTATCCGCATCATAGCCTCGGCCATAACCCACGGGAACGCCGTTCTGCACCGCAATATCCAGCTCTCGGGCGATGCCATTGTCCTGGTCCACCCAGTAGTGGAACGGTGCCGGGTTTTGCTCCGCCAGCGCGCGGCTATGGCGCTCCGCTTGCGGACTGATAAGTACCACATTGGCGCCGAGCCGCTCAAACTCGGATTGAAATGCACTCAACTCCGCTACCTGCGCGACACAGAATGAACTCCAGTTGCCGCTAAAGAACACCAGTACCGAGGGCTTGCCTTGCAAATCGCCGCTGTTCACCGGTTTGCCATCAATGTCTATTGCCGCAAAGTCGGGCAAGCGGCTACCAACGTCCAGCTTGCCACTGGCGATACGCCCGTACCGCGAGTACCAGAATACATACAGCAGCAATAACACCAGCGCGCATGTGGCCACTACCAGTGGCAACCAGCCAGCAACGCCTTCGAACAGCCACTCCCATGCCGCCAGCAATACACCGCAACAGGCCACAAACCATGCCAATGGCGCATTTTCAGCCGCTCGTGCCGGACGGGCCAATTTCAAATGCGCGTGCACCAGCGGCAGCGGCAGCGATGCTATCGCCGCACCCCACCAGGCGAGGCGGTCCGCTTCACCACGCAATGCCATGAACAGAGAAACGAGAAACAACAAAACGGAAACGATGATCGCTGGTAACAGGTACAGCGATTTGAATTTAGCTCTGACCACGTAAACACTTCCTCCCGAGATTTCGCCGAGCCGGCGACTGCCGCCTGGTGCCGGAATCGAAGTGTTACATATTGCGGCGATACTCGCCGCCCACTTCGTAGAGCGCCGCAGAAATCTGGCCCAGAGAATTGGACTTGACCGTCTGCATCAGCTCCTCGAACACATTGCCACGCGCGCGCGCCACGCGCTGCAACTGGAGCCGCGCCGTTTCGCTTGATTCGCGGTGGGTTTCCTGGAATGCGCGAACGTGGGCGATCTGATCGCGTTTCTCCTCATCTGATGAGCGAATGAGTTCCTGTTTGTGGACTTCGTCTTCCTGCCCTTTCTTTGGCAGGAAAGTATTGACGCCTATCAACGGATAGCTGCCGTCATGTTTCTTGCTTTCATAATAGAGGCTCTCGTCCTGTATTTTGCCGCGCTGATACATCGTATCCATCGCGCCCAATACGCCACCACGCTCGGAGATACGTTCGAATTCTTTGTAGACCGCTTCTTCCACCAGTTCGGTAAGCTCGTCAATAATGAATGAACCCTGCCACGGGTTTTCGCAGAAATTGAGGCCCAACTCGCGCGATATGATCAATTGAATGGCTACCGCACGGCGAACCGAATGCTCCGTGGGGGTTGTGATAGCTTCGTCAAACGCGTTGGTATGCAAGCTGTTGCAGTTGTCGAACAACGCGTAGAGGGCCTGCAAGGTAGTCCGTATATCGTTGAAACTGATTTCCTGTGCGTGCAGGCTGCGACCGGATGTCTGCACGTGGTATTTAAGCATCTGTGACCGGGCACTCGCACCGTAGCGTTCGCGCATGGCTCTGGCCCAGATACGTCGTGCAACGCGGCCTATCACCGTGTACTCCGGGTCCATACCGTTGGAGAAAAAGAAACTCAGGTTCGGCGCGAACTCATCGATATCCATGCCACGAGCAAGATAGTACTCAACGATGGTAAAGCCATTTGACAGGGTAAATGCCAGCTGGCTGATCGGGTTCGCGCCTGCCTCTGCAATGTGATAGCCACTGATCGATACGCTGTAGTAATTACGCACGTTGTGATCGATAAAATACTGCTGCACATCGCCCATCATTTTCATCGCGAATTCGGTCGAAAATATGCAGGTATTCTGTGCCTGATCTTCTTTGAGAATATCCGCCTGCACCGTGCCGCGTACCTGCGTCAGGGTCTGCTCGCAAATCTTCGCGTAAACCTCGGGTGATACCAGCTGGTCACCGGAAATTCCCAGCAGGGCCAAGCCAAGCCCGTCATTGCCGGCCGGCAATTCGCCAACGTACTCTGGTCGCTGCCGTCCTTCGAACCAGTGCCTGATTTTCTTCTCTGCGGCCGGCCATTCACCGTTTTCTTTCAGGTAGATCTCCACCTGCTGGTCAATTGCCGTGTTCATGAAGAACGCCAGGATCATCGGTGCCGGACCGTTGATTGTCATGGATACCGACGTTGTCGGTGCACACAGGTTGAAACCTGAGTACAACTTCTTCATGTCGTCAACCGTGGCAATCGACACCCCGGAATTTCCAACCTTGCCAAAAATATCAGGGCGTTCATGAGGGTCTTCGCCGTACAGAGTGACGGAATCGAACGCCGTCGAAAGGCGCGCTGCCTCCTGCCCTTGCGACAAATAGTGAAAGCGGCGATTGGTGCGTTCCGGCGTACCTTCACCGGCAAACATACGCGTCGGGTCTTCTCCCAGGCGCCGATACGGGTATACACCGCCGGTGTAAGGGTAAGCGCCAGGCAGGTTTTCGCGCATCAGGAATGACAGTGTCTCGCCCCAGTCGCGGTAATCCGGAGGAGCAATTTTCGGAATCTTCTGATGGCTCAGGCTTTCGCTGTAATTCTGCCCGCGAATTTCACGGCCGCGGACTTCGTAGCTGTATTCATCCGCACGCACGGCATCGCGACGCGCCGGCCACTCGCGCAATAAGGTTACCGCTTCCCTGGACAGGTCGCTTAGCAACGACTGATATCGCTGCCGTAATGTCAGCAAAGAGCGATCTCCGCCGCTGATCAGCGCATCATCCGGGTATGCAGCCAGTGGCTCCGGCAACTGCTCATCGTCCAGCAACTTCAGCGCTTCGTACAGGTGCTGCAGCTCGCTCGCCGCCGTAGCCTGCGATTCGATTGACGCATTGATAGCCCGACCCTGTTCAGCGATCTCCGCAAGGTAGCGAATGCGTGCGCCTGGTATGACCGCCATCGCCCGCGGTTCCTTTACGCTGACATCAATAGTTGGTGACCACTTGTCACTGTCCAGTGACAATTTATTCTTTAGTCGCCGGCAGAGTTCGACAAACATCCAGCTGACACCCGGGTCACTAAACTGGCTGGCGATCGTTGGGTACACCGGAATTTCTTCATCACTGACCTGAAACTGGACATGGTTGCGTTTCCATTGCTTGCGAATATCACGCAACGCATCTTCCGCACCGCGCTTGTCGTACTTGTTAAGCACGATCAGATCGGCGAAATCCAGCATGTCGATTTTTTCCAGCTGGCTTGCGGCGCCGTAGTCACTCGTCATGACATAAACCGAAAAATCAACATGATCGACGATTTCGCTATCGCTCTGACCGATGCCTGCCGTTTCGACCAGGATAAGGTCATAGCCAAGAGACTTCAGAAACAGGATGTGATCGGCCAGCATCTTGCTGGTCGCCAAGTGCTGGCGGCGGGTGGCTATCGATCGCATGTACACTCGGTCCGAGCGCAATGAATTCATTCGGATGCGATCACCCAGCAATGCGCCACCGGTACGACGGCGCGTCGGATCGACCGCCAATACCGCTATTCGCATGTCCGGGAAAGACGCCAGAAAGCGATTGAGAATCTCGTCGGTAACGCTGCTCTTGCCCGCACCACCGGTACCTGTAATGCCGATGACCGGCACCTGGCCCGTTCGCATGCGCCATTCACGACGCAATGCTTCCAGGCCGGAGTCGTCGTACGCGTCTTCTTCGATCGCTGACATCATGCAAGCGACGTCAGCTATTTTGTCCGGGCTGATGGTCGCTGGTGGACGGGTTTCCCGTCGCGCCTCGACAGTCCGTTGAATCAGATCGTCGATCATGTCGCCGAGACCCATCGACATGCCGTCATGCGGGTGGTAAATACGATCGACACCGTAGTCCATCAACGCATCGATCTCGTCCGGCGTGATGGTTCCACCGCCTCCACCAAATACCCTGATATGCGACGCGCCGAGTTCACCCAGCCGGTCGACCATGTAACGGAAAAATTCATTATGCCCACCCTGGTACGAACTGATCGCAATGCCGTCGGCATCCTCCTGAATGGCGGCGCGCACGATGTCATCCACACTGCGGTTGTGACCCAGATGTATGACCTCGGCGCCTTTCGCCTGAATCAAACGGCGCATGATGTTGATCGCCGCATCATGCCCGTCAAACAGCGAGGCCGCCGTTACAAATCGCAGTGGTGCATTACTTAGCTTGCCGGTAGCTCGCGGCAAATCGGTGGCAGCAGTACTCATGGGCGAGAACCTCGTTTTGGCAGCAGAACCACCTGCGGTATCAATAATTGTTATTAAAATTCAGTCAGTTCTGGCATTGCATAAATTCTAATGACGATTAAAATAATGCAGCTTACCGCAGAACTCAAGTCTCAACCGTGAACCACACCAGGCCCTACGGCGGAACGTCCTGGCCAGCAGCCACAGGAAACGCAGCATGTCGCAACCGGCAGAAGAAACCCGCTACGAAGCGCAACTGGACCGTATCCTCAAGGCCGCGGCACGCTGCTTTAATGAAAAAGGCTATAGCGGCACGTCCTTGAAGAACGTTGCCCACCACCTGGGGCTGACGGATGCCGCGCTCTATTACTACGTGCGCAACAAGGAAGAACTGGTATTTCAGTGCTACCGGCGTGCTGCCGACCTCGGTGCCGATGCGCTGGCGCGCGCCGTTCAGGACGGCGCAAATGGCTACGAGCAGGCACGACTGTACGTGCGCTATCACGTTGAAACCATGGTTGGCGACCTTGGCCCGGTCGCCATTATGAGCGAGATCCCATCCCTGGAAACGGCGCATCGGGACGAAATTCTGGGTATTTCGCGACGCCACAGTCTTGCGTTTGAACAGATTATCAGTCGCGGCATTGCCGACGGCAGCATCGCCGATTGCGACGTGCGCATGACCGGCAACGCAATCATGGGCGCGATCAACTGGATACCGAAATGGTTTCATGGCAACAGCACAATGGCCAACGAAATCATTGCGGCGTTCCCCGAAATCCTTAGCCGCGGCCTGCGACCAAGCGACAAACTATCGCGCACTCCGTCGTCGCAATAACTAATTCAAGTAGCGGGCGAGGTAAGCCTGTATATCGTCCTCGTTCGCGACTACATCTGCATCGCGTGGCAAACGCTCCAGATACTTTGCGCGCTGGCGCAAACGATCAATTGTCAGTGCCCGATAGTCGATCTGTGCACCACCCAAAAAGCCGGCGGTCGCATGATCCTGCGCAGGTTCGGTATCAAAGCGCCGTAACGCGTTGACATCGCGCCGTATGAGCTCCACCAGCAACTGTCGGTCACCAATGCGGCGGCGCAAGTCCACAAAGATTTTGTCAGCCGCCGCACGCTGTTCGTCAGTGAACGTTGCGGCCAACGTATCCCGTGCCTCTATGTACGGCGTCTCATTGCGTTCGGCGGCCAGCCGGTACCATGCGAGTGCCTGTACCGGGTCCGGCGTCGTCCCCTGCCCGCTCAGGTGCATGTACCCAACCATGTACTGAGCGTACTTGTCACCGAGAGGCGCCAGAAATTCCGCGTAGTTGCGCAGCGCCAGCCGGTAATTGCGTTGGTTGTAGAGTGTCTCAACCCGCTCCTGTATCCGTGCCGTTCGCAAATCAGGCACGGACCCCGGGAAATGACGGTACTCCTGCGCAGCGGACGGCAAAGTAAGCATCACGGTACTGGCTACCAGCAGTATCGCGAGGCCTTTGCCAAATGTCTGAGCGGCAATTAGCCGGCTTCTCAAAGCTGTCACCATGGTCTCCTGACGGACCGCTTCAGCTACGCACCTGCGGTGCGCGGCGGGTCAATCGATATTCACCTCGATTTTGACAGCTGGCCCGAACGCCGGTTCCCGCTTCTCCATATTTGATCTAACGGCTTCAAGCTGATTTGCCTGCCCGACAAGTTTTGTCTGCACCAATGCTTCACGTCGCAACGCCCGTTCAGGCGCTTCATCAAACACGTGGTTCAGCAGGTATTTGCCAGCCCGTACGGCATCCGGTGAATTCCGGGCTATCGTGGCTGCCAGTTCTTTCGCTGCTTGCAACGGTTCGTCTTGCAATCGACTGAGCAAACCGATCTGCAACGCTTCGTCGGCGTCAACGACGCGCCCCGTATAAACGAGTTCTCGCAAATGATCGAGACGCACTGTTGCCCGTGTGGTAGTACTGATGCCCATATCAGGAATGATGCCCCAGCGTATTTCCATTACCGAACAACGCGTGGATGGCGCCGCGATCCGGAAGTCCGCGCCCATCGCAAGCTGCAGACCGCCACCGTATACAACTCCTTGCAAGGCAGCGATAACCGGCACCGGTAGTTCCCGCCAGATCACGGCCGCACGCTGGAAAAAATTCGCGGGCGAATCGTCCATCGGCATCATCCGTGAACCCCCAGCCTCATTGGCCATCCCGGCCATGAATACGGATGTGTCGATCCCGGCGCAAAAGTGCTCACCCGCACCGCACAGCACAACGGCGCGTACGGACTGATCGGCCGACAATGCCTGGCCAGCATCAATGAGCGCCTCAAACGTTTCCATGTTCAGTGCGTTAAGCTTGTCCGGCCGCGACAATGTTACGATCGCAACCCCCTGATCGCTCTCTACCTCTACTACCTTTGACATCTTATGGCTCCGTGGATATCGCCAATGCAGTCTAGCAGCGCCAGCCGCCACAGGTCATGGAAGCCCGCATGAACAACAACATGCACGCGCATACACTCCGCACTTTGCCGGGCTGGCGCCTCGCTCGAACCCTGATGGTTTGTGCTTGCCTGCTCGCTGTTTGGCCGCGCTCCGCAAACACGGCTCCGGCAATGTACAGCATCGACAATGCAAACAGTTGGGTACGGGTACTCGTGTATAGCGGTGGCCTGTTATCAAGGCTGGGCCACAACCACGTTATCAGCCACAGAAACATTCGTGGCTGCTTACGCATGGAAACCCCCATTTACAGATCGCAGCTCCTGGCAGAGCTGGCTGTGAACGAATTTACGATCGATGAGCACGCCGAACGCATAGCCGCTGGCGGCGAGTTCCCGGACACCGTGCCAGACAAAGACATCGCAGCAACACGAGAGAACATGCTCGGTCCCGCACTACTGGATGCAAAGCAGCATCCGCAAGTTCGGCTGACTGCCGCGGCGGTAAGCGGGACGTTCCCGCACGTGCAGATGGCCGCGACCCTGCACATTCAAGACAGGCAGGTGCCGATTACCGTACCGCTGACGCTGCAGCTGGAAGCAAACAGCGTTATCGCGTCGGGCAGTCTGGCGCTTGATCATGAACAACTCGGACTACGACGATTTTCGGCAGCACTCGGAGCATTGCGGGTTCGCAATCTCATGGAAATGCAATTTCACATTGCGAGTCAGCGACTCGGGACTGCGCAAGAAATCTCAGACTGCCAGCGTGCACTTGCCGTTGTCGACAACGACAACGCCGCGGTCTTTGACCCGGCAACGAAATGACACGATATTTCGGTCCTGCCACATCTCGGTCGTGATCTCGTCACCGGGATAAACCGGCGCGGTAAAGCGCAAATCGAAACCACTGATCAAGGTGAAATCGAACTCGCAGATGGTCATCAGGATTGCCCGGCAGGCAATACCGGCAACGCATTGCTCCTGCACAGGACTGGCCTTGAAACCGAGTGCCCGAGCGGCCGCATCGTCCGCGTAGACAGCGCTGCGATCGCCGCCCAAACGGAAAATCAACGGCAGGTTTCGTCCACAATGCAACTCGCAGGACAGATCGGCATCCCTCTCTGGCAACTTGTGTGGCAACGGCCCGCCGACGTCAGGTCGATCCAAAGCATTGGCTACCAGCGTGTTGCTCAGCGTGAACAACACCGTGCCATCTTTGCTCATGCGGACCTCGGATTCCGTCATGATGCTAATGCCCTGTACCGGCCCGTGATCCAGCGCCGCCACTACTCGCCGATCCGCCAGTAGCGCGGCGCGGGCCGGTAACGGGCGGTACAGCTCCAGCTTCTGTTCCGCAACAAACAGGTGGCGGCCGTCCCAGCCATTGCTGCTTAGAAAATCCCGGTCGAGAAGATTGCCCGCCATTGTAGGAACGGTGGATTGCGCGCCTCCTTCATACACGTAGTCATGTTCACGATGGTCGGCACTGTCCTGACCGAAGCCAACACCCAGCGCATACAGAATCGCGTCGGTTTCGCGGTAGTGGCATTGTTCATCTCTGCGGCTCGCAGCCTGCAGAGCGTCAAAATCAAGACTCATGAATTGCTATCAACATCGTGGCGGCTCGATTCGCTGCCCTTGTTCAGCCGCGCGCCGGTGCGCGGTATTGTTTTTCGGCGAGCGTTCAGCAGGGCAAGATAACACCCGGTTTTGATCCGCGCGAGCCACCGGCGCAAAAACACGGCGCATCGGCGGTCGAAGCTGTTTGATCAGTGAGACTGGGGACTCGCGCTTCCAAATGTGGTCTGAATCACCTGCTTTTGCTGGCGTAAGCCCAACCGAGCTCAGCCAATGGCAGAACAGCGCGCGCCGCCGCAGAGGCGTGATCGCTTGATGCAGTGCCATCACGAACCCGTCCCGCAATACCTTGCAGTATGGCGGCGAGGCGAAACAGGTTGTAGGCCGCGTAGAACGCCCGGTCGACAATGCCGCCCTGTCGGCCTGTTCGCTCGCAATAACGCTTTACGTATTCGTCCTCGGCGGGGATGCCCAGCGCCGCGAGGTCACGATTGCACAACCCGGCCGAGCCAATCCCGATTTCCGGCATCTGCCAGGCCAACAGGTGATACGTGAAATCACCGAGCGGGTGACCAATAGTGGATAACTCCCAATCCAGCACGGCGATGACCCGTGGTTCGGTCGGGTGCAGTATCAGGTTGTCCAGACGAAAGTCACCGTGCACGATGCTGCTCGCGTCATCGGCAGGAATATGCTCCGGCAGCCATGCCGTCAGCTTGTCCATAGGCTCGATCTTTTGAGTTTCTGAGGCGGCATACTGCTTCGACCAACGCGAAATTTGTCGCGAAAAATAGTTACCCGGACGGCCGAAGTCTTCCAGGCCCAATGCACGGTAATCAATGCTGTGCAAACGCGCGAGGGTTTGGTTCATGTCATCGTAAATTGCCGCGCGCTCATCTCGCGACATCCCCGGCAAATCAAGCTCCCACAGAATGCGCCCGGCCACGAAATCCATGACGAAGAACGGCGTGCCGACTACCGCCGGGTCTTCGCACAAGACCCAAGGCCTGGGCACCGGAAACCCGATCTCATGCAGCGCAGCGATTATCCGGTACTCGCGCTCCACGGCGTGTGCTGACTTCAGCAACTTGCCTGGCGGCTTGCGGCGCAGCACGTATTGTCCGGAAGCCGCATCGAGCAAATACGTTGGATTCGATTGACCGCCTTTGAACTGGCGTATGCTGAGTGGCCCGCGAAAGCCGGCCATATTGGCCGACAGATAGGCTGACAAGCGTTGCTCGTCCATGCGGTGTTCGTTGCGAACATCGCGAGTACCCGAGAATTGTTCTTGTCGATTACTCATCTGGCCACACGCTCAAGTCCGCGGTTCCACAAAGAAATCAGGGAACAACTCCGCATCAGGGTCAACGGCATAGCCACTGAGATCGCCAACGCCCGCACTTTCCAGCACTTCATCGTCGACAAAAAAGTTACCCGTGCATTCGCGGCTGGGTCGGGTCAGAACATGGTACGCCGCATCGCCCATGATCGCGGGCAGCCGCGAACGGCGCATGACTGCATCGCCGCCGGCCATGTATTGCACCGCCGCGGTCGCTATCGCCGTTCTTGGCCACAGTGCGTTGACAGCAATACCTTGCGAACGAAACTCGCCGGCCATGCCCAGTACGCACATGCTCATCCCGAACTTGGCAATCGAGTAGGCCACGTGAGGAGCAAACCACTTCTCGACCATATTTAATGGCGGTGACAAATTGAGTATGTGCGGGTTGGTCGCTTTTAGCAGGTGCGGTAAACAGGTCCTTGAAACAAGGTACGTGCCGCGCGTATTGACCTGATGCAACAGATCAAATCGCCGCATGGAAGTTTGCTCCGTCCCCGTCAATGCGATGGCGCTCGCATTGTTGACGCAAATGTCTATGCCACCGAATTGAGCCACACCGGCATCGACAGCGGCCAGAACCTGCTGCTCATCGCGAATATCGCAGACCACGGGCAACGCGTTGCCACCAGCGGCAACGATTTCGTCGCAGGCGGTGTAAATCGTACCGGGCAAATGCGGATGAGGTTTCGCTGTTTTCGCCGCGACAACGATGTTCGCGCCATCGCGTGCCGCACGCAAGGCGATGGCAAGACCAATTCCTCGGCTCGCACCACTTATGAAGAGTGTCTTGCCGCCGAGGTTTGTCATCGTACCTGCACCGCCACCGTGGAACAGGCATGATACCTGATCAGCGCTCTTGCCAGTGACCGCTGAGACCGGCACATCTACATACGGAATATTCCGTACGGCAATTCGTGATCCCGTGGCCGATTCATCGCCGCAGCGATCGCCTGCCCGAGAACGCCGCGCGTATCAACAGGGTCAATCACACCGTCATCCCACAAGCGGGCACTGGCATAATAAGGGTGCCCCTGGGTTTCGTATTGCTCGCGAATTTGTTGCTCGAATTCCTGTTGCGCTTCCTCCGGCCACTCCTCATTGCGTGCCGCCAGACCGTCACGCCGCACTGTCGACAGCACCACCGACGCCTGCTCACCGCCCATGACCGAAATCCTGGCGTTAGGCCACATCCACATCATTCGTGGTCCGTAAGCCCGGCCGCACATGGCGTAGTTGCCAGCGCCAAACGACCCGCCGATGATGACCGTCAGTTTTGGTACTGACGCCGTCGCAACAGCATTGACCATCTTCGCGCCATCTTTCGCAATTCCGCCATGCTCCGCTTTGCGCCCGACCATGAACCCGGTGATGTTCTGCAAGAATATCAATGGAATCCCGCGCCGATTGCACAACTGGATGAAATGCGCGCCCTTCTGCGCCGACTCCGAGAACAAGATACCGTTGTTCGCAACGATACCAACCGGATAGCCGTACAAGTGGGCGAAGCCGCAGACCAGTGTCGGTCCATACAAGGCCTTGAATTCCTGAAATTCGGATCCGTCCACCACGCGAGCAATGACTTCGCGCACGTCATAGGGGTAACGGAAGTCACGCGATACAACGCCGTACAATTCGTCAGACGGGTACTCCGGCTCACGCGCTTCCTGCATCCGAACCGCAGTGTTTTTCTGCCAATTGAGATTGCCGATAATTTCCCGAACTATCTCGAGCGCATTGCCATCGTCTTTGGCAAGGTAGTCTGTGACCCCCGAGATTCGGGAATGAACATCGCCGCCGCCAAGAGTTTCGGCATCGACCACTTCCCCGGTCGCCGCTTTTACCAGCGGCGGTCCACCCAGAAATATCGTGCCCTGATTCCTGACGATGACAGCTTCGTCACACATTGCCGGCACATAGGCACCGCCAGCCGTACATGACCCCAACACGGCAGCGATCTGCGGTATGCCCATCGCAGACATGCGTGCCTGATTGTAGAAAATACGGCCGAAGTGGTCGCGATCCGGAAAAACCTCATCCTGTTTCGGCAAAAATGCGCCGCCTGAATCCACCAGGTACACACAAGGCAAACCGTTCTGCTCCGCGATTTCCTGCGCACGCAAGTGTTTGCGCACTGTCAACGGATAATAGGTTCCGCCCTTCACGGTCGCATCGTTGGCAACGATCATGCACTCGATGTCATTAACCTGGCCGATACCCGCAATGATCCCGGCGGACGGTACTTCATTGTCGTACATGCCGTAGGCCGCGAGTTGCGCAACTTCCAGGAACAGCGACCCCCGGTCAATGAGGGTCCGAATGCGATCCCGCGGCAGCAGTTTGCCTCTGTCAAGGTGCTTCTGGCGAGCACGTTCACTGCCACCTTCAGCAATACTCGCGAGATCATCGCGCAACGTTTGCGCCAGCTCACGATTGGCATCATCGTTCTGTTTGAACGCATCTGAATCAGGTTTGATCTTGCTGATAATTTTTGGCATTGCAGTCTGTCAATCACTCATCAGGAAAAGGCATCGTACAGTTCACGACCGATCAGCATCCGGCGAATTTCGCTGGTGCCGGCACCAATCTCGTACAGTTTCGCGTCACGCCACAAGCGCCCCGCAGGATACTCGTTGATGTAGCCGTTCCCGCCCAGCGCCTGAATGGTCTCACCGGCCATCCAGGTTGCTTTCTCCGCTGCGATCAGAATACAGGCAGCAGCGTCAAAACGCGTCGTTTGTCCCCGATCGCAAGCTTTTGCCACGGCGTAAACATACGCCCTGCTAGCGTTCATGGCGGTGTACATGTCGGCGATCTTCCCCTGCATCAACTGAAACGTGCCAACTGGCTCGCCAAACTGTTTGCGATCGTGAATGTAGGGCATGACGAGGTCAAAACACGCCCGCATGATACCAAGAGGCCCGGCCGCCAGGACCAGTCGCTCGTAGTCCAGTCCGGACATCAGAATCGCGGCACCGCGACCTGTCTCGCCGAGCATTCTTGAGACGGGAACCTTGCAGTCCTGCAATACGACCTCGGAGGTATCACTACCGCGCATGCCCAGTTTGTCGAGCTTTTGTGCGCTGGAAAATCCTGGCGTACCTTTCTCAACCAGGAAGGCGCTCAGCTTGGCTGACCCTTCGCCGTCGTCGCTGCGTGCGTAGATAATAGTGACATCCGCTTCCGGGGCATTGGTAATCCACATCTTGTTGCCGTTCAGCACGAATGTATCGTCTTCACGAACAGCCCGAGTACGCATACCCATGACGTCGGAACCCGCACCGGCCTCGCTCATTGCAAGCGCGCCGACAAACTCACCGCTTATCAACTTCGGCAAGAATTCCTGTTTCTGTTCTTCGGTGCCCCATCGACGGAGTTGGTTCACGCACAGATTGGAGTGTGCACCGTACGACAAGCCAACGGATGCCGACGCCCGGCTGATCTCTTCCATCGCGACGACATGAGCGAGATAGCCTAGCCCACTACCGCCGTACTCCTCTTCAACCGTAATACCGAGCAAGCCCAACTCACCCAGTTGCGGCCAAAGATCGCGTGGAAATTGATTCTCCGCGTCGATCGCTTCAGCTCGGGGAGCAATATGGTCGGTCGCAAAACCCCGCACCGTATCGCGAAGCAGATCAATGTCCTCGCCAAGGCCAAAATCAAAATCAAACATTCCACACACCTGTTGGTCGATTGCTGGCCGCAGTTGCAGCAAGACGGACGATGGTGCGGTGGCGACGCCCTTATCTGAATACCATTTAGGAGGTAGCGTTGCTGTTATGTGACAACGGTCTCAGCCTTTGCCGTCTCCGGCGCTGAGTTTATCGATGAGTTGCGCGAACAATTCGTACTGGGAACTGATACCCAGCTTGGCGAAAAGATTGCGCTTGTGAACCATCACAGTTCCCGGTGCGATATCCAGCTCGCGGGCAATCGATTTGGACGAGTGACCACGTAACAGAAACTGACTGATCTGACGTTCACGATCCGTCAGGACGCCCGTACCAAACTGGTCGAAACAACGGGTAAGGCGGCGATGAAATTGACTGTCGTCGTCCTGCACATCGGTAGTCGACCGCAATGCCCAAATGCGTTTCATGGCCGCCTGCACTGTTGGTGCAATCAGTTTCAGGCGTCTTAACTCAGCCTGAGTGAACATTCGGTCACGCCGCCCAATGACCAGAACCAGCGTGGTGCGCGGGCTGATCTCGAGCAAGAAGTCCATCTCATCCAGCAAGTGCGTCCGTTCGCAATACTGCCGGTAATATTCACTCGCGCGGAAGCGGTCCGGCAACTCGTCACGGAAGCGGCACAATTCGGGTTTGGTCGCGCGTATTGCCAGCTGGTACAGAGGATCAAGCAGGTACGGACCGTCCAGGTAGCGTTTCAGGTAGTGTTTTTCGCCCGCCGGTTCCAAGGAATGATGCAGAACTTCCGGCCGTGCGTCGTTGTGGAAAGCCAGCAGACAAGTGCCTTCGTGATTGACAATCACACTGACTGCATCGATCAATGATGCCGCCATGGACACGTCGGTATCTGCCGCGATCAATTGACCGATTGCTGCGTGCCAGCCGTTCGATTCGAAAAGACTACGGCTCACCGCACCAAGCTCGTATTGCTGCTAAACATGGCGTGCCTAGAAAGAGGTGAGGAATGAGGCGGCATTGCCACCGTATACTTCGGCACGCTGCGCCGCTCGCAGCCACTCGCGGCCGCTGGGCGCATCTTCCTCGTGATTATCCATGATTCGCCGGACGCGCTGACGATGGAAAACACGAAGCTGGGCAGAAAGCGGAATAACGGCGTCGGCAGGATCCCCGTACATTTCCCGGTGCTTGGCCGGCAAGCGGTACCACGGCAGATTCATATCGGCATGGTGCGCGTTATGAAAACCAAAGTTCAACGTTAACCAATTGAGACGTTGAAACCGCAGGGAGTGGGGATTGCTGTAGGTATGCTCCTGCTCCCATTCGACGTCACCCTTGCGTGGCGGCCGGCCCTTGGTGAACAAGGTAAGACTGTAGGGATAGTCATGCTGCAAGCTGTCCATGAATCGCAATACGGTCATCATGATCAGGTACGCAAGGACATACAGGAAAGCAGCTTTCGGCGCGGCGATTAACAACGCCAAAAACAGCCCTGCTCTGATCACAATGACGGTTACATTGTATTTTCGTTGCGCACGTCGCTCCGGAATCAGAAACGACGTGAAGATCATGATGCCGTGCATGATCAGATCATGGGCAGGTACGTAGAACCACTCGAGAATGCGCGTCACTCGCAATGTCAGTGGATGTTCACGAAAAAACCATTCGTAGTCGAACCAGACCACATCGTCGTTGTCCACGTGGTGACGAAAGTGCTTGTAGCGAATGTCCTCGTAAGTACCGTACGCTGCACCGCACAGCCAGGTCAGCGCCCTGCCGAGCGCTGCATTGTGACGAATACTGCGAAATACCAGGTTATGCGCGCACTCATGAACCAGGTAGGCGGCAATGATCATTGCGTGCGCCAGCAGCAGTGTGGCCAGTGCATTGATTGCGAGCGAGTCCTGCAGAATGCCCATCAGCCCCAGCGCCCAGCCCAGCCCCGCATAGAGCAGCGCCAGACCGTTGTACCTGAGTCCTTCCGGTTCACGCAGTGTATTGGCGTAGTTTCGTGCGCTCACTGGCCTGCAGGTCCTGTCCTGAGAAGGCAGCAACGATAACCGGGCCGCTCAAGGCAGGCAAGCGAGCCAGTCCTGAAGGCCAACACAGCAGCGCCCGGCTTCGTATAGAATAGGCCGTCCACCTAAAACCAAGGAACTATCGCATGAAGCTCGTGACTGCAATCGTGAAACCTTTTCGCCTCGACGACGTCCGCAACGCCCTGGGCGAGGCCGGAGTGCAAGGAATGACGGTCAGCGAGGTCAAGGGCTTTGGCCGGCAACGGGGCCACACAGAGCTCTACCGCGGCGCTGAGTACGTTGTGGACTTCCTGCCAAAAGCCAAGATCGAAGTGGCCGTCGCTGACGAACGGGTGGAAGCAGTGATCGAAGCCATCATCAACAGTGCCAAGACCGGCAAAGTCGGCGACGGCAAGATATTCGTCACAACACTGGACGAAGTCTGGAGAATCCGTACCGGTGAAACCGGCGACAGTGCGCTGTAAGTCACACCTTGCCGGAGGAACACCGTGCGTTTCACTGATCGCTGATGTGGAAAAAGTTCAGCTTGTTACCATCAAGGTCGCGGATGTAGGCGATGTAGTAAGCGCCTAGCCGCACGCCCGGCGCGCCTTCATCGGTTGCGCCGAGGCGCAGCGCATTCGCGTAGCACGAATCAACCAGCTCTTTGGAGCGGGCATGCAGCGCCACCATCACGCCATTGCCAACGGTTGCCGGGTTGCCGTCATAGGGTGTCGTCACACACAAGGTCGGCAAATTCGGGTTGTTTCCCCAGGCAATGAACGAGCCCGTTTCCAGTACTCGCTTGGCGCCCAGCGGGGCCAGCAGCCCATCGTAGAATTCGGTAGCCCGAACGATATCGTTAGTTCCCAGTGTTATGTAAGCAATCATTTGGACATCCTCATTGTTGCTTGTGCCTGCCCGCCCGACCCGCTGGAAGCGCTAATCTGCCAACGCATCCAGAACCTGCAACCAATAGTGTCGCTTCTCAGGATACGGCATAGCAGCATACGCCGGACTCGTCGACGGCAATACAACAGTTTCCGGGCAGACCACCCGCAGCCCGGGCAACACTTTGCTCCGAAACAGTTTGCCCGCTGCCTTGCCGTTCAGGGCCACCAGTCGCAGCTGCGTGTGCGAGCGCAGGAATGCATTGAAATCATTGACCCGGGCGCTGTCCTGTTCAATCGCCGCATCGAGACTGCCTGCGCGACGTGACGACTGCAGTACATCCCACAATGCAATGCGCTTTCCCAGCAGAAAGTCCGTGCGTTGCGCGTACGGGAGGTCGACCGGCATCTGCAACAACTCCTGCATAATCCGCCAGAACACATTGCGCGGATTCGCATAGTATTCGCCGGCGGCGAGTGACGGCCTGCCCGGCAAACTGCCCAGTATCAGCAGCCGCGCATCAGTTGCCGAAATGGCAGAAAAGCCGACCGAGACTGCGGTTGGATCGCCATCATTGCTTTGCCGCTGCACCACTCGACTCCTGTGCCGGCCGGACCTCAATCACTTGACGTCTTCGATGCCGAGGTGCTGCAAAGTCTCATCGCGAAGATAATCAAGTGTGCGCAGCTCAACTTCGCAGCGGTTGTTGCGGCACACCGGATGCCGTTCGAGCGGCTCTGCCGGGCAGTCGTAATAAACCCGGAATTCACACTTGGATTCGTAATCCCGGTATTTAACGCGCAACGCCGTTATCGATGAATTCGCAACCGAGGTCAGACACTGGATCGGGTAGCCGTAGTCGAAAATTGTGCAGTCGCTATCGCTTTCGCACATCCTCGATTCATCGACCAGGGTCTGCATCTGGCGCTCGGCTTCCTGGCAACGCAGCGCCGCGGCACCACCGTACAACGGGCTTTCGTCGATCTGACGGCCGAAACTGGTCGTCGCTTCCGTTTTCGGCGCAGGTTCAAGCCAGCGGCCGTCATCTTCCAGAACGGTTGCGAGGTACCAAAGTATCACGGCTGCCAGTACCGAGATCGCGGTGGTCGACATCGGCAACTTGTTCATGACCGCACGCTCCGACCCTCGACACGGCCGGGCGCCTCAATACGCCCGAGAGTAATGTCCATTAGCTGCTCCCCGAAAATCCCTGTTCGTCAGGCAAAACGATCAATCACGGTGACGCCGCGACCGCGCAAGTACCTTTCATCCGCAAACCCGGCCGCCGCTTCCTCTAGGGATACCCGGTTGGCCACCAGCCTTGCTGGTTCAAGACGTCCGTCGCGAATCATGTCGAGCATTGGACCGTAAGCGTGCGCCTGCATTCCATGACTGCCAACAATTTCCAGTTCATTCGCAACAACTTTGTCCATTGGTAATGGTGGCGCACGGTAGTCGCCCAGCATCAAACCCACTTGCACGTGCCGGCCCTGTTTACGCAGCGACAATATCGAGTTTCGGCAGGTCTCAACGCTGCCCAGCGCATCCATGGAAACTCTGGCTCCAGCGCCACTCAGTGCCATCACCGCCGCCGGTACGTCATCCACTTCCGCGGCATTGACCTCGGCTGCGGCGCCAAGGCATGCCGCGAGCTGCAATCGCGTCGGATCGATGTCGATTGCTATGACTTCTGCGCCCAACGCTACCGCTATCATGATCGCCGACAGGCCAACACCGCCGCAACCGTGGACCGCAACCACGTCGCCTGCCGCAACCCGGCCTTGCGCGACTATCCCACGGTACGCTGTGGCAAACCGGCAACCGAGGCTGGCCGCCGTCACAAAATCCAAACTGTCATCAAGTGCGACCAGATTGGTATCCGCGAAATCGATTGCGACGTATTCCGCATACGAGCCCCAATGCGTAAAGCCGGGTTGCGACTGCCGGTCACAAATTTGTTGCTGCCCCCGCTGGCAGGGCTCGCAGCTGCCGCAGCCACAGACGAACGGCAACGTCACCCGCTGGCCGACGGCAAACCGCTTGACCTGTTTGCCAACGGCGACAATGACGCCGGCCATTTCGTGACCCGGCACATGCGGCAGTCGGATGTCCGGATCGTGGCCTTGCCAACCGTGCCAGTCGCTGCGGCAGATGCCGCTGGCCTTGACCTGCAACACCACCCCGTGGTCTTTCGGCGCCGGCTCCGCATAGTCGCCAACAACCAGCGGCGCGTGGAATACATCGTAGACCGCAGCTTTCATTGGCCGTTACGGATCACGTAGCAGACCACAAGGTCCACACGCCCACCGCGATGAAACCGACGCCCGCTATATAGGTCAGGTAACGCGTATCCACCAGATGAGCGAGGTTGCTACCCACGAACACAGCCATGGCCGTCGCGGCGATCAATGCGAACGATGCGCCCGCAAAGACGGTCAACACACTGACGCTGTCGCGACTCGCGAACAGCATGGTGGCGAGCTGCGTTTTGTCGCCCAGCTCCGCGAGAAACACGGTCATGAACACGACCCCGAGCATTTTCAAATCCATTTCCTGGGTGACTCCTTACCTAAGCATGCCTGTACGTCGCATATGCGGGGGTTTGGTCCAAAAACTCGACTGGCCAGCCGCAACGCAATGCGCGATTGTCATGCCTGACACAGGTCAGTGGCAACCGGAGAGTACGATGCACCCGCTTTGGCTAATCGTTTTCGTCATTCTGGCGACCAGTGCAGGGCATGCCAGGGACCGTTACAGCGACGCACGATGCCTCAAAATTGAGAAAAAAATCAAACACATACATTCTGAAATGCGGGCAGGCTACTCTGCGAAGAAAGGTGTGCGGCTGGCCGACAGGCTGCGGGAACTGCAGCAAGAGCGCGCGAAGCATTGTCGCTAGATAACGCTCGCCGACTTGGGCCATGCCGGTTTGGCACTCATTGCGCGCTCGTACAGGGCACGCACGCGGGGTCAACAAACACAGCAGCCACGGCAGGCAGAACCCACCGTGGCTGTTTATCGAGCCTCACCCTGCCGGCCTGACTAAGGCAAAGTAGCCGACAAGACGGTTGCGGAATTATCAGGCGGCGAATTGCTCCTCTTCAGTTGAACCGCTGAGCGCGGTGGTCGATGACTGACCCGCCATGATCGTGTTCTGCACAGCATCGAAATAGCCCGCACCGACAAATGACTGGTGCTTCGCGGCGCGGAAACCGTGCGCCTCGTCGGCAAACTCACGCTGTTGCAGTTGCGAATAAGCGAACATGCCATCGGCCTTGTAGGCGCGACTGAGCCGGAACATGCTCGAGTTCAGCGCATGCCAGCCGGCCAGCGTAATGAACTGGAACTTGTAGCCCATCCTGCCCAGTTCCTCGCGGAACGTGCGCATCGTCTGCTCATCGAGATTGGCCTGCCAGTTGAATGACGGCGAGCAGTTGTAGGCCAGCAGTTGTTCCGGGTAGCGGCTGTGGATTGCGTCCGCGAATTTCGCGGCCTGTTCAAGATCAGGTTTGGAAGTTTCGCACCACAGCAAATCCGCGTAGGGCGCGTATGCCAGGCCCCGTGCAATAGCCTGATCCAGCCCGGCGCGGGTTCGGTAGAACCCTTCCGCGGTGCGCTCGCCGGTAATGAATTCGTGATCGCGCTGGTCGACATCCGACGTTATCAGGTTGGCAGCGTCTGCGTCGGTGCGCGCCAGCAAGACGGTCGGTACGCCGAGGACATCGGCGGCCAGGCGGGCCGCTGCGAGCTTGCCGACGGCTTCCTGAGTCGGGACCAGAACTTTCCCGCCCATGTGTCCGCATTTTTTTGCGCTGGACAGCTGATCTTCAAAATGGACCCCGGACGCGCCGGCACGAATCATATGCTTCATCAGCTCAAACGCGTTCAGATTGCCGCCGAACCCCGCTTCAGCATCCGCGATAACCGGCGCAAGCCAATCGATCTCCTGCTTGCCATCAAGCGCCTGAACTTCATCGGTCCGCAGCAATGCATTGTTAATGCGTTCAACCATCTTGGGCACCGAATCAGCCGGGTAGAGGCTCTGATCCGGGTACATTTCACCGGCGCTGTTGCCGTCTCCGGCAACCTGCCAGCCAGAACAATAAATCGCTTTCAGACCTGCCTGTACTTCCTGGATCGCCTGGTTACCGGTCATCGCACCGAGCGCACATAGCGGCTCTGAGCGATTAATCAGGCGCCATAGCTTTTCAGCGCCCAGCCTCGCCAGCGTATGCTCGATGTGCACGGACCCGCGCAGTTTCACAACGTCAGCAGCACTGTAATCGCGCCGGACATTTTTCCAGCGCGGGCTGTTGCTCCAAAGCTCTTCCAATTCCCGTGTTTGCTCTTCTCGTTGCATGACTTAGCTCCTGCGTTGGCTGCCAATTGCGGCTGATCGGGCGATTTCCCCTCTGTTGTCCGTATAATAGGCAGCGCTTTCGTTATAATTTCACATTAGAAATTTCACAGTGTTAATTTCACAAGGTGGTTGAGCGTGGCGACAACAAGCCTGATGCGCAAAGCGCATTTCCTGGGAACCAAAATTCGCGCTTTACGCAAACGCAACAACCTAACGCTGGAGGACCTGTCCGTGCGTTGCGTACAATTCGACGCGGAAAACGCGCCATCGGTGTCCTACCTATCCATGATCGAGAACGGCAAGCGCGTCCCTTCGGAAGCGTTAATGGCCACAATCGCTGCAATCTTTCAGAAAGACATCAACTGGTTTTTTGACGAGACGCTGGAGGCCGAACCAATTGCTGTTGCGCCGAAGTCGACCGGTATCGATGGCATGCCACTGGAACCCGGTTTCCTGTTCAGCGGCGAGCAATTGCAAATAGCCATTCCCGAACTGCTGTCACAAACGGGGACAACAGGCACCCAGTTTGCTCACCTGCTTATTCGCGCACATCAGGAAACCCGCCAGAACCGATTCCCGGACCTTGAACGCGCAGCCGAAAGCATAGGCCGCAAGGTATTTCCGCTGACGCTGGATGACCTGCTCGGGATGAGCAAGCGTGCCGGTCTGCGCATACGCTGGTTCGATCGTGCCGCGAGCCGTGATCGACGCGGCGCGGCCGACTCCATGAACACGCTGCTGCGATCATTCTACGAAGCGCCGAACGTATTGTGGATAAACCGCAAGCTGGAAAAAGTACCGCAACGCCTGAAATACGACCTTGCGAACCATCTCGGTCATCGCTTGTTGCATGACGGTGACGGCGCAAGAGCTGCGCAGGTATCGGGCGACAGAACTCAGGCACGTCACCCGGAGGCCGAGTCGCCGCAACTGGATGCCAAGGACATTCTGTACGCCTGGCGGGACTTTGAATGCAGCTACTTTGCCGCCGCACTGCTCGCGCCAAAAACACCGTTTCGGCAATTCCTGGCCCGGCATCGCTACTCCATTGACAGTGGCAAGCGCGCCGAGCTATCGCCCGGGCTGACGATGCGACGCATGACCAGCGTCTCCCCTTACCCTCACTGGCATTACTTCGATGCTTACCCGCCGGGCAACCTGCGCGCTGTTTACCGTGGCAACGGCATCCCCCTGCCGTGGGGCAATATGCGCATGGTCTCCGACCCGTGCCAGCACTGGGCCGTGTTCAAGATGTTGAACGCGGCAGACGGCTCTCCGTCGGCGCAGATTTCCGTTCTGCGCAGCGGTGACGACAAGCGTCTTTATTGTTGCGAATCCGTGCGCGCCAGGGATGCTGCCGGTAATACGCACGTCATGTGTGCCGGCATAGACCTGGCGCCGGCTCTGATCGCACAGGGTATCGATCCGGTCGAAACGACCAACGCGATAGAGCATTCGTGCAACAAATCCGGCGGGGTCGGCGCGATCCCGGTCACTGCCCGCCGGCAACTGGAGGCCATAGGCAAAATTCTGAACATAGGCTGGATTGCGGATGGCGCAGCCCGCGTAGCGAGCATCATTTGTCCGCGTAGCAGAAACTGTCCGCGCGATAAACATTGTCTCGGCAAAGTCACTACCCGACGAAAAACCGGGCAGGACGAGATGCGCGCTCAGATCATGCAGGCAGCGAAAGACTAGTCCTCGCTGCAAACGGGGCAGGCACCATAAAGTGCGGTAGTTAAATCAAGCAGGGAAAAAGTCGATAGGTTTGGTTGTGGTGATGGCTTCGACATCGCGCGCTTCAAAACGGAATAGACGGATGCGTTGTACCAGCTTGCGCTCCAGCTCGGCGTCGCCCAGCTCACTCGAAACGACTTCACACAGAGTAACTTCGCCACTGGGTGCAATGGTCAGGCGCAGTACCAGCTTGCCTTGCAACGACGGATCCTGTCGCAGCGCTCGATTGTACAGCGCGAAGATCGCCCCTTTGTTGCGATCAAACACAAGCTCTATTTCTTCACGGCTGCGGGAAGCTTTGCCGCTTGACCCGGTGCGCCGTGCCTCACCTGCCGCTGCGCCGAGGCCTGCTACCGGGCTGGCCACTTGCGTTGTATTGCGGTCGCCAAGTCCGCTACCGCCAGTATTACGGCTCATGGCTGCGGTATTAATACCACCGCTCGATGTGCCCACACTGGAGGTAATCATCGATCGCTCATTGCGCACCGATTCACCAACGGATGCCGTTAATGGCCGCGTATCGGCGACTTTCTCGAGCGCATCATTGTCGCGCAACGACGCAAGGTCCTGAGTGAACGGCAACAGCGCCGCTTGTGCTCTTTCCCGGGCCAGTTGTTGCTGATCAACCGGAGCCGGTACCGGCTCGGGTTCCGGAAGCGGCTGAGGTTCCGGTTCCGGCGTTGCCTCGACCACTTGCTGCGGCTCGGGTTCGTTAAGCGGTACCGGCTCAGGCTCAGGTTCGGGTTCAACGCGCGGTGGTGGAGGCGGTGGCGGCTTGTCCTGTAACAACAACTTGGCGATGCGCGGTGGAATTTCTTCAATCTCGTTCGGGTCCGGCTCCGGCGACGGCAGGAACGGCCAAACGAGACCGAGGAACGCCAGCGATAACATGACGATCAGCAGCAGACGGCGAAACTTGCGTTCCTGTCCGGAGTCGTTGCTCCATGGCAACTCAAACTCTCTGTAGTACGGAATATCCAATCCTGAACTCCTGCCCTATCCCTGTCCGGTTCCGTTAGCGATTAGCGGCGAGTTCGCCGAGCTGATCAGAACTTTTCTGCAGTACCGCAAGCGAGATTCGGCCATAGTCCGAATCGGTGCACGTTGCCATGACCTTTTTCAGTAAACGGTAGGGAATGTCCCTGTCTCCCATGATCGTCACTTCACGATTGGCCACGTCGTCTTCGGCCGTGCGCCGCAGCACGCGGTCGTTCTGCCGCAACAGGGCCGCTTTCAACTCAGGAATACTGTTGCCGCTTTGCTGCATCACATCGTCAACCTTTGCCACTGGCGTGCCCTGCACGATGATGTCCGTGTCGCCGATCAGAATGACAACCGTTTCCTTGGCTTTTTCTTCCGCTATCGATTCGGGCAACTGAATTTCTTTCGCATTCGGCAATACTTCCACGTCGGAAGAATTAACCAGCAGGAAGAAGACCAGAATCGTAAAGATGTCCATGAGCGAGACCAGGTTGAGCGAACCGCCCTTTTTGGCCTTCGAGTGGCGTCGATCCATGCGCTTGGCGCGTGCTGACATTTTCATGTTCAGTCGCCTCCCGCGCTGATTGGTGCATCACCGATGGAAATATCCGGAAACAGATCCGTACGCACGATGGAGTCATCAACAATGCTCTCGGCAACCCTGACCCGATCCATGACCTGAACCAGGGTGTCATAGGGAATGTCTGCTTCGAGCAAAATCGATGCGTCGGTTTTTTCCGGATAATTCGCTTTCAGTTCTGTCAGTTTGGTACTCAGCGCGTCGAAGTCGTAGCCGTCCGCGCCCACCGGGTAAAGCCCCAGCGCACCAACGTTTCTATCGCCTACTTCGATGCCATTCTCACGAACAATGATTTCCAGCTGAAATACCAGTTCCTGTTCATCGACGGGCTCGTTCGAGGCACCTGGCAGATTCAGTTCCAGAATGGCCAGTCGCGAGAACACTGCCGTGATCAGCAGAAACGGAACCAGAATGACCATCAGGTTCATGAAGGCCGTGATGTTCAGTTCGGCCGTTTCCGCATCGCGGCGACGACCTCCCCGGCGGCTGCCTCTCACCCGGCTGCTCCGGCCGGCTTAAGTTGCCGTTCGGTGATCGCGTTCAGAAACTTGACGCTGGCCATTTCGAGGCTGTCGACAATCTGATTGGTCTTGGTCTGCAACAAGGCGTGAACCAGCAACAATGGAATCGCCACCATCAAGCCGAATGCCGTCGTGTTCATCGCCACCGAAATACTCGCTGACAACAAATCCGCCTTGTCGGCCGGGTTGGCATTCGATACGGCGGTAAACGCCCGGATAAGACCGATAATCGTACCCAGCAGACCAAGCAGCGTTGCAATGTTGGCCAGAGTCGCGAGGTAGTGCGTGCGCTTTTCCAAACGCGGCAACACTTCCATCAGACTTTCTTCCATCGCCTTTTCGACGTCATCCCGGCGTCGCGCTGACTTAACCCGGTACAGGCCGTAGGTCAGAATCGAAGCAATGGCCGCTTTCGATTTCGAGGTCATGGAAGCTGCTTCCTGGAAATTTCCCGCTTTCAGGAACGGGACGATTTTTTTCCACAACGCACGATTGCTCGCGCCGGAAACGGTGAGATACATCCAGCGCTCGATGGCAATTGCCAGGCCGAGGCCGAACACGACCAGAATCGGGTACATGAATGCCCCGCCCTGTTCAAAGAAACGCACTATGGCGCCCAAACTGTCCATTTGATGACTCCTCTTTCAATCAAACAGTCAAACTGGCAAGTCGATTGCTCATTCCTGCCGTTCACGAAGTTCGTCGTAGTAACGAACCTGTCGTACAAACTCTCCGCGATCTATCGGCGCCAGCACCTCGTCAAGCAAGGTATTCACCGGCTTGCCCATCAAGTCACCCGGATCCGATTTTTGCCAGGGCACGATGTACAGCACCTTGGGCAGTTCCTGATTGCCGGTAATCTCGGTCCGCTCAAGATCAATCTCGTCCATCACCCGGCTGCCGGTCTCCGTTCGTCGTGCCTCGTTCGCGAGCACGGTTGACGGCACACCGGGCTCCAATGCGTCCCGTTCGGCGGCTTCAGTGACATCACCTGCCGTTTCAGCGACCGCCTCGTTCGCAGCCGGAACCTCAGCAGCCTCTTGCGCATGCAAGGCACCCGCAATCGTCAGCAGCAATATTCCGACGAATTCACATTTCATACCGGTCACTCCGTCACATTTGCGGTACGTTGATTGGACTCAAGTCGCCGTTTGAGATCGGCTATCCACTTTTCGACCTGCTCATCGCCGCCATTCAGGCTTTGATAGCGCTCAAAGTGCATGAGGGCCGCTGCCAGGCGCTGCAAATACAGCTCGTTCAGGACACCCAGGTTGTAGTGCGCCAGCGCGTAGTCAGGCTGTGCCTCGACCGCCCGCAGGTAAGCGTCCTCGGCCTCGTCGAAACGCCCCTGCCGGCGGCGCAGCATGCCCAGTTGATTCAGCGCCGGTGCGTAGTGCGCATCCAGCGCCAGCGCTGCCTGAATACTTACTTCAGCCTTGAGATCGTCGCCCGCCCGCGCCTGCAGAATCGCGAGATTGACGTGCGCACCCGGGTAATCCGGGTAGCGCAGCAGAAAATCGGCGAACCGCAGCTGCGCATCGATGTCGTCGCCAGCGGCCATGACGGCAACGGCCTGTTCGTAAAGTGTTTGTGCAGCCGCGGGCACCTGGCTGGCGACAGGTTGGGCGTTGTCCGCGCTCACAGCCGGATCACCGGGCGCAGTGGCACAGGATGCAAGCCACAGGCAGGCAAACACCGCGATTATTCGCGGCCCGGCTGGCGATCGATCAGTACAACGCGGTAACAACATCTTCGCTGCGCTCCAGTTTGGCGTACCGGCCCGGCATCAGCTTCGCCAGCGCGGCAAAACTTTTCTGCACCCATTCATCGTAGACACCGTCGACGCTGCGTGCGGCGTTGGTCTCGTAAAGTTCGATAGCTTGTTCTTCGAAAGGAAAGGCCTGCTCTTCCAGTAGCAGGTCATATTGCTCCAGTGCCAGTTCGTCCAGATCAGCCGGCCGTTCCGACTCCATCAGGTCGCGGCCGAACTGCTGGTAAACCTCGCCCAGCCTGTAGGTGGCCGCTGTGGTGACCTCAGCCACACCGTAGTCCGCCGCATTGCCATAGGCCCGAACGGCTTCTTCCATCAGGTTTTTCTTCCGCTCAAGGCTGTCAGCGAGTGGCTGGGTAATGCGCGCATCCGCGAACCGTTGCCGGGCTGGCTCTGCGAGCTCCAGCGTGGCACGTGCCGCCAGCAAACGACTCCGGTCGGAACGCTCGGCGCCCGCATCAGCATCAGCCTTTATCAGCTCGCGCAGACGCTGCGTACGCAATGCCGAACTGTTGTTCTGTTCGGCGATCTGCAAGAGCCGGTAACGGGCTTCGATAGATTCACTCAGGGGTGACGGGTAGCGAATCACAACCAGTTCGAGCACCCGTTCTTCATCCAGTAATTCGCCGCTTTGTTTGTATAGATCAGCCGCTTGCCACCACGCTTCGCGACGTACGTCTTCGGTGCTGTTTGCTGCTTCCGCAATGCGTTCAAACTCGGCCGCTGCGGCCGTAGCACGCCCGGATTCAAGATAAGAAACAGCGAGCTTCTGGGTAACATCGTCAGCGAACTCGCTGTCCGGGTAATCGCGCCGGTATTCCTCAAGTACAGACGAGGCACGATCCCACGCTTGCAGATTTATCAGTGCCGCCGCCGCATCGTATTCAGCAGTCTTGCGAATATCGGAATCCGGCACTGCTTCACCAACGCGGCGGAACAACGCAACCGCTGTTTCCAGATCGCCTTCTGCACGCGCTGCTTCACCCTGTTTGTAAATCGATGAGGCAATGCGGTCTTTGATTTCCTGTTGTGCAACGAGGTCATCAACGGGCGTGTAGGGCCGCAACGAGTAATACGAAGACTCTGCAGCGGCGTACTGACCCAGGTCGAACTGGGAATGCGCGATTACGGTCCAGGCAGTACGTGCCAGCGCATCGTCCACAGGCGGCTGCTTGCTGACTACAGCGCGCCCAACCGTCGTTGCCAGATCAAACTGGCGTTGCGCGAACAGGTCTTCGGCAATCGTTGTCAGTACAGCACCGGACTCCGGATGCTGCGGATAGGAGTCTGCGAAGCGCAAACCACTATCAAGGTAACGTTGGTGCCAGGCTTCACGCTGCTCCGTCGGCATTGTCAGCTCATGCTCACGGTAGGCCAGTATGGCCGCATATGCGGCTTCGGCTGAATGCTCATGAGTCGGGTAGAAATAGGCAGTCCGTTCGTATTCGTCTGTTGCGGCCGCGTAGTCCTGGCTCTCAAACAGAATTTCGGCCAGCAGGAAATTGGTGTTCGCACTATCCGGCTCATCCGGAAAGTACTCGAGAAATTTACGGTACCAGCGAGCAGCAGCCTGGTAGTCCGCCTGCTTGCCGTCGCGCTGTGCTTCAGCGTGTGAGTATTGGGCCAAATCGGTCAGATTGCTCCGCAGATGTGCCGCCACTGCCTCGTTATCAGCCGGATCATTGCGCAACCAGAAAGGTTGATCCATGCCATAGCGCTCGACGAAATTCTGCTTCGCCTCGAGCACCAGCATAGCGAAGCCACCTTGCTTGTATGCCTCAATAGCCGCTACCTGCAGCAGTGGGGCTTGTGGATGCTCCGCATCGTGAGCGACAAATGCCTCGTAGGTCTCAGCCGCATCAACGTAACGTTCCTTCTCGAGATAGAGCTCGCCGAGGTTCCTGTATACGACGTGACTGTAGCCAGGGTAACCGCGTCCGGCGAAGTATTCACTGATCGACTCGGCACCATCCATGTAGGAAAAACTGATACTCAGAACCCGAAAAGTATCTTCGACCAGTTCCCGGTCAGCGCGCTTCAAATCGCCAAGCGCTTCGCCGCTCGCAAGCATATCGACGTTGCCCAGTTTGCGGTCCAGCAACGAAAAGAACGGTCCGAGACTTTCTTCGTGAGTTGCCAGCTTGAACTGCGACCAGCCCAGTTTGTACAACGACTGTTCGTAGAAGCGCGATGCTTCACCATAATTGACAACGAACAGATAGGCTTCCTCTGCCTCGATATAGCGCTTGCGCAGGAACAGCATTTCACCGCGGCGAAATTCGACCTCATCGCGGCGCGCGGTTTCCGGGTAGCGCCCAACCAATTCGTTGAGGGTATCCAGAGCGGCATCCGTTTCTCCCGCCACTTCGTAAGCACGGGCCAGTTGGTACAGCACTGTGTCATTGCGACGATAGTCCGGGTAGGCCTCAAGCAATGACTTGAAGAGTGAAACGGCACTCTCGTAGCCCTGCCCACCCAGCTCGTCAATGTTGCTGGTCAGTTGCTCAGCTTCGACCGATTCAAGTTCGAGATCAGCCAGCCGGCGCATGGCTTCCGCTCGAAGCTCGGGGTCATCGGACACGAGATCGAGGAACGCCCTGTAGTTGTCACGGGCTTTGTTATTGCTGTCGTTGATCAGACGACCCGGACGTACCGGATAAGCGCGATTGCCCAGGCTACGAATCGTAGGTTCGTCGTCAGCCAGCGCCGGCAATGGCGACGCAAGCAACATGGCCAGCACGGTCATCATTGAGCACGACATCAGCCGATTCATGGCGAAACATCCGCGCCTGTTGCCGACAGGTCGTAAATGGCGGCCAACGCAAAACGTGCTTGTACCGTGTAAGTTTGCAGACGTTGTTTCTGTGTTTGCAATTCACCGATTGCGATGGACTGCAGAAAACCCCGTTGCTTGTCCATGGCCGCGCCTACGCGCTGGCGAAGGTCAAATATCTGCGGGTCCAGCGCAGCGATTCGACCGTCGAACTCGGCGAACATCTGCGGCTCATTGCGCATCGATTCATCCACTCGGCGCCGCGAACGTTGTGCGTCGACCAGCGCCACACCGCTGGCTCGGACTTCACGGCGGGCACGCCACAGCCGCTCTTTGAACTCTTTATCCAGCTGCCACTGCAGAACACCTTTCAGCAACCGCACCCGGCGCCGGACATCGTCTGCTTCCGGGATGTCCGCCGACAATGCCGGCGTCCGCTCGAGAGCCGAGATTTCTCCCCACAGTGCAAATTCCTCGTCACTGGCCAAGGCCAGTGCATCGTGATTTTGTTCTATACCGTCTAGCCGAGCATCGAACGACAGTTTTCGATCAACCATTTCTTCCAGGTCAGCCCTGGCCAGACTTTCCTGAATCAACGGCAAACGCTGTTCATAGGCCAGTTTCCGGGTATCCAGCATGTCCTGGAACACACCCAGACTGGTCTGCCAGCGTTCGAGATTTCGTGCGAGGTAATCCAGATCGCGGTAGTTCTTCAACCCTTCCTGAAATTCATCACTCGCCAGTAGGTGGTACAGGTAGCGGGACTCCGCGCCAGCCGGCAACTCGGTGATACTCCAGTGCCAGCCTGTGGTGTCATCCGCGTTGTCAGCAAGAAAACTGCTGAGCAGGCGACCCGATTGCAGTGCGTCTATGGTTGCATTGATACGATCGTCTTCTTCGCGAAACGCTTCGATCGCGTTCAAATAATGATCCGAGGCCTGACTGATCGAATCCAGTTTCGCCATGGCATAGGGAACCGCCAGCATCGACTCCTGCACCGCCGGATCAAGCAGATCGCGACCCCGCAGTTCCATCCATGGCACCAACGCCCGACCGAAGTCCTCGCGTTCCGCATCCGCCCAGCCAACACCGAGCAGAGCCTTGTTGGAAAACGGACCGTTGAGACGAACCCGCTGCAGCGGTTTCTTCGCGTCTTTCGCGGCACCCGATTGCAAATAGGCATAGCCCAAAGCGAGATTCGCTTTGTCCCGCAATGCGCTGAGTTCTTCTGTGTACGGTTCGAGTTGGCCGAGGTCGTCCAGGATGCGGGCGGCTTGATCCACCTGGCCGTCGCGAACCAGGGCGACGCCCAGATTGAACTGCGCGTAACTTGCCCATTCTGTACGGTCGCGCCAGCGATCCAGCAGTTCAATCGCCTGCCGATGTTCGCCTTTTTCAATCAATATTTGCGCCAGCAACATGCGGCGTTCAGCTTCCATAGCGCCGGGAAGCTCATCCTTAACATTGTTCAGTGCACTTTGCGCCTCATCGAAGTAGCCGCGCTGATGCCAAATTCTTGCGAGGAAGAACCAAGTTCGATCCCGAACCGATGGATCAGCGCTCGCCGCAAGCAAGCGCTCGAAAATGCCGGCGGCACGCTGGTGCTGGCCATACGACAGGTAGAGGCCGCCCAACAGCAGTTCGGCCTCGGCGTCATGGTTGGGCAAACGCTCGGCTTTCTGCGCCGCGAGCAGTTTTACGATGGCGGGAAAGTAGTCTTCCTGATAGAAGTCGAACAGCACTTCGCCGTAATAGGGGTCCTTGACTATCGTCGGCGGCAACGCCTGATCAGCATTGGCGACGTGCCCGACGAACAGGAGCACTACAAACAAACTGGAAGCGCGTCGAAAGATCAACGATCACTCCCATTCCCTGATTTCAAATTCCGGCTGTTGCTTGCTTACCCGGTCAGTGATGGAAATTTCAACGTACTTGGCACCGAGCCCCTTGGTCAGCGCAACGGTAGCGCCGCGACGGTAGTCTCGGTTTTGCGGCCCTTTGCCGGTGAACACGGCAACCAGTTCATGCTCGCCGACTTTGAGATTTTCCAGGTGCAAGCGCTGCACGCCACCTCGAACAAGAGCATCTGCTTCCCGGTCGGTGTAGAGATAGTTTGCTACTTCCTTGCCATCGATTTTCAAGTTGACTGAATCAAGAGCAAAGTATTCGCCGACGTCGAGTGAAAGAAAAAACGCAACCTGCGAGTTGGCGGGAAACAGCAACTCCTCTTCCAGTAAGAACAGATCGCGATTGAGTGCCAGCACTTCATCTTTTAGTGACTGAACGTCCTGGTCGATACTGCGAAACTCGTCTTGCACGGCGGCGGATTCCTGAGTTTCCTGTGCCGGCAGCGTATGTGTAGCCATCGCCAGAATAAGGACACTGACTATGCCCCCGGCGCGAAAAAAGTTTGCCACCTGCGATCTCCTGCTTAGTTGCGACAGAACACGATTACTCGCGTAGCAAGCCGCGAATTTGGGTCAGGTACTTCTGCTCGTAACCGGGCTTGTACCCATGATGCACGTGACGCACCGTGCCATTGCGATCGACGAGCACCGTGACGGGCATTGCTTCTACCTGATAAAGGCGACTCACGTCTTTCGACTCATCGAACAACACCGGGAACTTCACACCCAGTTCTTCAACCATTTCCATTGCGCGTCGCGAGTCATCATCAATATTGACGCCCAGCAACTTGAAGCCGACGCGTTCGTAGCGTGTGTAAAGATCGTCAAGCAACGGCATTTCCTGGCGGCACGGTCCGCACCAGGTTGCCCAGAAATTGATCATTACGACATCGCCCCGGTACTCACTGAGGCGCAGATTGCTGCCACTCGCACTTTTCAAGGCAAAGTCTGGCGCTTCCTGGCCAGTAAGTGACGACGACGCCAGGGTGGCCACTGAAACAACCGAGAGCGCACAGCCCAACAGCAGTGATTTAAGTCCGTTCATTTGCCGATTCCTTTTTCCCTGTTTGCAGACAGGCGCTGACTTCGCGTATTCACCGCGCTCATTGGCGAACGTGGGGATAGCGCGAGCCCTGACCCTGTAATGTCATTTGGCATAGTGACAGGCAGAGCACAGGCAAGGCCGTGATGACGGTCACAAATGCCCTTGTCGACTCAACCGGGAGATCCGGAACGAGTACTAACACCAGCAATCAGGCATAGCGTAACAGTCTGATATGACAGGGGAACACGTCGCGGTAATGCGACAGTGGGCGACGCCAAATGGCGACAGGCGGCAGTTACTCGGCGGCGGGCGGGCGCAGTCCGTCGGAATAGAACATCCGGCCGTCAGCATCGATCACAATACCTTCGTAATCGGGCAAAGTAGCTATAAGGCGCAAACCGCTGTCGACACCCATGACGAACACGGAGGTCGATAAGGCATCCGTCATGACGGCATCCGGACCAACGATCGTGGCGCTTTGGACGCCGTTCGCGGGCTCACCGGTGACGGGTGAAATGATGTGGTGGTAGCGCTTACCGTCTTCCATGAAATAACGTTCGTAGTCGCCGGAGGTCGATACCGCCTCATCCACCAGTGGTATGCGCAAAGTCACCTCGTCGTCGGCACGCGGGTTCTGGATACCCACTACCCAGGGCTGCCCGCGCCGGTCACCGAGCAGACGGGAATCCCCTCCTGCAGTGACAATCGCGTTGCTGATGCCCAGTTGCCGCAAGATCGCGACGCCGCGCTCCACGGCATAGCCCTTGGCAATTCCGCCAAGGTTGATCCGGACACCCGCTGCAAGAAACCGAATGCTGCGGTCACTGGCCCGTGGCTTGACCAGCCGATAGTCAATTTTAGGCAGGGACGCACGCAAAGTGTCTTCGTCCGGGTGCTCGCCAGCCCGAAAATCGTAGTGCTGTCCCACGCTGTCATACGTGATATCAAACGCCCCGCGGGTCAGTACGGAGATATCCAGCGAGCGAACGACAAGTTCGTACAATTCGTCGCCGACCGGAACGCCACTCATTGCCGCGTCACGATTTACCGCCGAAATCTCGCTGTCTTCCTTGTAAGTGCTCATCAGCGCTTCGATGCGCGCGATCTCCGTAAACACGGCTTCCGCCGCGAGACTGGCGTGCTCCTTGTTCTCATGCCACAGGTAGACGCGCACTTCCGTACCCATCTGCGCTCGGGTCGCCCCCAGCCATTCGGCGGTGGCGACCGTCGGGACACTGGAAAACACAAGCAAAACAACGGCTAGCGTTACGGAGTAACGGGAGTTATGCTTTCCGGCGATATTCCGCCCACGGGAGCCCGACAGTGATTTCATTTCTGATCTTCCTCGCGATAGTTGTCGCGGTAGTCTTGTACGCAATAGGCATCTACAACAACCTGGTCAACTCGCGTAACCGGGTTAAGAACGCATTCGCGCAAATTGATGTCCAGCTGACCCGTCGCCATGACCTGATTCCCAACCTTGTGGAAGCGGTTAAAGGCTACATGAAGCACGAACGCGAAACCCTTGAAGGCGTTATCAAAGCGCGCAATTCAGCCGTTTCGAGCCTGCAGAGCGCCAAGGCCGACCCGTCTAACGCAGCGGCCATCAAGGAACTCGGTGCCTCCGAAGGCGCGCTCGGCAGTGCCCTGGGCCGATTGTTCGCGCTGGCCGAAGCTTATCCCGATCTGAAAGCCAATCAAAACATGATGCAGTTCCAGGAAGAACTTTCCAGCACTGAAAACAAGGTGGCATTTTCCCGCCAGGCCTTTAACGACAGCGTTCTTGCCTACAACAATGCTGTTGAAAATTTCCCGAACAGCATAATTGCCGGGATGTTTCGCTTCGAAACAGCGAGCTTTCTTGAGATTGAATCCGAAGAAAAGCGCGCCGTCCCAGAGGTCTCGTTCTCCTGACTTGCGAGCCTCACTGGTCCGGTGTCCTGATCACCGTGCGATAGCACCATGAATTTTTTTGACGCCCAGGAGCGCGCCCGGCGCAGTACGCGACGCTTGATCATCGCGTACATCGCGGCAACCCTGCTGATCATTGCGGGCGTCACCGCACTGGTTGCGATTGCGCTCTACAGCAACATGCAGGCGCCGGACCCGATCATCCTGATCTTTGCTGCCCTGTGCACGGCGCTGCTAATCGTTGGCGCCACTTTGTACAAGACCGCGCGACTCTCAAGCGGCGGCGGCAGGGTCGCCCGCGACCTTGGTGGCACGCTGGTGTCACCGGACGTTTCCGACCCGCTGCGGCGGCGCCTGCGCAATGTTGTCGAGGAAATGGCGATCGCTTCCGGCGTTCCCGTACCGGAGATCTACGTACTGGAACAGGAAGCCGGCATCAATGCGTTCGCCGCTGGTTTCACACCCGGTGACGCTGCGATTGCGGTCACCCGCGGTACGCTGGAACTCCTCAGCCGCGACGAACTCCAGGGGGTGGTCGCTCACGAGTTCAGTCACATCCTGAATGGCGACATGCGCCTGAACATACGCATGATGGGCGTACTGTTCGGCATCATGGTTCTCGGCTTGATCGGTCGCCTTATCTTGCGCGGCAGTTACCGTGGACGCATCGTCTCCAGCCGCCGCGGTCGTGGATCGGGCACAGCGGCTGTGCTGATTATCGGTGTCGGGCTGGTTGTAATCGGCAGCGTTGGTGTATTCATGTCCCGGCTGCTCAAAGCCGCGGTTTCCCGGCAACGTGAATTTCTTGCTGACGCCTCCGCCGTACAATTCACCCGGCAAACGGACGGCATTGCCAATGCCTTGAAGAAAATTGCCGGCTACCAGCAGCAATCGTACTTGCAAGCGACCGACCCGGAAGAAGTCAGCCATATGCTGTTCGCCCACGGCGCAAAATTCACATCGCTGTTTGCAACGCACCCACCATTGCTTGCACGCATCCAGGCATTGCAGCCGCAATTTTCTGCAGAGTCATTGCAAGCGGTCACGATGCCGGTAACACCACAGGCGATCGATGAAGGTACGGATGGTCGTGCCGCCGGGTTTGCCGGCGCCGCCGAAGCAACGCCTGGCGCGGCTATCACCGACACGATAGGCAATCCGACGTTACAACACGTGTTGTTTGCCGGCGCGCTACGCATCGCGATCCCCGACTCCCTGTACGGCGCGGCGCACTCGGTGGACAGCGCGATGCTGCTGACACTGGCACTGTTTATCAATCGTGACGCGGCTGCATCGCCCAACGCATTCGATGTACTTGAGCAACAACTCGGCACGCAACGAAGCGCACTGATTCGACGCTATCACAATGAACTGGCGGCCGGCAGCGCGCAGTGGCGATTGCCATTGCTCGAAATCGCCTTTCCGACGCTCCGCCAACTACCCGTGCAACGCCTCGAGTATCTGCTTGACCTGAGTCGACGGCTGATAGAACTGGACGGTCAGGTTGCACTGCACGAGTTCTGCTTGTTCCGAATCCTGAAACTGAATCTGGGCGACGCACTCGCACCGGCTACGCGCAGCAAACAACGAGCATCGCGCAGCGACGTTCGTGCCGCGGCTCTGGAGCTTGTCGCGATAGTCGCGCACGCCGGCAACCTGACGGACGCTGACCGTCAGCAAGCCTACCAGTGCGGCATCAACGTGTTCGGTGACTGGGCCGCCAATACGCCTTACCAAGCACCGGAGAATCCGGTACAGGCCACCGGCCGCAGTCTGGATGTCCTGCAACACATGAACAATGCCGCACGGCAAAGCATGGTTCAGGCATTGGCCGCAACAATCAGCTCTGACCGACAACTTAACGTCAGTGAAGCGGAGCTCTTGCGCACGGTGTGTGCGTCGCTGGACTGCCCGCTGCCACCGCTGGATGTCGAGCGACACATAGACACGCCGTGAGGTGTCCGCCAAATTACAGTATGATACGCGGGAACTTACGGCCGCTTCGACGCACCAACTCCTTGTACGCGCGGCGCGTACACAGTCGATAAATGACGGACAGATAACATGAATACTCGCCTGATTCTGTGGCTCACCATCCTTACATTGGTCTTCGCTTTACCTGCGTCAGCGGCAACCCGCGAGGAAAACCGAGTGGCCGATGCCACCGACGTCGTTGATCAGTTCCTGCGCATTCCTGAACAGGGCGTGCCGCCGTCATTGCTCGCGCGCGCTTATGCCGTCGCTGTCATTCCGGATGTTGTCAAAATCGGCTTTGGTCTCGGCGCCCGCCGCGGCAAGGGGGTTGTGGTGGTACGCCAGGACGACGGCAGCTGGAGCAATCCGGCATTCATCACAATTACCGGCGGCAGCATCGGCTGGCAGATCGGCGCGCAATCAACCGACGTCATCCTCGTGTTCAAATCCAGACGCGGTGTGGACGGGATTGCCAGTGGCAAACTGACGCTCGGCGCTGACGCATCGGTTGCGGCCGGCCCGGTTGGCCGACAAACCGGTGTTGCTACCGACATCCAGTTTGAAGCCGAGGTCTATTCCTATTCGCGCAGTCGCGGCCTGTTCGCGGGCGTGTCACTCGAGGGCTCCGGCGTCACTATAGACAAGAAGGCCAACGCCGCGTTTTACGGCTCAGCCAGCCTGACGCCTGACCAGATATTCGCGAGTCCCGGCAACATGGCGCCGGCGGTTGCCAATAACTTTGTGCAAATACTGAGCGCACAGACGCAAAGATTGCCGACTCAACCCGGTATGGACACGGGCACATCCCAGCGAGCACCCAACGCACCGCAAGAACCCCGTGTTCGGACTTTCGGTATTGCTGATCCGGACGAACCTTAAGCCGCAGAATCCAGTGTGCTCCGTCGTCTCATTATTCCTGGCAACGGCAATGAGCCAACGACGAGCTTCTGCCACTATGAGAAGTAAATAGAAACCGTGCAGACATACATCGAGCGGATTGACAGCTGGGCCGAAATGCTCGGTCCCAATGTATACCTGCAAGCGCTGGCGATCATTGTCGCATTCCTTATTGCCGGAAAAATTGCCGATATTCTGATTTTCCGTACCGTTGCGCAGATTGCCAGCCGCTCGAAAACCCAGATAGACGATGAGCTGATCGCACAAATTCACCGGCCGGTGTTCATGTCGTTCGTTTTGGCGGGCCTCGGTCTCGCGACGTTGCGCATCGGCATGGCGGCTACGGTCGAATTCATCACGCTGGGCATTCTCAAATCGATAGCGATCGTTATCTGGTACGGCTTCATACTGCGCGTAACAACACTGTTCCTTTCAGCAATGGCACGCAGCGGCAGTAAAGGCATTATGCAGCCGAACATAGTGTCGCTAACCGAAACTGTCATTAAGATAGCGCTATTCGCGCTGACGGTATTTTTCATACTGGAAGCATGGAGTATCGACCCAACTGCCTGGCTGGCGTCTGCCGGTATCGTAGGTCTTGCACTCAGCTTCGCCGCCAAAGACACCTTGTCCAACCTGTTCGCCGGTGTGTCGATCATTGCCGATGCGCCGTACAAGATCGGCGACTTCATCATTCTTGAGTCAGGCGAACGCGGTCAGGTCACGCACATTGGGCTGCGCAGCACCCGGATACTGACCCGAGACGATGTCGAGATCACTGTTCCCAATTCCATTATTGGCAACAACAAAATTATCAACGAGGCAGGTGGGCCGAATTCAGCGCACCGGATTCGCGTCGCCGTTGGCGTTGCTTACGGCAGCGATATCGATGCAGTAATTGCCTGCCTGGAACGTGTTGCCGAAGAACACCCGGAAGTTTGTCGTGCTCCCGCACCACGGGTGCGGTTTCGCGCCTTCGGTGACTCCAGCCTGAACTTCGAGTTGCTTTGCTGGATCGACCTGCCTGTGAACCGGGGCCGTATGCTGCACGAACTGAATATCGCCGTATACAAGGCGTTTGCCAGCGAGAACATTGAGATCCCCTTCCCGCAACGCGATCTGCACGTTCGCAGCATGCCTGTTCCGCGACCAGCGGCCGAATAACGGCCTCCAGCTAACAGCAGACATGCGAGTCCGGCAACACGACCGCACACGCACCTATAGCTTGCCAGCTCGCGGCACTGATACGGTCAGGGATTGTCCTGCTGCTGGCGACGCTGCAATTCTTCGCGCACGGCTTCCAGACTTTGCCCCGAATCATCGCCAGCCGCACCGTCTTGCTGTGAATCCGGTAGCACTTCTTCAATCACCGGATCCGGAGCGACAAACTCCAGAGGCGCATCTTGCTCGCCAGGGCCGGTGGCCGGTGGCATCGCGCCGCCTTCCACGGTACCGGGCATGGGTTCCGCAACAGGTTCGAATTGACCGAGGTATTCGGCCTCTTCACGCTGACGCTCGTATTCAGCGGCTCGCTCCCTGGCTTCCGCAGCTGCCTGCTGTGCCCGTCGCAATGCCTCGCGCTTGCGCACCGATTGGGCATCCAGTTCCGATCGCCGCGCCGCTTCTTCGTTCGCTGCAATCCTGTTGACCGCTTCACGGGCATTCAGGCATTCCGGGGTATACCGCAGTTCCGCCCGGTTTTGCGCACAACGGACCATCGTGGCCTCAAGCAGGCGCGGATTGTCGACAAACTCAACAACCGTGCGCGGCGGCGGCTCCTGACTACAGGAAGCACTGATCGCCAAAACGACGCACAAATTGATTGCGGAGAAAATTGCCCTTGGCGGTGCGGCCCGTCTCATCCCGGAATACTCCATTACTTCTGACTGACATGCGGCAGCGTGGGTGGATCATAGCATCCCGTCGGCACTGACAATATGCGCTGCGTCATAGGTTTGACAATGCTTTTGCGGACTACCGCAGCGCTCACCACTGGCAACTGCCAGCGATGACCGGCCAATTCCTGCCATATTTTGACTATTCAGAGCTCTCCTCGCCATCCGCGTTTCGGCGCGCGGCACTGTAGCCACTCCGGGACGGCGGTGGTAGTCCGGAAAACCTGCTGGCTGTTATAGTGAGCCCGCCTTGACACAGCGAGAGACGAAGTTTTGTCTAATAACAACCAGTTCGCGCTGTTGCGACAGCGTCGCTTCGCACCGTTTTTTCTGACCCAGTTTCTCGGCGCCTTCAACGACAATATTTTTCGCAATGGCCTCGTGATCCTGGTGACCTTTCAGGCGACCCTGGTCGCCGGTATGGACGCGAGCCTGCTGGCCAACGTCGCCGTCGCGTTGTTCATCCTGCCGTTTTTTCTGTTCTCTGCATCCGCTGGCCAGATAGCCGACAAATACGAGAAATCCCGGCTTATTCGGATCATCAAGATCGTAGAGATCGTATTGATGACCCTTGCTGCGTTCGCTTTCCTGAACGGCAGTTACAAGTCGCTGCTGTTTGTTTTATTCCTTATGGGCTGCCAGTCCACCATGTTCGGGCCGCTTAAGTACGCCTACTTGCCGCAACAACTACGCTCAGAGGAATTGATTGGCGGCAACGCGCTGGTCGAATCCGGCACTTACGTTGCCATCATTCTCGGTCTCATTGTCGGCGGTATATCGGTCGCAACAGACAGCGGCAATCAACTGCTGATCGGCACCTGCCTGCTGGCGGTGGCGACGTTTGGTTACGTATCCAGTCGCGGCATACCGCCTACACCCGCCGTCGACCCTGCCCTGACTCTGAACTGGAATGCCTGGACAGAAACCTGGCGCATGGTCGCTTTCGCGCGCGAGGAGCGCAGTGTCTTTCTGTCCATACTGGGTATTTCGTGGTTTTGGTTTTTCGGCACCGCCGTCACCGTACAGGTCCCTGCCTATACACTGGTAATTCTCAACGGCAACGAGGAAATCACCACAGTCTTGCTGGTCGCGTTTGCCGTTGGTGTTGGCGCGGGGTCCTTGCTGTGCGAACGCATGTCCGGACGGCGCATTGAACTGGGACTGGTGCCATTCGGATCCATCGGTCTCAGCCTGTTTGCCATTGACCTCTATTTCGCGCAACCCATAGCACAAATCTCTGCGGTCAGTACGGTAGCCGAATTTCTTGCTCGCGCCGGCAGCTGGCGAGTGCTTTTCGACATCGTAATGCTCGGCGCATTCGGCGCGTTTTACAGCGTGCCGTTGTACGCGATGATTCAGGACCGTGCGGAACGGACTCACTTGTCGCGCATCATTGCTGCCAACAACATCATCAACTCGTTGTTCATGGTGATTGCCGCGCTGCTCGCACTGATACTGTTGAATGCCGGCGTAACGATACCGCAGTTTTTCCTGGTACTCGCTGCCATGAATGCGGTGGTGGCCATTTACATCTACACATTGTTGCCGGAATTCCTGATGCGCTTCCTTGTCTGGATTCTGGTCAGCACCTTGTACCGGATTCGCGCCAGTGGCCTCGACAATATTCCGAAGGAAGGGCCGGCCCTGCTGGTTTGCAACCATGTCAGCTATGTTGATGCTTTGATCATAGGAGCGTGCGTCCGTCGGCCGGTGCGCTTCGTCATGTGGTACAAAATTTTCCAGATCCCCTTGTTGCGGTTCGTATTCGATACGGCTAAAGCGATTCCCATTGCGTCAGCGCGAGAGAATGCTGAACTCCTTGAAGAAAGTTTCGAGCGTATAGACAAGGAGTTAATGGCTGGCAATCTGGTTTGCATCTTCCCGGAGGGGGCAATAACCCGCGATGGCCATGTTCACCCGTTTCGTCCGGGTATGGAACGAATCCTGGAAAGACGGCCCGTGCCGGTGGTGCCACTGGCACTCGGCGGATTGTGGGGGAGCTGGTTCAGTCGCCGCCGCGGTCAATTGCGTACGATACCAATCCGCTTGTTAGCGGCAGTGAGCTTGCGCATCGGCAACGCGGTGCCAGCGCGAGACGCGACAGCCGCGCGCATGGAACTGCTGGTTAGAACCTTGCGTGGCGATGACCGATAGAAACCACTAATTCGGCGGACGGTCAGGCACTACGGCTGTGTCAACGTAACCCAGTTTTTGCCGCCACTCTGCCAACAGGTCTTCGCGCGATCCGAATAACAACGGGCCAGCATCGTTGAGCAATGAAACTTCCGCAACTTGAGCAAAACCCGCATCCCTGGTCAACACCAGCACCCGGTCACCCAACGGGTCTAACAAAGCCTGTTCGCTGCCATTGACGACAGCCTGATCCATGACGATCTGCGAGCCGGTTATAGCGTTTGGCGTACGCGCAGCTTCGCGCCAGGTCAGACCGACCGTGTTGACCGAGGCCCGGTGCACCCAGCGACGGGTCTTGAACAGGACCCGTGAATTGCTTGGGGAAAACAGTACATCGGTGACCGTGTCAGGCAACTGCAGGCGCGCCTCTCCAACCTGACCACTCTGCAAGTCCAGCAGCAATGCCTGGTTGCTTGCATCGACAATTACCAGCAACGGCCGCTCGGCGGACGCGCCAATCCGGCGCAACGGCTGCGTACCGGACCAGACATTGCGCAACGTCCAGTTGCCTACCCGGTCGCGCACCAGGCTGCGTAAAGTTCCGCGCTCTGCGCCTATGTAGATATCATTATTGTTGTCGAAGGCGATACTGGTGTGCAGTTCACCAAGATCCAGGTCGGCAAGCAGGACACCGTCGGCAACGTTCACGACGGCGATGCGGCGGTCAGAAAGAACCGCGAGGCGGTCACCTGAATTGGAAAACGCCAATTGCCGAACACCGCCTGCTGCCGCATTCGTGTGATACGGCCGCGGCAGACCGGAGCTTACGTCCCAAACGCGTACAGTGCCGTCAACACCGGCGCTGGCGACCAAAGTACCGTCACGGTTGAACGCGAGACCGAGTATCGCCCCCTGGTGACCGACGAAGTTCAACTCATCGCTGGCCCTGGCAATATCCTCAATGCTCGCGTGGGCATTGAGCACGTGCACATGCCCCTCGCGATCAGCAATCGCGATATGCTGACCACCCGCGGAAATAACGGCCGGGGAATCGCCGGAATCCCGCCACAAACGATGCCCGTTATCGACCTCAGTCAGCGCCGCCGCATCGGTCGCGGAAGGCGTTACGGGCAACTGCCAGTAGCGCGCGCGGTCGGTGTTGCCGGCGGTCAGCAACAGGTCTTCGTCGAAACTGAAGGCAAGTAGCGGTTCCGAATCCGCGGCTACGCCGGCGTCAATCACCGGGCCCACCATCGCGCCATCGCTGCTGCGAAAAATCTGGTAGCCGCGTCGCGGGCTACCGGCAACCAGCTTCGAGCCGGATGGGGAAAAGCGCAACTGCCAGCGACCGACGCCGCGTTCAATCAACAACGGCTCCTCGGCCGAATCGATATGCCAGAGCGAAACACCTTGTTCGCCATGCACAATCGCCAGCGCATCACCGGGCGCTGACATGCGGATTTCACTCGCCTGTGCATGCAAGTCCAGCTGTGCGAGTTGTTCGTTGGTACGCAAATTCCAGACCCGCACAGCCCGATCGTAGTCGGCCACCGCAAGCCGCTCGCCATTAGCGTCGATTGCGACCAGCGCCGGCGAGCCTGCAATGCGCAAGCTGGCCACAGTCGCACGATTCTCCAGCGACCACAGGCGAAACTCTGATTCCGGTTCGCCACGTCGGGCGACAAACACATGCCGACCATCGGCGGTCAATTCAACCTGTGCACCGCCAACTTCGGCTTCAATGACCGCCTCACGGCGGCCGTTCACCATTCGCCACAGGTGCAGGTTGTTCTGCGCAACGGTGACGAGATAGCTGGCATTAGCGCTAAGCCCGATTACCCGTTCGTCCGCCGGTACCGCAATCGTCCGCGCCGGCCGCGCATTACGGAGGTCCCACATGCGAGCGCTGTCGCTGTGCAATGCCCGCGCGACGGCGTAACGGCCATCGCTACTGAACCAGATATTGTCGGACTCGCGCTCGATCGGCGCCGGAATATCGAGACCACGATCAAAGCTCTCAACTATTACCTGAGAATTGAGATTGAGATTCCAGCCAATCAGGTGACCGCTAACACCCGTCGCTTCATCCCGGACAGTCAGCGACCAGGTGCCGGCGATAGGCTCGCCGACCAGCGGTAACAGCTTGTCCGCGCGAAATACGGTGTCCTCATTCGCCGCTGAACGCTCTGCGTCGAATTCCAGCTCAACAGTGCGCCCGGAGGGCGCAATCAATTTCAATCGAATGTCATCGAGCCGCGCGTGGCTGATATTGACGGACAAACCGATACGTGACACCTGCGCGTTGCGATCCACCACAACCCGCCTGACCAACGGAGTCACTTCCAGCGATGAAATGCTCCACGATTCACGTGCCCGCAACTGTCCGTTTTGCAAAGACCACTGGGAAACCTGCGCACCCTTTACGTAGCTCAACAACATGTCCCGTGGATTGAAGAACAGTCGGTCGCCAATGGCGCCTTCGAGGCTGGCCACGAGCTGCGGGTAGTCATCCCCGAGCAAAGAAGCCGCGCGTCGACGCCGATCCGGTGTGGCGACGACCAAGGCTTCCAATGCGGCCAGCAATGCAGCATCCCGGCGTTCCATTCGCATCTGGCGCTGGACCTCTCGATCCCAAAAACCGGCAACGATTTCACCGGCGAATGCTTCGTTCTCCGGCATTGCCCGCGCATAGGCTTCAACCTGCAATATTGCCTCGGGATCGCTGGCCATCCCGGCCCGGCTACGGAGCAAATTCAGGTACAGGCGGTCCGCCGTTTCCGAATGACCGGGAAACGAGCGCAGGTTTTGCCAAGCATCGGCGATCGACTCCAACGGCAACGTTGGCGAAACCAAGACCCGCATGTACGGCTTCGGCAACAACTGCGTGTACCAGAAAGGCACGGCAATCAGCACTACAATCAACGCAGTCACCAAAGCGGGGCCCCGCCAATGCAGCGGCAGGTTACGGTTGGCCCATTTGGCAGTAAATACGGATTCATACAGCCGGTTGCGCACGGCCAGCCCACCGTCATCCGATACAACGATCAGCCCGACCGCCAGCAGCTTGCGTTGCTGTCTTGAGGACGGTTCGTAGACCACCTCCAGCCCCTTTCGCAGGCGACCGTAGAGATTCAGCATCGCTTCGAAATCCCGCCGGTCACGCACGATGCGGCGGTGAATGTGATTCATATGTGGTTCGTTGTGCAGCGCGGCTCTGCCGGCAAGTTGCTGATAGACGATCCTGTCCACCTGCTCTTCAACATTGCCGTGCACCGTGCTACGTGCGAGTGCGCGACACAACTTCTGCGTCAAATACGGCTGACCGTTTGTCCAGTACCAGATACGATCCAGGCCGGTGCGCGCTTGCACCCCGGGAAGGTTCAATTCTGTGGCAAACAAATCAATGTCTGTACGTGAAAAGTCGTCGAGCACGATGGCCTTGGAAACACTGAACGGTGACAACGCCGGATCGCCTGCCAAGGCCTCGGTATCGCATTCACCGCACATCACGAAACTCAGGCGTTGAAAATCCGGGTCCGTCGCCCGTGCGTTGTGCGCGGCGCGAATACTCGGCAACAGATGTTCACTGAATGGCAGGTTCTCCAGCTTCTGCAGTTCATCAACGAAGACAACGACTGTCTCGCGGATATTCTGCAGGACAACTTCGATGTAAAACTCGACGAGTCGCTGCCGATTGCTGAGTATTGCCTTGTCCTGCCACCAATCCTGCAAGTCGACTTTCAGCCGCAACTGCCGCAACAAACGGTAGGCGATACTGTAGTACCAGCGCCCGGCGTCGCTGCCGCCATCGCGTTCCGCGATCTGCGCCAGATCAAGTACTGCAACTTTGTAACCATGATTGCGCAACCGCGCCGCAGTTGCGGCGATTAGGCTGGACTTGCCGCTACGCGCCGGCGCCAACACGTGCGCATAACGGCCAGCCGAAATCGCGGCGTACAATGCATCGTCTGCAGGCCTTCGCACGTAACCACCGCGCACCGGGTGCAGTGGTGGCCCAACGTTGAAAAAATCAGCGTCGTTATTGCTTGGGCTCGCTTTGGGAGTTTCCGGCTTTTCGCTCATTCGTCAGGTCTTACGTCGCCGTAGTGTATTCTTCGCAGTTTGGCACATTCGCCGCCGAAGTGGCTGTCCCGACACCATAAATGATGCCCCGCCAAGACGACAAGTTATTGAAAAGAGACCTGTTTGGGGAAGTGCGGCTGCAGTACTCGGACAGCGGTCCACGCATTATTCGCGACGTTAGCAGCGCCCCGCTGTGGACCCGCTGGGTGGCGCGACGGCTCATGGCCCGCGAGGCCCGCACTCTGGCCGCGACCGACGGCCTTAGCGGTGTCCCAGAGTTATTGCACAGCGACGATGACGTACTGCTGCGCAGCTACCTTAACGGTAAGCCGATGCAAGTGGCTCGCCCCGCACACCCGGATTATTTTCGCAATGCGCTGCATTTATTGCGGCGCCTGCACAGCCTCGGTGTTGTCCACAACGATCTCGCCAAAGAACCCAACTGGCTGGTGACGCCGGAAGGCCAGCCAGCCGTTATCGATTTCCAGCTCGCGTGGTACTCGCCGCAACGTGGCCGGCTGTTCCGGCTGCTGGCCCGCGAGGATCTGCGACACATGCTCAAGCACAAGCGAACCTATCTGCCGCACAGGCTCACGAGTCGCGAACGCGCCATCCTCGACAGCCCGTCGCTGCTGGCCAGAGTCTGGAAAGCGACGGGCAAGCGTGTCTATCTGTTTGTTACGCGGCGCCTGTTGGGCTGGGCCGATCGCGAGGGTGCCGGGGATCGCATTCGGCGCAATTGAACGTGGTTGTTGGCAGCGGTCATCTATATAATTGCCGCAGCTGTTTCTTACCAGGTAATTGCACGTGAACTACTGCCATCAACACAATCTCGTCGAGCCGCAAAAAGCCGGCATGGAAAAGAAATACGGCATACGTATTTCACTCCCGTCGGGGGACACGTTTCAACGGTTGTTAGGCGATGACTGGCAGCGCGTACGCTGGTATGCAACAGAAGCTGAGCGTGATCGTGCCTACGACGACATTGCACAGCGGCATATGTACTATCGGCGAACCGACACGCCCACCCAGGTGCTGGAAAAAATCATTCGTTGATCCCCGGTCGAGCTGGCCCCGCGATCTATCGCGGTGGCGCGCCCAGCGACAAGTAGAAATTGGATTTGCCGCGTTCGGTCATACCCCCGACGATGTACAAGGGCCCGAAATAAGTATCGAGGCCAACGAACAGACTGCCGCTCATTAACAATGATCCGGTACTGATGTCCGAACGCTGCTGCCACACATTTCCGGCCTCGACGGACGCTCCGATATACAGCGGAAAATCGACCAGTCCCCCACCCGTCTCTCCCGAACGGCGGTACCAGACCAGGCGTGCAAGCCCCGCGTGTGGACCACTGATTTCTCCTCGTGCCAATCCGGACATCCGCAAAAAGCCACCGAGTGGGAAGAAATTCTGCACTTCATTGGCGGATTGAATAGTCGTACTGAAATCGAGCCCCAGAGATACGGTATGCCGGCCCCAGGTGTTGACCGTCATGAGTTCGGTCATGACCGTGTCAATCTCATTATCGGCGCCCAGACCCGGGCGCGACATCTCCCAGCGCAGGTTCACACGGGAACCGTGCAATGGAATTTGCGCATTATCCAGAGTGTCCACGGCGAAGTTGGCGAAAATGCCGCCCGTCTCGAAATCGATATTGGGCAACACCGGATCGCCGACTTTCAGGCGCGCCTCACCGGCGCCGCGAAAGGCGCCGATACGAAACTCGCCCCAGCGCCCCAGCTCGCGACCGACGTCGATACCAAACAGGGAATCGGAAACCCGGTAGCGCGCAATGCGGTCCTCACCGGAGAACGTGCGAAAATTCTCCTGGTGCAATTCGATTCGGGGCGCGACGAAGTAGCGCGCATCGAAACTGAGTGGTTGATAGAACTCGGAAACAAGCAATGGCTCAGTGCCAACCTGGACATCGGTACGCCATTCCGCTCCCAGTCGGTTGACGCCTGCGCGGGTCAGCCGCGCCGACAAATTGAAGGCCGTTGTACCCTCGAAATCATCTTCCAGCTGGATGCCAAAATTCAGGTAGTTGGGGCCCCACGACTTGGGCTGGGCGTCGAACTCTACCCCGGTTTCGGCGCCGTCGCGGACGATCCGGTAGTCAACGGATTCGTACAGATCCAGTCCGTACAAATTGGCCGCATCTTCAGCCAGCTGTTGCGGGTCCAGCGGGTCACCCGCCTGCGTATTCAGGCGCGACTCGAGAACCCGTGCGGACAACGGGGCACCGTGTACGACACGCACGAAATCAAGAGTCGGCGGCGGGCGCGTTTCCAACTTGCGAGCCGCGAGGTGTTGTTGCCACGCTGCTTCATCCAGCGAGTACGGCTTCAACTTGTCTTCCAGTTCGCGGGTCGCGATGGCACCCGGCTCAATGGCCTCGGTTATTTCGGCGAAATTACTGGAACCGAATTCACCCAGCTCCGGCCGGATCAGAATGTCATTGTCATCGAGGCTTTCCAATTGCCGCATGGTTTCCTTGCGAATCAGTATCGTCAACATTTGCGCCGTTATGCCTAGCGCGGAATCCAACTGATCGGGCGCATACAACGGAAACTCGACGTCGACAGCAATCACGACGTCAACATCCATTGCATGGATGGTCTCTACCGGTACATTGCCCACCAGCCCGCCATCGACCAGGGTCCGGCCTGCAACAACGACCGGCGAAAATATGCCCGGTGCCGACATGCTGGCGCGCATCGCTCGAGACAGATCACCCGACGACATGACGTACGCTTCTCCGGTCGCGATATCCGAGGCCACCGCGCGAAATGGAATTGGCAAGTCATCGAAGCTTTCGATCGCGGCTGTCGCCAGGGTCAGCTCGCGCAATATGTGACCCAGCTTTTGGCCCTGGATCAAACCTCGCGGCAAACGCAATCGGCCGTCACGCAAGCCCAGTTCAAACTGAATCGGGTAGGCCGAATCGTCCTGCTTACGGCGAAACTGCAGGTCCCGCCGTGCGGTGCGGTCATTGAACGATCCGCTCCAGTCCAGTGACGACACGATTTCTTCAAGATCGGCCGGCGACTTGCCGGCCGCATAAAGACCACCCACGATCGCGCCCATGCTGGTCCCCGCTACTGCGTCTATCGGTATACGAAGCCGTTCAAGTTCGCGCAGCACACCGATGTGCGCGGCACCTCGCGCACCGCCACCGCCGAGTACCAGCCCGATGCGGGGCCGCGCCGCGGCCCCGGGCGACGACTCTGACGGCGTATCGGCTGCTACGGCATCACGGCTTCCGAGCGGCTGGAAGAGTGCCACGAACAGGCATAGGGGAAGATGTAAATACTTGAACATATTGACTTTTTGAACAACCTTTAGCAATTCATTGCTGCATTATAGAGAAACCGCCCGGACTGCACTCCGGATCCCGAGTGCGGTCCGGTTACGCCGGCAAGCTACGCTCGCCGACGCACCTTCGGCTGGCAGCACATTCAGCAGCGTAGGCTCGGCGAGCCGGTTACGCCCGCGTATTTCCAGCCAATGCCCTATTGCCTGCAGGCCGTCGCCTCCTGCATCACGCAACCCTTGCCGCTCCAGCGCCGTCGCACAGCGCTTAGTCCTGCTTGCCCACTCCCGGCTGCAAGCGTTGGTTGTACTCGGTCAACCCGGCCAGTTGCTGGCGGGTCTGCGCGGCATCCCAGCCCAGCTCTGTGGCAGCGATAGCCGCTACACCGGCCGCGGCGGCCCGACCTTGATCAGCGGCCAAACCAAGCATGAGCCGCCGGTGCAAAATATCCACGAGCGTGCAGGCGAATTCGTCGCGCACCGCCATGGCCACCTCGGCACCCAGAAAACCCGAATCCATACCCACCAGTAATTCCGGCGACCCCTCGCACAGCTCAACGAGGCGCGCAACCCGCGAACCGTACACAGCCAGCAGACGCTGACGCAACGGTTCCGGCAGACCTGTCAGGGTCGCCAGTGTTTCTTCTGCCGACTGCCGGTCGCCGCCACCGGGGAGCGCTGTGCTTGCCGTAACGCAGCGCGAACTTGCTCGCTCGAGAGTACGTTCAATACTGTCGACCACCTGCTCGGCAAGGTTGCGATAGGTGGTCAGTTTGCCGCCGATGATCGACAGCATGCCGTGCGCAATGCCCGCATGACGATGAATGATGTGGCGGCGGGTAATCGCGGATTCCGGCCCCTCCTCCACGTAAGGCAGCGGCCGTACGCCGGCGTAGGAATAGTTGATGTCGGCACGCGTCAATTTTGCACGCGGGAATACGGCATTGGCGGTCGCCAGCAGATAATCGACCTCGGCAACGCTGGCCGACGCATCACGCGGGTCGCCAGCAAAGCGAATGTCGGTCGTGCCAATAAGGTACTGATCGTTCCAGGGAATGATGAACACCGGACGACCATCACTCGCGGCTTCGACATAGAAGGCATCGTTCGGCGCCCCCTCGAATGCCGCAGTGATAATGTGACTGCCTTTGGTGCCACCCATCAAACGCGCTTGACCCGCCTGCGTACCGGCCAGCACCCGATCAACCCACGGTCCTGCGGCATTCACAATGCAACGCGCATGAGCCCGTTGGCTTGCTCCGTCAGGACCGATGAAAGTTACCGTGTGCTCGCCCTCAGTGGAAAAGTCGATACCGCTGACCTGATGGTAATTGCGAACATCGGCGCCCGCCTCTGCCGCAGCGATGATGTTCTCAATAACCAGGCGTTCTGCGTAAGTGATCTGTGCGTCGTAATAGCTGGCGCCGCCCCGCAATCCCTGCGGATTGACCGACGGCACCAACGCCAGCAACTGCTCTTTCGACAACATCCGGTGACGCGGCAGTGATTTGCCCATGGACAACGTGTCGTATGCGATCATGCCCAGACGAACCAGCCACGGTGCGCGCTTGCCGCCACGGTACAAGGGGATGATGAGTTTGAGCGGACGTACCAGGTGACTCGCTATGCGGCGCAAATACCGTCGTTCGTGCAAGGACTCGTAGACCAGCGGAATCTCGCCGTATTCCAGGTAGCGCAAACCGCCGTGTATCAGGCGACTGGACCAGCTACTGGTACCGCTACCGAAATCCGCAGCTTCGAGCAACAATACATTGAGACCGCGCAATGCCGCGTCACGCGCAATGCCGGCACCGTTGATGCCACCACCAACGATGATCGCATCGAACTTATCCGCCGCACCGGTCATCAGGGTCGCAGTTGCCCGGCACCGTGCACGAGGTACTTGTAGCTCGTCAGTTGTGCGGCGCCGACCGGGCCTCGCGCGTGTATCCGGCCTGTCGCAATACCGATTTCGGCGCCCATGCCAAATTCACCACCGTCTGCAAATTGCGTAGACGCATTGTGCAGGAGAATCGCGCTGTCGACGGATGCGAAAAACGCCTGCACAGCTTCAACGTCTTCTGCAACGATGCATTCCGTGTGGCCGGAGCCATACTCACCGATGTGTGCTGTGGCCGCGCGAATATCATCGACGATGCGTATTGAAATAATTGCATCGAGGTACTCGGTGGTCCAGTCCGCTTCCGTCGCCGGCACCGCCCGGCTGTCCAGCGCGCACACATCGGCATCACCGCGAACTTCGCAACCGGCATCAACCAGCAATTCCATCACCTTCGGTAACAACCGCTCGGCGGCACTGCGATCGATCAGCACCGTTTCTGCGGCACCGCAAATACCGGTTCGCCGCATTTTCGCATTCAGGACAATGTCGGCGGCCATCGTACTGTCTGCCGATTCGTGCAGGTACACGTGACACAAGCCTTCGAGATGACCGATGACCGGAACCCGCGCATCCTGCTGAACCCGAGAGATCAGACTCTTGCCACCGCGCGGAACAATTACGTCTACAAAACTGGTCATGGATGACAGCAGGTAGCCGACGGCCGCACGGTCCGTGGTCGGCACCATTTGCAACGCATCGCTATCCAGTCCTGCCGCCGTCATACCGTCAGTCATGCAGGCGAAAATAGCGCGGCTGGAGGCAAAACTTTCCGAGCCACCACGCAGTATCACGGCATTACCCGATTTCAGGCACAAGCCCGCTGCATCGGCAGTGACGTTTGGCCGACTCTCGTAAATGATCCCGATGACACCGAGCGGCACCGCGACCCGTTGTATACGCAAGCCGTTCGGTCGCTCCCATTCCGCAAGCACATTGCCCAGCGGATCCGGAAGTGCGGCGATGGACTCGAGCCCGCTCGCCATGCCCTCGATACGCGCATCATCGAGCATCAACCGGTCCAGCATTGCCCCGCTCAGGCCACGCTGCGTCGCAGCCTCCATGTCTTTTGCATTCGCGGCCGCAATAAGCGATCGACGCTCGCGCACCAGGCCGGCGGCGTTCTCCAGCGCCTTGTTTCTTGCTGCAGCGCTCGCTTGCGCGAGACGTTGCCCGCCCTTGCGCGCCGCCGCGCCCAGGGCATCCATAGTCGCGGCCAGTGCCGATCCGGAAATTTCAGTACTCATCTGTATGCCGTTCCAACTGTTTTAAACGAATGTATTAATAGACTAGTTTGCCTGATCAAACAGCACGAGGTCGTCCCGGTGCACGACCACGGCCGGGCCGCGATAACCCAGCCGGTTCTCAATATCCTGCGACCGGCAACCGCGTATCTCCGCCACCTCTTCACTTGCATAGGTTGCAAGGCCGCGGCCAAGTTCGCGGCCGGCGTTGCTGATCAGACTGATCGCATCGCCACGCCGAAAGCTGCCAGTGACCGATGCAATACCAACGGGCAAAAGGCTTTTGCCGGCCAGCAGCGCAGCGCTTGCGCCGGCATCAAGATGCAGCTCGCCGCGCAACTCCAGCATTCCGGCGAGCCATTGCTTGCGGGCCGCTGCCGGTGTTCCTGTGGCAACAAAACGGGTGGTGGTGGCACCGTTGGCCAGAGCCCGCAATGGGTGCGGAATGGCACCATTGCCTATCCAGGTCGTGCAGCCGGCGCGCGTGGCAATCCGTGCAGCCAGCAATTTGGTGGTCATGCCACCGCTGCCATGACCGCTGCCCGTGCCGCTGGCCATCGCCATGACTTCGTCATCGACCTCCGCAACTTCCGCGATGTGTTGTGCATTGTCATTCGCCCGCGGATTGGCATCGAACAAACCGTCCACGTCCGACAGCAGTATCAAGCCATCCGCCATGACCATTTGCGCGACACGGGCCGCCAGGCGATCGTTGTCACCGTAACGCAGCTCTTCCGTAGCCACCGTATCGTTCTCATTGATTACCGGAATCGCACCCAGTTCGAGCAGCTTATTCAACGTGCCCCTGGCGTTCAGAAAACGACGCCTGATCTCGGTATCGTCCGGCGTCAACAGAATCTGGGCGACGGCAATGCCGCGCTGCGCCAACAGTTCCTGGTAGGCCTGCGCCAGCCGAATCTGACCTACGGCCGCAGCCGCCTGCAGTTCTTCCAGCCGGGCACGACGTCGATTCAGGCCCAGCGTGCTGCAACCGAGAGCGACCGATCCGGATGACACAAGCAATACTTGTTTGCCGCTCGCCGTGAAATCCGCCACATCATCGAGCAAGGTCTGCAGCCAATGACGGTCCAGCACCCCGTGCCCATCGATCAACAGCGCAGAGCCGATTTTCACGACGACACGTTGCAGACCGGCAATGCCGATGTCAGTCATTGCTCGACTAGCCCGTGAGGCGGTGTTGCCGGGAGTAGGACGACAACGTGACTTCGCCCTTGGAGACTGCCACGCTGCCGCTGCGGGCAACAGCAGACAAGCTGCCGATCTGCGCCGCTTCAATGACGAAGGAATCCACTTCTTTCTGGTTTCCGGTCAGTTGCAGCGTGCAACTGATCATCGAATCGTCGAGCATCTCGGCACCGAACTTCTGCGCCAGCGCCTGCACTTTGGGCAAAGCACCTTCCGGTAATTTCAATTTGACGATGGCCAGCTCGCGCTCGAAGTGCTTGCCGAGCGTCATATCGTGAATATTGACGACATCGACCAGCTTGGCCAGCTGGGTATTCAGCTGCGCAACAGCTGCATCTGAACCATTGATTACGAGCGTCACCCGGGAGACCGATTCATCCTGAGTCGGTGCGACGTTCAGAGAGTCGATGTTAAAACCGCGCGTAGAAAATAGGCCTGTCATGCGTGTGAGCGCACCGACTTCGTTTTGCAGCAATACTGATATGACGTGACGCATGTTGTTGTTTCCGGTGTTGAGTTCAATTCTGCTGAAACGGCCAATGCACTTTCAGCACATAATTCCGGCCAGCGGCGCCAGTATTGCAATGCACCAGAAATTAGTAAACACTCGCGAGAAATCTGAAAGTTACATTGATCTTGTGGCACCTAATGAGCACCGGACAAACCGCACCGCGTAATACCCACCATCCACTCGCCGGAACCAGCATGACAGGTGCTGACATTGTCGTTCAGGTCCTTGCTGATGAAGGCGTGGATACCGTATTCGGCTATTCCGGTGGGGCGATCTTGCCAACTTATGACGCGGTATTTCGCTACAACGACCTGCACAAGGACTCTGCCGGCGGCGCCGCGATCCCGCTGATCGTCCCCGCGAACGAGCAGGGTGCGGGCTTCATGGCCGCTGGCTACGCGCGTGCCAGTGGCAAAGTCGGCGTCGTAATGGTGACCTCGGGTCCGGGCGCTACCAATACAGTCACACCCGTTCGCGACTGCATGGCGGACTCAGTGCCAATAGTGGTTATTTGCGGCCAGGTACCGACCAACGCCATTGGTACGGATGCTTTTCAGGAAGCGCCGGTCGCCGCCATCATGGGTGCCGTGGCGAAGCACGTGTTCCTGGTCACCGACCCCAGCCGGCTTGAGGCCACCGTGCGCACCGCCTTTGAACTGGCACGCACCGGGCGCCCCGGCCCTGTCGTCGTTGATATTCCGAAAGATGTGCAGAATTGGGAAGGCGAGTTCCAGGGGGTTGGCGTACTGGAATTAACCGGCTACCGGAATCGCCTGCAAAATGTCACGGACAACCGGCTCAATGACGAAGCCTGCAGACGATTGTTTGCGATGCTGGAAAAAGCCGAACGGCCGCTGATTTATGCCGGTGGCGGTGTAATCAATGCCAATGCCAGCGCCGCCATGCGCGAATTTGCGAGCGCGTTTGGCATTCCGGTGGTCACCACTCTCATGGGCATTGGTGCGAGCGATACGACACACCCGTTGTCGCTCCACATGCTCGGTATGCACGGCCTCGCGAGTGCCAACTACGCAGTTGAAGACTGCGACATGCTGATTGCCATCGGCGCGCGGTTCGATGACCGGGTGGCCGGCGACCCCTCCCGTTTTGCGCCAAAGGCCCGGCATATCGCGCATTTCGATGTCGACGTATCCGAGATCGGCAAGGTCAAGAGCGTCAGCTGGTATCACGTCGGCGTACTCGAACGCGACCTGAATGACGTCCTTGCCTACGGCAAGCGCATCGACTTCAACAAGGATTTTTCGACCTGGCACGGCGAAGTGGCAGAACTGAAGTCCCGATACAAACTGAATTACGACCGGCAGAGCGCACTGATCCAGCCGTACGCGGTAATTGAAGAAATCAATCGCATCACGCGCGGCGAAGCCATTATTGCGACCGGTGTTGGCCAGCACCAGATGTGGGCCGCACAGTATTTTGATTTCCGCGATCCTCGGCTCTGGCTGACCTCGGGCAGCATGGGCACTATGGGCTTCGGCCTGCCTGCGGCAATTGGCGCGCAATTCGCGCAGCGTGACAAACTCGTAATCGATATCGACGGTGACGCCAGTATCCGCATGAACATCGGTGAACTGGAAACGGCGACCACCTATCGTCTGCCGGTCAAGGTCGTGGTCCTCAACAATTTTGGCGACGGCATGGTTCGCCAGTGGCAGAAGCTCTATTACAAAGGACGGATGTCGGCCAGTGACAAGTCACTGCACCGCAAAGACTTTGTGAAGACCGCTGAAGCAGACGGCTATCAGTTTGCGCGCCGGCTGGAACGCAAGGAAGATTTGCCGGAGTACATTCGCGAATTCATTCATTTCGATGGGCCGGCCTTCCTCGAAGTCATCATCGACCCCGATGCAGGCGTATACCCGATGGTTGGACCGGGGCTCAGTTACGCTCAAATGATTACCGGCGATTTCATCGAAAGCCGTTCAGAGCATGCGGACACCGAGCTCGGTCCCAGCGAAATGTTCTGAACCGCGCTTCTGGCGGTATTCACAGCACAGTTAGCAAACGCCGTTGCTGGTCTGACAGCAACGGCGTTTGTCGTTTATAGCCCGCCTGGTCCGCATTCGTTTTTCAGGTAACCCGTGAGGTTCTGATAAAGCGTGATCTTGTGATCGAAGAACAAGGTGTTGTAAAAGTGGTCAGCACCTTCAAGCCATACATAGCGGTAGTCTTTCTCCAGATCAGCCAGCTTTTTCAGGTAACGACGCATATGCGCCGGTGGTACGCGCTGATCAACGTCACCGTGCACCAGTAACATGGGCACATTGATCTTGTCGGTTTCGTCAATAGGATTGATCGCGCCCTCGCGATAGCTCAGTTGCGAAATCCTCGCGGCGCCACGCAGTTCGTCGCGGTAATAATTCAACTGCATTGTCATGTCGGCTACCGCGGCCCCGGCCAGCACGCATTGATAGATCTGCGGCGTACGCGACGCGGCAACCAAAGCAGCGTAGCCGCCATAGGACCAACCGTACATTGCGATCCTGTCGGCATCCGCGAGACCTTCCTTGACCAGGTACAGCGCGCCGTCGTCTTTGTCATCCTGCATGCCGTAACCAGCCTCGCTGCCGTCCGTGAAGGCAGCAAGGAAGTGCTTGAGCCCATAGTTGGTCGAGCCACGGTACTGCGGCTGCAAAACCATGTAACCATTGTTAGCGAGCATTTGCCCCCATTCGTCGTAGCCGACGACTTCAGAGACGAACGGGCCGCCGTGCGGCATGACGACCAGCGGGAACGGTGGCTCGCCATTGGGCACTGTCAGGTAACCGTGAATCGTCAGCCCGTCGCGTGACGGGTAAGAAATGTAGCGCACATCCGCCAGCTTCTCCGATTCAAGCAGCGGCTGTTTGCTGCCGACGGTAGTGATCTTTGCATCCTTGATCAGGTAATACGTACCGGGGTCACGCGGACCTTCGTTGTAGACCGTCATGCTGTTGCCGTCGCGCGAACGGCTGGTAATGCGTATCTCATGGGCATGCGGAATAAGGCCTTCGAGCTGCGCAATTGTCGCGCCTTCGAGCTCGTCAAAATACTCGACCCGGTACTTATCGGTTCCGTAGACAACGCCGGCAATTGTGTCGGGCTGCGTCCAGCTATTGCTGTGAAAACGCACCCCGGCGACATTGACATCATTGCGCCGGTAAATGAGCTCCTCGAACTCCTGGGTATCCGGATTAAATGACCAGAGTCCGGACTTGTCACTGCCGTTGTGGGCGGTAACGAGAAAGTTGCCTGCCTTGGCATCGTCGAGACCTTCGACAACAAAGTCTTCAAAGCTGTTCTCGTCCATGCGGAACATCTCGGACCACTTGCTTTCGCCGGGCCGGCGAAAATACCAGATGAACTCGCCCGCTCCGATATCGAAGCCGCGCGCAGTATACGGATTGCCATCACCGTCAAACTCGATCTGCGCAAGATCAATTTTTCCGCGAATCAACAGCTTCTTGGTGCCACGCTTCAGATCAAACTCGTAATACGCGCGCGGCCTGAACGCCTCTTTCAGCTTTGAATCCTGCTCCGCCCCCGGATTAAAGGACACAATGATTTTCTCAGGCTCTTTCGGCAGAAGGTGCGAGATCGTGCCGTTCAGCTCGTCAAAGGTTTCTATATCCCTGGCATCGACATCGAAGTTCGCCAAGCGGAATTCGTAGACGCCCTGATTAAAGCCTTCGATCTTGTCGCGTATCTTCTGTCGCGCAACAAACGCAATGTTGGAATCACTTACCCAGAAGAAGCGCGTGATTTCCATGGGGTCCGCGTTAACCCGAAACGGTTCTTTCGACAGATCCCTGGCGTCATAAACCTCGATGACCGGATTACCGTCCCGCGTAGGAATTTTCAACAATGCGAGACGCTCGCCATTCGGTGACAGCTCTACATTACTGACTACGGCGCGCAGCGCGAAGTACTCCAGTGGGTAGGGCTCCACCGCTGCACTTGCGCTCGACATGCCGAAAACTACAAGAAGTAACGATAATCTGAACAGTCTGGATTCAGTCATTTGCACTACTCTCACTTTGCGTTTACCTGCAGCAAAAAAAAGCCCGCGGTGAACTACCGCGGGCCCTCAATTACCTCGAATCAATGGTGCCCGCTGATATCAAAGACCCAGATCAAAGGTTGCAGACACATTGAAGTAGAACGTACGACCATTGATGTCATAGCCGTAGCCAATCGGCGTGTTGTTGATAGCCAGTACTTCGTCGCCATCCACCATGGGTGGCTCCTGATCGAAGACATTGCGTATGCCACCGCCGAAGGTCCAGACATCACCGTAGTAATAAATCGACGCGTTATGCGTGAAGTAGTTATTGGCAAAACCTACGTCACGGCAGTCAACATCGCCGTCCGCCGTGCCAAGACAGGTGTCCGCCGTGCCAGCGTTCGCATTGCCGAAATCATCGACAAACGCCGCATCCTGGTGAACTGAACCAATGTAACGGGTCTGCCAGGTCGCGCGCCAGTCGGCGAAGTCCGCTCGCAACGTCATGCTGCCGTTCCAGTCCGGAAAGCCGAACTCGCCCTGGTCAGAGTCGAAATCGACATTGCCGTTGTCATCAATGAAAGTTTCTTCAAGAGCAAGTGAACGGTTCATCATTACGTCCACGCCGAAATCAACCGGCCGGCCGAACATCTGCACGGTCATGTCAAAGGCAACGTTTACGTCCACGCCCTCAACTTTCTCCGAATCGCGGTTGATGAATCCGGCGTCGATGAAATCGAGCAAGCCGTCTGCGCCGCGACGAATACGACTGCAGAATGCGCTGCGCACAGATGTCGGGCTGCCATAACAGTCGTTGACAATAAACTGCGCGGACGGCTCAACAATCGAATCAGTCAACTCAATGCTGTAGAAAGTCGAACCGATTGTCAGGTTGAACTGATTGAACCACGGCTGCTCGAAAGCGAAACCAAGAGAGACGGAATCCGAAGTTTCTTCGAGCAAGTCCACCGCGCCGCCGGACGAACGTTCAACACTGTACGAAGCGTTGATATTTGAGCCCAGCGAAGTTGGGTCCACACCACCGATGTCGATGCAGTTTTGAATGATGTTCGCATCACGCGTATCCAACGTCGGGTCGTAGCCACTCAAAGGATCGTAAGCGGCATCCGGAACGACGCAGGGATCACCAACCGCCAGGAAGCCTGTCTGGCCCAACAGGAAGTTCTCGCGCAAATTTGGTGCCCTGTAGGACGTTCCGTAAGTGGCCCGCAACAACAGTGACGGTACCGGCCGGTAACCCAGCTTGCCTGAATAGGTCCAGGCACTGCCGTAGAACTCGTCTTCCGTCCAGCGTGCTGACAGGTTCGTGGTCAACTCACTGGCCAAAGGCATGTCCACCAGCAGCGGGATTTCAAACTCCGCGTAGGCTTCGCTGGTGTCTTTTTGACCGACGGCGCCCTGATCGGCGAAGAAGCCGAAGAACAGGCCCTGACTCGCTACCTCGTCAGGAATGGACTGAATTTCGTCAATCCGATGCTCGATACCGAGACCCATCGACACCGGGCCGGCCGGCAGTTCCAGAATTTCACCGGTGACAAACGCGGAATAAATCGCCTGCTTGTAAACCGTGTCAAAGTCGCGACTGTCGAACAGGAATGCACGTTCTTCAGGCGTCCCAAAGTCGCCCACAATGCCGTTGTACAACGACGGTGCAAACATGTTGACGGGAACGCAAGGAGAACCGTCAGCCATTACGCCATCGGGCACGCCGTCATTGTTGTTGTCGACACCACAGACCACGTTGTTGGTTCCGGCAACAATCTGCGACGTGGCCAGCGATGTAGCGAGCCGGTCGCCACGAACACCGAGCCGGCTGGACACACCATCCGACCTTGACCAAACACCGGTAAGGTCAAATGTCCAGTTTGCCACCGAGCCGAAATTCATACCCGGGATGTCGCCACGCACGCCCGCGACGAATCGCGTCTGCTCGACTTTGTTGTCATTACCCGTACGGTCGCCAAAGACACTGGCAATCGGCAATACACCAACCGGACCCGACGGACCTTCCAGGCCAAGTCCGAAGGCAGTCGGTGGTACACCGTAGTAGTCAGTGAAGTCGGCGGCAAAATTCGGGTTATTCATCAACGAGTCGAACGCGAGTCCGCAATCAACACCCGACAATCCATTCGGATTACACGGGTTATACGGATTGTTAGCGCCAACTTGCGGGAACAGCTGGAAGCGGCCGGAATCAAAGAAGACTTTGCGTTCGTTGTACATCGCCTCAAAATACGGCGTGATGTTCGCTTCGCCTTCGAGGGTGTATTCACCGTAGGCCATTGCACTCAGAGAATCGAATTCGGGATAGAGCGTCCGGTTCAGTTCCCGCGATTCAAGGGCGTAGTCAGCGAAATCGATGTCAACCATGCCGTCGCCATCAGCATCCACAGGGACGCTGAACGACGATGATTCGGACCAGTCCGCCAGGCCGGAGTTGCCCGCGCCCGGTGTCCAGTAAATACTGCCCCAACCACCGTAGTTGCCGAACGGATCGGGCACGATACGTCCAGCCAGTGCAGCACGTTTGCATGCATTCGTCCGCATGCCGAGCGCAACCTGGTCTGCAAGGCCGACCGTCCGGAATTCACCGGTGGTTGTCATTTCGTAGTGCCTGTCACACTGATTGGTCCAGCTTCTGTCGGCGGCAGTGACAACCTCGGCCGTTTCGGCTTCGATGCCAATACCGATGAAACCGCGATCAAAATTCTTGCCCCAGATCGCTGTCATGTTGTGGGTCATGCCTTCGTTCTGCTCAGGCACGGTGGTGAAATACTCAAGCTCAAGGCCATCGAAATCCTTGCGCATGATGATGTTCACAACACCGGCAACGGCGTCTGAACCGTAAACCGACGAGGCTCCATCCAGTAACAGGTCGTATTGCTGCACAAGCGAGCCCGGCACAAGATTAAGGTCAGCGGCAAACGGCGCCCCTTCCACACCCGCTGGTGCAAGGCGTCGGCCGTTGACCAGTACCAGGGTGCGCGCAGAACCCAGCCCGCGAAGACTCACCGGGTTGGTACCCGGGCCTTCGTCGATAACAAAGCCGCTGAAGGTAAGATCGATCTGCTGCCCCGTCGCGGCCGACGATTCCTGCAGAATATCTGCAGCATTTATGAGCCCGACTTCACGGGATACCTGACTGGTAATAACCTGTAGCGGCGCGATGCTGCTGTAAGTGCTGCGTTTCAGGCGCGAGCCGGTAACAGTAACCTCATCGATGGCTTCGTCACTGTCAGAACTGCTGGTCTCATCGCTGTTCGCTTCCTGAGCGAAGGTTGCGGGCGCTGCCAACAGCGCAAGACTGAAAAGTCCGGCAGCCAGCAGACGCGCGCAAAAACTGCGCGAATCGTCAAATTGCATTTCCTTCCCCTTATGCAGTGTTTTTGTTTATGTGCGGGTTCAAATACCCCGCTGTTGTGTTTAGTCGTAGGCCTTGCTCCGATGTTAGTTGCAGGGAATATTGCCGATTGTGATTGCGTTGTAAATGCTTCAGCGGCGAATACCGCATCGTTGCGTCAGAAACGTTGCTTTAGAACAACGAAATCGCGCAAAAGGTAGATATATAGGACCTACAATGTCGTAAATTGAAAACGATGGTCTATCTAGTGAGCCTCGCGGGTGGCCCGGGCAGGTTACGCAACGACGCGATTTCGACCTTCGCTTTTGGCCTTGTACAAGCGCGTATCAGCAACCCCCAGTACCGTCGTGCGACGGGTGTCGCTACCGACGGCCGCGACGCCGAAACTGATCGTGATCCCGAAGTCTGCCGGTACGGCACCCTGCAACACCGACCAATCCATTTTCTCGATGGCCGTACGAATCTGCCCACAGATCTGCGTTGCGAACTCGATATTGGTATCCGGAAAGCACAGAAGAAATTCCTCGCCGCCGTAGCGGGCGACGATATCGGTTTTGCGACAACGATTGACCAGCAAACGAGACACACGACGCAGCACCTCGTCGCCAGTCGCGTGCGAATAACTGTCATTAATCTTCTTGAAGTGATCGATGTCAGCGAGCGCAATAGTCAGGTCACGATCGGTACGCTTGGCAGCCTCCATCTCCCTTTGCAGGTAATCGTCAGCAAAGCGGCGATTGAACAAGCCGGTCAACGTGTCATGAGTCGCCTGACGCTCGAGCTCAATGGATTTTAGCCGCAGCTCTTCCGTTCGCTCATCGACAAGTTTCTCAAGGCGGTCGCGCATGATTGCAAATTGCTTGAGCACCAGCATCCCAAGCCCGAGCACGAACAACAGCAAAGCCAAAGTCGTCAGGTCGAGGCGCACAAATACGATCGTCACCACCACCGCGATAATGCCGGAGACTATTTCGACGGCTGACGAGAACACGTTCAGCAGGCGGGTAGGATCGAGGTGCCGCAAGTAGATCAGCAGCAGCATGCCCGCATCGTTTGCCAGTTGCATGCTGAGCAACAACAGCAGCAACAGCCCGGCTGTCGTGCCATTTAACTCAAATAACGGCACGGCCCCGCCAAGCTCTACGTACAAGGTACCGCAGGCTAAAATAACCAGCGACATCAGACCCGCATTGTGCAACGAGGCCGTGAGCACATCCTTGGCCGTTACGCCTTTCCACAATCGGTGCCAGGGCCAGATGAACGATGCCAGACCATTGATCCAGGCCGCGTCGAGCGGACCGAGCAACAGCAGGCTGGCTACCTGCGCAACCCGATCAAACGACACATGCCCGAAGCCGGGATGCGGAAAACCCATCGTGATCGTGAACAGGCCGAACAAGAGAAAGAAACCGCCCGTGCCCCAGCCGTAGGGGCCGGCAAGCACCCCCTGCTGAGCACCGAGCACTGCGATGGTCGCAGCAGCCACCGCGAATAACAGCAACGACCAGATGAAATCCGGTCGCAACAATGTCCTTTGCTCACGAACGGTTGCCGATTCGACGACCTCTGCCATGGAGCCCCCAGAAATTGACCCGCCACTCCCGTACCGCACGAGGAGGCTGACTGCGATAGTATCGGCTTCCTGGGGTGAACGCGATGGAGCACTTGATGAGCGAACAGACTTTTTCCGGCAGCTGCCTGTGCGGCAAGGTTGCCTATGAGATCAGCGGTGAAGTTCAGGCCTTCTTTCACTGCCATTGCGGACGCTGTCGCAAAGCAAGCGGTACCGGCCATGCCAGCAACGTCATTGTCCGTTACAGCCAACAATCATGGACCCGCGGAGAGAATTTGCTGCGCCGCTATCACGTACCCGACGCCGAGCGATTCCATACCGTGTTTTGCAGCGAGTGCGGCAGCCCGATGCCACGGGTAGCAGCGCAAGCAAACATCGCCGTCATCGGCGCTGGCAGCCTGGACAATGACCCCGACCTCACCGTCACTGGCCGCATATTTCAGGATTCCCGGGCCAAATGGTCCTGCAGTGGTGACGGCTTGCCGCATTGGCAGCAATTCCCGGACAAAAAGTAGTCAACTGCCGTCAGTTGTTGCCCAACCGGCCGCCCGGTATCCTCGCCTACGCACGCCAATCTTATGCAAACGGAGCATGCCCATGTTCGCAAACACTCAGATGCTGGCACTGTTACTGACATCAATGCTGCTGGTCGCCTGCAGCTCAGACAACAACGACACGGAAGCAACGGGCGCGAGCAACAGCGAGACGAGTAAACCGGCGTCAGCACCCAGCTTGCGCGAGCGGCTGGCCGACAGCGCCCGACCGCAAGCTGACCGCGATCGCGACGCCGGACGTAAGCCCGCGGAAGTCATCGAGTTTCTCGGCATTGAGCCCGGCATGGCCGTCATCGATCTCATCGCCGCCGGCGGCTATTACACCGAAGTCCTGGCCATCAGCGTCGGACCAGAGGGACGGGTTGTTGCCCAAAACCCGGACGCGGTACTGAAAATGCGCGACGGCGTAAACGAAACCGCTTTGACCGAACGACTCGCGGGCAACCGCCTGCCCAACGTCAGTCGGCTGAACAAAGAACTCAAAGACCTCAGCATTGCGGACGGTCAATTCGATGCTGCGATCACCGCGCTCAACTTTCACGACATCTACAACAGCGCCGGTCCGGAAGCGGCCGTTAGTGTTCTGACGACCGTCCGCAGCATGCTCAAGCCCGGCGGTGTGTTCGGCATCATCGATCATGCCGGCATCGGCAGCGAAGACAATGCGGCCTTGCACCGGATCGAAAAAGCCCGGGTGATAGAAACCGCCGAAGCGGCCGGCTTTGTCGTCGAAGGTGACAGCAAGCTATTGGCCAACCCCAACGACGACCATCGTCAGGGTGTTTTCTCCGAGGGACTGCGCGGCAATACAGACCGCTTCGTTCTGAAACTGAGAAACCCGCTGCCCTGAGCGAACGCGCCCATCCGGTCGGCCAGCCCGCACACAGCATGCGGCCGGACCGGGCGCCTGCAGCTGACACCCGTCAGCGCCACTGTGGAGCCACGCCGGGATCGCGAACGTCAAGAGGACGCCAAACGCACGGTGCGCAACAGAGCGGCGCGGGTGAACCTGACCCCGCCCCGTTGCCGGGCGCTCGCGATTGGGTTGCTCAAGCCGACCGGCCACCACCACCCGGGCACCACAGGTATGCAGCAAGGACTCTAGGAATACCCGGTAAGACTATGATTGCACTACTGATCTTGTGATACTGTGATGCAGCGCAAGGACACCTTGCACTGCAACGCTCAGTCTGTCCCGAGTCCTGTCGACACGAGAAGTGCACTTATGCTGATAACGCCCAATCGCAGTAACCTCAACAAGATTGTGGTGCTGAATCCCAAGGGCGGCTGCGGCAAAACGACGCTGGTCACGAACATCGCCAGCCGAATCGCGGCTGATGACAGCACACCGGCCATCATGGATTTCGACCCGCAAGGCTCCACCATGCGCTGGCTGGAAAAACGGCCGGCGGACCGTCCGCCGATCTACGGAATCGCCGCGTACAAGCAGAGCATGGGGGCGACACGCAGCTGGCAGTTACGGGTTCCACACGAAACCACAACGCTGCTGGTCGACTCGCCCGCCGGTGTGGCGCATAACGATCTCTGCAACCTGACCCGCGATGCCACCAGTATTCTCGTCCCGGTACTGCCCTCCGCCATTGATATTCATGCGGCTGCGCGCTGCATCGCCGACCTGTTGCTGATTGCGAAAGTGGACCGACGCGACGGCAAGCTCGGGGTAATCGCCAACCGAACACGGCGCAACACCAAGAGCTACGCGAGCTTGATGCGCTTCCTCGATTCGCTGGGCATTCCGGTAGTCGGCGTCTTGCGCGACAGTCAGAATTTTGTGCGTGGCGCCGAAGAAGGTCTGGGGGTGTGCGAACTGCCGGCGCGGCGAACGACTCAGGATGTAGAGCAAATTGAGAAAATCACCAGCTGGCTGCAAAACTGGCGCAACCGTGGCCGCAATGTCGACCTTGACCGCCAGATCCGCAGCGCCGCTAACGTTACCGAGCTGTACCAACAACAGCGCTAAATCAGGTCAGCGTCAGGCAGCGCTCTGAATCTCCGCGAACAAAGCCGGGTCAACATTGCCACCGCTCAGCACCACGACAGTCGTCTTGTCCCGGCCGTCAATTCGACCAGCCAACAACGCGGCAAGTGCCACTGCACCACCCGGTTCGAGCACCAGCTTCAGGTAGCTGAATGCAAAGCGCATCGCCGCACGAACCTCGTCATCGCTGACGCCCAACGCTCCCGCGAGCTCCGAGCGATTGATGTCGAACGTGAACTTGCCCGGTATAGCGGCTAGCAACGCGTCGCAGATGCTGTGTGCTTTGGGATCGTTGCGGACCCGCTCACCGGCCGCTAGCGAGCGCGCCGTGTCGTCCAGGTCCGCGGGTTCCACAGCGTAAACCGCCGTATTCGCGGCGCTGGCGTGCACGGCCAGCGCAATGCCCGCCACCATGCCGCCACCGCTGCAACTAACCAGCACCTGGTCCGGCGTGACAGCACCGCACTGCTGCATGAACTCAAGGCCGATAGTGCCCTGACCAGCAATGATGTCGAGATGGTCATAGGACGGCACCAGAACCGCACCGCGTTCGGCCGCCAGTTCCCGGGCAATCTGCTCCCGATCACCGGTGTAGCGATCATAGAGCACAGTCTCGCCACCAAGCTTGCGCGTATTGCGAATCTTGGCGGCCGGCGCATCGTCAGGCATGACAATCGCCGTCTTGATACCGAGCATCGTACCCGCCGCCGCCACACCCTGTGCGTGATTGCCGGACGAGTAAGCCACAACTCCGGAGGCTCTCTGTGCAGCATCCAGTTGCGCCATGAGGTTGTAGGCGCCACGAATCTTGAAGGAACCGGTGCGTTGTAAACACTCGGCTTTCAGCAGGACCCTGCCGCCCGTCAACTCATCCAGTTCCGGCGAGCTGATCAAGGGCGTTTCCACGGCGACACCGTGCAGGCGAGTTGCAGCAGCTGCAATTTCGGCAATCGAGATCATTGATTGTTCCTATTGATCGGCCGCGATGCGATCGACTTTCGCGGCGCAAATAAAATCGTTATCGGATAAGCCGTCAATCGCCGTTGTTGTATAACGAACGTCACAGCTCCCGTATTTGACCAGTAACTCCGGGTGATGTCCTTCGACAGTGGCAACCCAGGCAACTGCGTTGACGAACGCAATTGTGCGGCTAAACACCGGGAAGCGAAACTCCCGGCTAATGGACTTACCATCGTCACTCAGGCTCCAGCCATCATTCAGCAACACCAATAATTCCTTGGCCTGCGAACGGCTTAACGGCTCAACGCCGCCCTCGCACGGTTCACAGCGACGTTCAGTTAATTCCACCACTGGTTGCACACCCCTGAAAATTCCAGCGGCCTACTATAAGACCTGCCACGCCACATTGCACCGCCGTTCAGCAAGAAAAAGGGCCAGCCCTTGCGGGCTGGCCAGTCGTGACTCAAGGTCGAGTCAAGCGGGGAAAATCAACGTTGCGGGCGGGATGTAAGCAACCAGCTTTCCTGCACCCGTAGCCGTTACTCAGTCCTGTGGATTCGCCGCGAACGCCTGAGAATCAGCAATGAACAAAGTCAGTCCGACTTTACGATCCAACGCATAACTGTCGGGGTAGGTATCGTTGGCAGGTGTCTCACCGTGTGCGGAGATTTTGATCCGGCTTTCTGCAACCCCGTTGGCCACCAGCAAGTCACGTATCGAGCTGGCCCGACGCGCCGACAGATCGCGATTGTAGGTTTCATCGCCCCGTTCATCGGCAAAGCCATCGAGCTGCACCTGCACGTCCGGCATGCTGGCCAATGTCGCTGCCAACTGAGCTACACGACTGCGCGTCCCATCCACGAGCACGTGTTCGTCCGTGCGGAACAGGAGGTCCATTTCGATTCCCGCCTGCAGTAACGACAACAACTCCGGTCGCGACTGAGACTGCAAACGGCGCAAATCACTGTCGATGACGCTGATATCACGATTGAGATCGGCGACCGTGCTTTCCAGTTCATTGACCCGCGAGCTGGAGCGCGCGAGGGAGCTTTGCAGTTCGCCAATTTCGGTATTTTTGTTGTGATAGTTGTCGCCGAATTTGGCGCCGATGGCGGCACCTATGATGGCACCAACCGGTCCACCGGCCGCTGCGCCCACGGTGAGACCGAGGCCGATGCCCAGGCGTTCTTCCTTGGGGCTGGATGCTGCCTGTGCAGTATTGCCTATCAATGCCAGTGCGGTACCTAAAATCAGTAGTGTTCGAGTCATGATGTGATCCTCCGAAAGTGTCAGCCACCGGTGTGGCCGTCGTCGGAAGCAATTACACCGTGCCCGGTGGCCAGCGAGGCGTCAGGGAAATGGCAGCCTGGCGATCAATTGTGACGAACTGTGGCCGCAGGCAGCAGCCACCCGCAGTTAGCGATTGCGGTTGGTCAACGCGACGAAAGTGCCGCCATTGCGCTCGCACAGCAAACGCATGAGGCCGGCAAACCGTTGCGAACTCTGAGGGATGGTGCTGCCGCTAAACGAATATGGAAAGCCGACCGCATGAATGCGAACCAGTCGATTGCCGTCTTCGTCCTCGACATTGATCCCGTCGATGTCGCGCAGCACCGCCTCCATCGACTGGCCCTGGAATTCATCGCCAAACACGTAAATGCTGATCTTTTTGTCCGGTGCCCAGAATGTCTGAATGGCGTAGGCAATACCGTCGGACGGATCACTGTCCGAGAACGGTGCCCATTGCCGCATCGTGCTCTTGATAGCCTGGCGCAGTTGCGGGGTGTCCGGCAACCAGGTGCGGCCGTGTTGTTCGAACATGAAGCGGCCGTTGTCGTTCATGATTTGCAGACCTTTTACGGTCGGATAAACATCCAGCACTTCGCCGAGTTTTTCCTCGGCCCAGTCCCATTTGGCCTGCATACTGCCGGAAGTATCGATCACGAAAATGATGTACTCACTGTCGACGGGTATACCGCCTATGGAATCATCCGGCGCGCGTCGGAAGTTCGGTCGCAAACGACGCATCTCTGCCGTCAGCCGTTGCCGCGCCGCCTCCAGTTCACCCTCGTCGACATCCAGCGCCGGCGCATCTTCTGAAATTAGCGCGTACTGTCCCTGAACCTTGTCGAGCTCACGCTGCAGCTGCGCCAGCGTCATACGTGTTTCAGTGGTTTCTTCGCGTCGCGAAACCAGTTCGCGATTCAGCACGGCGGTATCACCGCGAATCTCAAACAATTCGGCTTCCAGCAAGGCAATAAGAGCATCGAGGTCTTCTTCGGATTTTTCGATAACCGAAGGTTCGTAAATCTTACTCAACACCAACAGCAACAGAATGGCACCAAAGCCGCAGGAAATGCAGTCAAGGAACGACAGGCTGAAACCTTCTACATTGCGACGTCGTCTCATAGCAACACCTACGGCCAGTCCTTGCTAACGCTCATGAATGAACCGCCCGTGCGGTAGGCCAGCAACCAGTACGCGACGGCGGCGTTGTAATCGCCTTCCATCGGGTACAGCAATACGTTGACCGGTACGCCACTCGGAATTTCGCGCTCGGCTTCGTAATGAAACTTCAGCCGTTCCTGGCCCGTCACCATGCCCCGCTCGGTCTCGGCGGCATTCATGGTGGGCAAGCCATCGACCAGCAAGATGACATTGTCCGGCTTCGGATTAAGGCTGTTGATCACCTTGTAGGCGTCGAGCATATTCGTCCCGTTCTCGGGCACCGTGCGGCGCAACACCCGGATGGCTTCGTCCAGCTGCTTGCCATCGCCAACATCCAGCCAGACCCCATCGCTGCCTTTGAGCACGGGCTTGGCGCTGGTGTTGAAGGTATAAATCTGAAACTTGCTGGTCGGCGGGAACTGCGCCGACAACCAGTCAACCGACGAAACTGCCTGACGCCATTTCAGGGAACGCAGTTTAACGTCCTCGGACATGTTGCGGCGGCGAATGATGTTGATGATGCGCCGGTCCAGCATGCTCGCAGAACTGTCCACCAGAACCAGAATGCGATCACCGCCCACTTTCAATCCGGTCAGGTACTGGCGATCGCCCTCACCGGTGAACGAACGCACTTTACTGCCGGACTCACGTGCCTCTTCAGCTGCCAGCAAGCGTTTGCGCTCTTCTTCCAGGCGTTCGATATCCGACTGCAATTTCTCCACACGCTCAACCTTCGCCAGCGTTTCCTGATCGTGTTGCGCCAGCTCGATCTTCAGCTTTTCAATAAGCGCGGTAATCTGTGCAATGCGACTGGTTGCCCGTGCCCGTTCGTCATCGAGTTCTTCCATCGTATTCTTCGCAAGCACGAGGTTTTTGCGCGCTTCGAGAACTTCGAACTCCAGCCGCGCGGTCTCTCCGCTCAGCTCTTCGGGCGGGGAGTCCGTGTCACGCCGGACCTGCGAGTTGATAATCATGAAAAACAGTACGACGGCGCCGAATCCACAGCTCATGATGTCGAGGAACGACATGCCAATGATCTGACTTTCGCGACGTTTACGCGCCATGCTGCTCGTCCGTAGTAATCAGCCTGAATTCGAAACCGGGCGTACCCACCCGCAAGGAATCACCGACCTGCAGAATGGCAGACCCGTTTATTCGGTGACCGTTCAAAAAACTGCCGTAGCGGCTATGGTCCTCGACAACACATTGACCGCCTTCCCGGCGCACCTCGCAATGGCGACGCGACAAACCGGGCATATCCCCGTCGAGTTCGATAAAGCGCGTCGCCGTGTCCGGCTGGGACCCGAGCACGAGACTCTGCTCGTCGATGCGCCAGGCGATATCACCGAACAGCAGATGCGTCGGTATACCGCTTTTGCTGGCAGCGGTGTCTGTCGGCCGAATCTCGATGGCCGCCTGATCCCACGGCAGCTGCCGCAGCAAGCTGACACTGCCACCGTCGCGGACGCTGCCCCGACAGCGAGCCAGCGCTCCGCGCGCGGTCGCGCCGGTTTCCAGCGCGTAAATTTCTCCGCCCACCCTGGCCAGCAGCAGGTCAGCCAGTCCCGGCAGGCTCGCAATCCGCGAAGTGATCTGAATTGCCGGCACTTCGTCGGCGCGATAGAGCGCCCGGAGGCGATTGGCAATTTGCTGGTACCAGGGGGCTGCCGCACCTATCAGGCTCAGGGACTCGATTTCCGCGCTGTGACTTACTCCCCCGCTCGTCACGGTCATCGATACGCTATCCGCACGACCCGCGAGACGCAGCCACTGCCCCATTTGATCCAGCAGCATTTGTTCGGTCTCAGCCGTGTGCAACGGGTCAAACCGGGACTGGCGAACGAATGCTTCCGCTATGGTTTTCAGCCAGGCATCGTACAGCGGGTAGGTGCCGCAGGAGTCGATCACTTCACTCGCTTCCACGATGGCGCCGTCAACCTGGCCAAGGCGGGTCAGTGTAGTGGCATGCAGGCCGCAATCGACGTGAACTGGCACTGCGTTCCGGTACTCCCGCCGGGTAGCCGCGACGGCAGCATCCACCATGGCCGAAACCGGCATACCAATGTCCGCAGCGATACCGAGGACGAGCCCGAGTTGTGACGCCGTCAGGTACGCCGGGACAGCGACAATCAGCTCATCAATACCGTTGCCCGCCGTTGCCCACATGTGCTCCAGTTGCCGGCTCGCGAGATCTGCCGCCGTCAGGTGCGCGAAACGCTGCTCCAGCAGCGCCGTAGTTGCAAGCTCCATCCAGTGGCGATGCTGAAGATGACGCGGGTTGATGCGCGCCCGGGCGAACGCGTCAATCCCCGTTGTCAGCTGATCCTCCGCAAGCAGCACGAAACCCGGTTGCCGGTACAACAGCCGCTCCGTCGTCAGCAAGGTGATGCCGGCGTCGTTCAGGTGAATCGCGGCGCGGGTCATGATCGCAGGCTCCACGCATCACTGGCTGCTTGCACTGCAAGTGGCGACTTATAACCAATGGCCATCGAAGCACGCATAGATTCAGTCGGACTTCATGTGCCGAATCAACTTGTTGTTCGCGTAGTTCTCACTGTCGAACACCAGTCGTTCCTGCAGCAATTGCAACTGGTGCACCAGGAACATGAGAAAAATACTGATCAACAGGGCGATGAACGTGGAGTTGAACGCAACACCGAGGCTCTGAGTGACGCCGGCAATATCGCCCTGCACGGCTTTGTCCGCTTGCGCCAGCGCCTCACCGATACCGCGCACGGTACCGATAAACCCAATGGAAGGAATCGCCCAGGAAATGTAGCGAATCATGGACAGTTCGGATTCCAGCTGCTCGGCTTCTGATTCAAACTGGGTATGCGTGCTGCTCGCCACATCCTGAATGTTGCGGGTCGAACTGAACCGTTGCAGCGCATTCAACAAGGCGCGCGGCAACATCAACTTCTGCTGGTGCTCCGGCAAGGCCTGTACCTGGCGCGCAAACTCGCGGGTATCCTCCGGCAGGATGCGCATGCCCTCGGCGATCGCCACCAGGTCCGTTTCCAGCAGCATACGCTCCTGCAACAGCAGCCGTGCTTTGAAACCCATAATCGCCAGCGCCCAGAACATCAGAATGAAGCAGGACTCCTGCTCCAGATCCTTGATCAATACCCAGGTCGATCGCTCGCGAACGTAATCAGGGTTGGCCTGTGCCTCCAGTGCCTGCTGTGCGATAACCTCGGCGGCGTTCGGCCGTACCACGGCCACATAAAACGCGTGCACCACGATGATGGCGATAATCAGTGCAAACAGCTGGTATACGAACTCTACGGGAATATTCTTCTTTTTCATGCAATGCAGTTCCTGGTTGCAGCGACCGGCCCAAAATCAAATATTGGTCGGAAACGGAATTGGTTCGTCCGCCGGAATTTCTTCAGTCGGGACGAAGTCGTCGTCATCTTCTTCGTAGGTTTGCAGATCGAGGTCGGAATCATCAATTTCGTCAGCTTCAACGTCGCCAGCGTCCGCATCAGCCGTATCCGCGGGTTCCTCCGCTGCCGTTTGAGCCGCCGCCGGGTCAGCGCTCTCCTGCGCCACCGTGAAGGTCGCTGCAAGCAGTCCACAAAGCATTATCAGCGTCAGTTGTTTCATTTTGGGTGCCTGAAAGGAGATCTTGTTCAGTTGGACAGCCACGAGGGCAAAATATCCCGTGTTCCTTACAACGCGCTCCGCGCCAGGCGGAAACCAACATCCACCCGTCCCGCCGTGCCAAAGTCACGATAGCTCAGGCGCAGCTCTGTAATCCCGGCGTGCCGCCAGCTCGAGCCGCGTATAACCCGTTGCGCGCCGCGTTTCGGCCCCAGTGGATCCTCGCTCGCCGTTGTCTGTCCGGGCGTCGGCACAGCATAGTAATCCTGTACCCACTCGGCAACATTGCCACCGCCATCGTAGATACCGAGCGCATTGGCAGGAAAACTGCCAACCGGAGCTGTTGATGCGAAACCGTCATTAAAGCCCGGTAACACGGTAGGCACGAGTTCTCTGGCGGCCTGGTCGGCGTAATTGCCACTATCACGGCGCGGCGGCAAGCGGTTGCCCCACGGGAAGACGCTTGCTTCCGAACGCGCCTGATAGCGTATCGCCCAGGTCCATTCGGCTTCCGTAGGCAAGCGGTAACCGTCCGGCAAAGGCGTAACGACCTCCCATTTCTCGAAGCGTTTCTCATAGACCGGCGTCAAGCCTTCCTGCCGGCTCAACCAGTTGCAGTATTCGACGGCGTCGGCCCAGCTGACGTTGGTAACCGGGTTATTGTTGCCGGCCAGGGACGCATGGATGTCGCCGCCGGAATCGTGCGTGTTGCGAAAGCGCAGAAACTCCGAGTTGGTCACTTCTTTGGTGCCAATGTAGAACGGCTTGGTCAGCGTCACTGGCACTATTACTTCGTTGGCGCGCCGGCCTTGCTGACTGCGCGAGGCCCCCATCGAGAAGGAGCCCGGTTCGACGCGGCGCATGACCTGACCTTGCGATGTGCTGACCGTGGTCGCGATGCTGCGCATGCGCACCTCTTCGTCGGACAACAGGCGAACCTGTATGGTCTGCGGGTAACCGGGGCGCGGCGTGATACTGCGACTGAATGTTTCGTAGCCGTCCTTGCGAACTTCGAGTTGCTGTGGCGCCGAAGGCAGCTGCAAAGTCACCGAACCACTGCCGCGTGGCTGACCGTTAAGATAAATGACCGCATCTTGCGGCAAGGCGTTGATGGTTACCTCGCCCGCGCGCGCCGTCAGGTCCACGGTGATCGCCTGGGTCGCTGCCGCTTGCAGGCGCACACTGCGCACGGTCGATCCGTAACCAGCTTTCGACAGGCCAATTTCGTAATCCACGTCCGGCGACAAAGCCAGCTTTATGGGTGACTGGCCGCGATAGCGGCCGTCCACGGACACGTTCGCACCGAGCGGAATGGAATTGACCTGCAATTGCGCGTTCGCTGGCGTCAGTCGGATCAGTGGCAGTTCCTGGGCAACATTGGCCACGGCATCGACCACACCTTCCCATGCGCTAAAGCCTTCCTTGACCACCGTCAGATCGTGACTGCCTTCGTTGAGTCTTATGGAGAGGGGGGTTTCACCGAGCGTTTCTTCACCGCGCAAGACCACTGCCCCGGCCGGCTCGGAGCTGATAGACACGTCTGCCCATGCTGGCACCAGTTGCACATCCAGCAACTGAAAAATCCCGAGGCCTGGCACCGTCAGCTCGTAGTCGAATGGCAAGTAGTTATCGGCGCGGACCGTAACCAAATGCGTACCCGGTTCCAGCTCCAGCGGACCGTAGGGTGCGCGACCGAGCATCGTTCGATTCACGGTAACCATCGCATCGACATCGGGATCGGTAGTGACCTGCAGCTGGCCAGGCAGCTTCCGCATCTCGATTGTGACCGTGCGGCTCGGTGACTCATCGACATCCAGGCTCTGGTTCACATCGTAATAGCCCTCTTTCTCGACATGTACCGTGTAGCTGCCTTCGCGCAATAACAAGCGGTCTGCCAGTGGCAATTGAAACCAGCCGCCGGATACTTCAAGACGATCAGGTGGCCCCGGGTACACGTCAAACTGTATGGATCGTGAGGAAAACAGCAGATAGGAAATGCCCACCAGCAACGCAACACCAACGGCAACCGCCGTCTGCCACGTGTAGCGCTTCTGCGCTACCGTCGCCGGCCGCACTTCAGCGGCACGACGGAAGGCGGACGGTGCAATGGTTTCTTCAGCGCCTCCGCTACCGGCACCCGGTGCCGACGGCGGTTGGGTCACGTAAGCGCTGTCTTCAAGCTTGACGGCGAGTGTCAGTGTACTGTCCGTCACGGACACCAGCAGCCGCGTACCGTAATAGAGAATGACATCGGCGTCGCGCAACGAACGGGTCCCGAGCAACGGTTCGCCGTTGATCTGCATGTCGCCGCCGCGTACGCCGGGCTGCAGAAAGGCTTTGCCATCAAGCTGATCCAGCGTTGCAACGACAGAACTGCCAGGCCCCGGCAAGCGCAGCTCGCAATCGGTGCCGGTACCAATGCGGATCGGCAAGGACTCAGTACCGAGTCGCTGCACACCCGCGGCGGTGTCGATGATCACCGTCTCAAGAGTCAAATTCGTTCCTCACATTGCACGATGATCGGTTTCATTTCGATTTCCGGTGCGACCCGGAACTCCAGTCGCACGTCACGGTACCCTGCCCGACTGCCAAGTGCGACATACGAGCCCGGGCGCAACTCCAGTTGCCGGCTGTCGAAAGTACCCAGCCGGCCGACCCGGAATATCGATACCTCGGTCTGGTTGTCGGACTGCAGCTGAACCGGCAACGGCGTTGCCGCTCGTTTCAAAAGGCGGGCCAGCGTTGCTTTTTCGTCTTCGAGGCGCGGCCCCGAGGGCGTAATCCGCGACAATTCAAGTAGCAAACCAGTAGCAGCCTGCATTGTGTCCGGCGAACTCAATGAATCCGGCTCGCTGATATAAGCCGCGAGACGCTTGTGCAAACCCGCTCTTTGCGTGGCTCGTCGCAGACCTTCCTTTGCGAATTGCAGATCACCGTCAACCGACAATGCCTCCTGGTAACTGTCGATGGCCGCTTCCCACTGCTCGGCCTCCTCTTGTTCCAACGCAGCGGATTCCAGGCTTTGTATCCGCAACAGGCGGACTTCCTGGTCAACTTGCAACAGTCCGTCGACCGGCTGCCGCGAATCGGGGCGCATTGCTTTGGCTGCTTCAAACGCAACCCGGGCGCTGTCGTAGTTATTGCTGGCCAGCGCCATGAATCCTTCGGTCATTCGGGATTCGAATGCCAGTTGTTCCAGCGCCGCGCGTACCCGCGTCAGTGCCTCTCGCGCTGGCTGCCATTGTGGATCGATATCCAGCGCACCCGAGAAGGCCTGCAAAGCGGCATCGTACTCGAGGTTTTTCTCAAACGCCCTGCCACTGTCCATCAGGCGCAGAACACTCTCGATATTTTGCGCGCGCTTCAGCCCCTGCTCGGCCTCTGCATTGCCCGGCGTAATCGCCACAGCGAGATCAAAAAGCCGGATTGCCTCGCGATGATCCTGCGCGTCAAACGCTGCACGGGCTGCCGCCATCGTTTCCCGGAATACCTCAGGAATCCGATCAAAGAAGGGCTCGAGCATGGTCGATGCTGCACGGTAGTGATCGCCGGCGGCCTGATAATTCTTGGCGAGGTACGCCTCGTCGCCAGTCCCGTACCGGTCGAGGACATCAAGAAATTCCTGTCCGCCCCACCGATCAATACCACGGTAGCGCAAGCGTTCGAGTTGCGAGAGCAGATCACCGAGCGCATCGTCGGTGGCCGCCTTGATCGCAGTGTCGCTGCTGCCGTCGCTGCGCGGTGTGTTTTCGTTGAACTCGGCAACCTCTTCTTCGGTTGTATCAGCGAGCTTGTCGGCTGCGGATTCCCCGGCTCCCGCCGTGACAGCTTGCTCTGATTCTGCTTGCACCGCAGGCAACTCGTCAGCAGGTGGCAGGACGAATAACACCGCGAGAAACGCCGCCAATAGCAAGCCAAGACCGACCACAACCGCACTGAGCGGCACACCACCACTCTTCGTGACCGGGCCCTTTGCCGCCGCCGTTTGCGACGCTGGTCGGGGTCGCACCGAGCGAACTTCGATTTCTTCGGACGCCGGTGCACCGTTGCTGACGCTTGCCGCAAGTGGCGTGACGCCTGGCGGGAAGCCGGCCGTTTTCAGTGCCTCGGCGACCGCCTCCGCGTCAGGTCGGGCAGCCCGCTCCGGTGCCAGCATGCGACTGAGCAGATCGCGCAAACTGGCAGGCAGTTTTTCACCACGGCTGTCGGTCAGTGCCGGTTCACCGGCAAGCGGTGGCGCACCACAGACCAGTTCATTCAACAGTATCGCGAACGCGTAGATGTCATCCGCAGGATGTGCCGGTTCACCGGCCTGTTGTTGCGGACTCAGTGCCACCGGTGTGCCACCGGTGCTTTGCGTCGCGCCGTCAGCCCGCGCTGCCCCGAAATCCAGCAAGTAAGGCGCGCCCCTGGCATCCAGTACAATGTTGGCACCGGTAAGATCGGAGTGGACGATGCCCTTGCCATGCGCGTAACGCAACGCATCCGCAATCAGGCCTGCGGGCCCCAGAATTTGTTCGAGGGGCCGCCCGTGCAAGGCGGATATTGACTGACCAGCCAGGTATTGCAGTGCGAAGTACGGCCGCTCATCGTCATCGTGATAATCAAAAACACGCACGATGTGGGCATGCATCAAACGACTTGCTGTTTGCCACTCACGGCGAAAGGCATCGTGACGGGCAGTGTCCGCAGCGAACTTCTCGTGCAGAATTTTGAGCGCCACCTGGCTGTCGTTGCGGGCATCCTGTGCCAGCCATACGTCAGCCATAGCACCGCCGCCAACACGCCGAATCAGCGTGTAGCGGCTGGACAGACAAGTGCCTTCAGTCAGTGCCTGCATTAGTCGTCGGTACTCAATCGCGGATTTGCGCGGACCTGGCGGGCACACCGACGTCTAAGTCATCAGGGAAGCCGGTTTCCAACTGGTAGATATCTTTGAGCAATTTGCGCCAACTTTCGTACTGCGCTTCAGCCGTCCCCGTCAGGCGGCGTGACTCGCCTTCCACCTGCACGGTGAGCGGCGCCGCTTCCGCAATAAACGACTCCGACAATTCGCGAATATCTTCCCTGTACATATCGGCGGACTGACGCAGGTTCCATGCACTGATGATCGTCTCGATACCGCGGTTGATACCGACGGCCTGAGTAACACTTTTCGCACGACGCCGTGAGCGGCTAGAGCTGTCGGTATCCATCTGCAGAGAACCTGCCACCACAACCACACCCAACAGGGCGCGCATGGTTGCCGAGCGCTTCACCTGCCGTATGTTGATGGCGTTTTCCCGGGCTTTCTTGCGCCAGCCCTCGTACGGCAGTGCGACACCGTAGTAAAAGTTGGCGTAATGCTCATTCAGCGTATCGATAACCAATCGATCGCGCTCCCGTATCTGCCGCAAACGCTCAACCATTGGGTCATTCTCAGCCGGTAATCGCAGCAAGCTGCTCATCCCTGCCTCGTCGGTCGTCACGTAATCGCCGTAGGTGTCCGGTGCCATATCGGCGAAGAACTGCATCTCCGAAACCTGCCGGATTCTCTGTATATCTGCATTGCTTAACGTCAGTGCGAACGCATGCATATCATTGGCAATGTCGTTGAACACTTTCTGGTAAGGGTCCTGCGAGCGATCGCGACCCTGATCGAAGGAACGGATTCCGGTCTGCATATCGTAACTGCGTTCAAACCAGTGACGGCCGGTCGCGTCCTCAACCCGCACCCGAAGTTCAATGTACTCGCCGTCCGAGCGTTCAATTTCGCCGCTGAGCGTAACGTCGGTAAATACGTACCGTGACGGAATAACACGCACCGCACCCCAGTAACCCGTGCCCTGCAACGTGGTCTTTATGTGGTACGGCAAGTAGCGCGCTTCGGCGCGCCGGATTTCTTCATAGACTCCGGTTTTTTCCGGATCGTTGCTTTTCGGGATGCCCTCGTCGAAATTGATAATGCCGACATCCAGTAACAGGTTCTCGGCAATCTCCTGCCTGGCCACTTCCAGGTCGGTGTGCTCTGCCGTGATGACTTCCGATACTGTGCAGGCTGTTGTCAGGAATAGCGTCGCGACAATGAGTGATGCGGGCAAAAAGGTGTAACGTTCCGTCATGTGATGGTCGTCCGTACCGTGTCGTGCATTCGGTGTTACAGCCGATTGTATCGTCGATACTCGTCCCATAGCCGCTCGCGCAATTCCGGATCTTCTTCGGCGAGCGCCGCCTCGCGCAACTGTTTGGCGACGATGTCTTCGCTCACCAGATCGGGAATGTCGGCAGGTGTTCGACTCTTGATCTCGTCTTCGCTCATGCCCGCCACGCTGGGCGTGCTGCCGCCGCCACCCGCGTTGCCCGCACCGGCCTGACTGCCCGCACCGTTGTCACCGGTACCGCGCATGCCTTCCTGGCGGCCAAGGCCTACCCGGCCACTACCACCGCCGCCACCGGCACCGCCAAAGCCTTCCGTGTCCCGGCTGACGGTGGAAATTTCCCGTTGTTCTTCAGCAAGCACTTCATCGAAGCCGCCCACCGATTCCTCCAGTTCGCCTTCCAGCCGTGCTTTGCGTTGTGCCGCAGTTTCGCCGGGGTACTGGCCAACGTCGCCGGCGCCGTTGCAATCGGCAGGTTGTTCCATGCCGCCCACACCGCCGGGCACTTCGCTGGAATTGCAGTCGCTGCCGGTACCGCCCGCAGCACCTGGCATACCGCCCGGCATCTGCCCACCCAGTCCTTGGACGCTGCCGCCGCCAGCGCCGCCGCCACCGGCTGCACCGCCAGCCATGTCGCCACCGGCCGCACCTCCGGATGATCCTCCCGACATACCCCCGGCGGAGGACCCGCCGGGCATGCTGCCACCGGAGGAACCCCCCGACATACCGCCGCCGGACGAACCACCGGGCATGCTGCCACCGGATGAACCACCGGACATACCGCCACTGGAGGACCCGCCCGGCATACCGCCACCGGACGAACCGCCGCTGGAGCCACCCGGCATACCACTGCCCGACGAACCGCCGCTGGCACCACCCCCGCTGCTTCCGACCGACACCGCACAACCGCCGGCCATCAATATCATTGATGCACCGAACAGCACTGTCGCGCCGCGCAGGGTAGTAATTCGATTTTGCTTGATCGCGCTCATGTGAAAAGTGGCCTCACTGCGTGGTCTGTGTGTGGCAAGCGGAGGCGGTTTGGGGCCCGCTCGCACCGTCTTTGTTGTTGCTTGGATTGCAACAGGCGGCGGTAAGTTCCGTCACAAACTACCGCCAGCAAGTGTTTCAGACCTTAATACGCCTGTGCGGCACTCGCAACAACAGATCGACGTCGATACCGCGCCAGCGCACGGCCTCGGGGACGCGTATCGGAATTAATCTAAGTTATTGATTTGAAATAAGCCTGGGCCGGATGGCGGGCTCATGCCGGGTCCGGCCGCACAGCGCCTGAGTGGGGGGCTCGGGGACACTGTGCGGCCGGCTGGCGGGGGTTAACTAACTTTTTGTTGAAGAACGGTCGGCTCGTCGCTTGCCCGCGCGCTCTTTGCGCTCGCTCTTGATTTCAGCCAGTCGCTGCCGCTGCTCGTCGGTCAGCTGCGCATCGATCTCTGCGCGAATGCGCCCGTGCAATTTCGCCCGGTCCGCTTCCAGCTGGCCGCGCTCATCTGCCAGAGCCTGTAACTGCACGTCGTAATCAGCGGCATCCGGAGAAAGTTCGCGCATCGCCTTGTGGTTGGCACGGGATGCGTCCCTTAGCGCGTCGGCTTCGGGTTTCGCCGCCAGCAATGAATTGTCAATCGCCTGCTTCTGCAGGTCGGTCAGATCGAGCTCCCGTTGCAGGCGCTTTACCATGTGCCGGGGATTGCCGAAGCGATCGCCCTTCTTGCCGCGATGCATTTTCGAGCGGTCGCCGCCATGGTGTTCGCCCTCGGCGTGCCGCGTAGTCGGCGTATCGTCGGTCTGTGCCATGACCGGACCGTTCGCCAGTACGGCGAAGGCCGTCGCGGCCATCAATGTCGTCAGTTGTCGTTTCATGTGCATTCCTCAGTTCCGCTATCGGCACAACGTTGATGTTGCAGCCTGTGGATGAAGCATAGTGAGAACACCGTCAGGTACCGTCAGCAACGCGCAATGCACTGCAAAGAAATGTCAAACGAAACCGTTCAGCGTTGCGTGCCGCGGCAGTTTCGCCGACGATGAGACCCTACTGTACCTACGGGCCACACCATGACTTCCGATTCCACAGACGCCAGTGTCCTGCTGATAGACGATGATCGACAGCTGGCAACCATGCTGAGCGACTTTCTGCGCCCGGACAAACTCAAGCTGACCACCTGCGACAATGGCGAAGACGGCCTCGATTTATTGCGCAATGAAAAATTCGACCTCGTCATACTTGACGTCATGTTGCCGGGCATCAGTGGTCTCGACGTACTCCGCAAACTCCGCCAGGACAGCGAAGTTCCCGTGATCATGCTGACAGCACGTGGCGATGACGTAGATCGCATCGTCGGACTCGAGATCGGCGCCGACGACTACCTGCCCAAGCCCTTCAATCCACGTGAGCTAAGCGCTCGAATCAAAGCCATATTGCGCCGCGCGCAATTGCCATCGGGCAATAGCGCCGAACGCCTGTTTGGTGGCATCCGGCTGGATCCGCGCACGCGCAAGGCATCGGTCAACGGCGAGGCCCTGCGACTCACGGGAACCGAGTTTGAAATTCTGGGCTGCCTGCTGGAAACACCGGGCAACGTTGTCAGCAAGGAAGCGCTTAGTGAGCGCGCACTCGGTCGCCGTTTATTGCCCTATGACCGGAGTATCGACACCCATATCAGTAACCTGCGCGGCAAACTTGAAAATGCTGGCAACGATTCCGTAACCATCCAGAACCAGCGTGGCATCGGCTACGTGCTGATTCCCGGGACCTGAGCAGCATCATGCGTAGCCTACTCGTCCGCATTTTTCTTTCGTTCTGGCTGATTATCGGCATAACAATCAGCATCGCAGCGCTCGCCGGCTACTACTACGCCGAACGCATGCGGGACACGATTGAGAATTTCTCGGACAGCGATACCGTGCTGGAAGCGGGCGATGTACTGGCGCACGAGGGCCGGGAAGGCTTGTTACGCTGGCTGGAAGGTCGCCCTAAGCGCGGCGGTGTCATTCTGTACATCGTTGATGACAAGGGTCGCGACCTGTTGCAACGCCACGTACCGCGCCATTTACAACACATGCTGCAGCGTGACCGCATGCCCGATACCGATTCACGGTCGGCCGCCAACACGCCGGGCAACGTCCGTCCTGCCCGTCACCTGCCGCAACTGGTGGCACCCGACGGCAACATACTGACGCTCATCGCCTGGCCGTCACGCTCGCCTTACAAAGGCTGGCTGCAGGAGCAAGGCATACCTGCGTTCCTGATAATCGCACTGCTCTCCAGTGCCGCGGTTTCGTTCCTGCTTGCGCGAACCCAGAGCCAGCCGGTGCAACGGTTGCGCAAAGCCACCCGTGCGATTGCGGATGGTGACTTGAGCACCCGGGTAGCGGGCTCGCTCAATCAACGCAAGGACGAACTGGGCTTGCTCGCCAACGATTTCGATCGCATGGCGGAGAAACTCGAACAGGCGGCTGCTCAGCAGACCGAGCTGTCGAGCAACATTTCGCACGAACTTCGTTCGCCGCTCGCAAGGTTGCGCGTGGCCCTGGAACTTGCTCGACGGCAGGCCGGAGAACTGCCGGAGTTCGAACGTATTGACCACGAAACCGAACGACTCGATCAGCTGATAGGCCAGATCCTCAGCTATGCGAGACTCGATGCAGCCGATGCCGAACGCGCGCTGCCGGAGTCACTGGCGGAACTGCTTGCCGAGGTCGTTGAAAACGTAAACTACGAATGCCGCGCGGACGGTGGCAATGGCGTTCAGGTGGAATTCCACGGCTCGGTTACCGCAACTATTCCGGTATTTCGCGACGCATTGATGAGTGCAGTTGAAAACGTGTTGCGCAATGCCGTTGCCCACAGCCCGACGGGCGGCACGGTCAAAGTTCAACTCGACGAAAAAGACAACGGCTACCAGATTACCGTGGATGACGAAGGCGCGGGAGTCGCGGAACAGGAGATCGACAATCTGTTCAAGCCGTTCTATCGAACGCGTGACGCACAACAGCAATCCCGAAACGGCAGCGGGCTCGGACTCGCCATCGCAGCTCGCGCCATCGAGTTGCACCACGGCAGCATACGTGCGCTGAACACTGAAGGCGCCGGACTGCGGATTGTGCTGTGGTTGCCCGACCCTGCCCGGACCTGATTACTGCGGTTTCTTCGCTTTGCCGGGTTTGCGGAACAAAATCACTGACAGGTCATCCGGCTTGCTGGGCTGATTGCCGGATTCGGCCGACATGCGGCGTGCCGCAAGCCGGGTCAGTTGCTCAACCGCGCCCTGCAGCGAGCCCTTGCGGATAATCTCGATCGTTTCATGCAGGTGAATGTTGTCGGTCAGGCCGTCACTCGCGAGCAGCACCGTATCCCTGGACTGCAACTCCACGGCCGCACCCATATCGATACGCATGTCGGCCGTCCCCAAAAAATTGGAAACCAGGTGCCGTTCTGCATGGTGCAGTGCTGCACGCTGATCGAGAAAACCCGCCTCGACCGCGAAGCCGGTGGGTGAATGCGCCATCGTCTGCAACCGGACTCTGCCACGTTGCCCGACAACCAGTGCTTCCGAATCACCAATCTGATAGGCGCGCACATTGCGTCCTTCGATGCCGACCACGGTCAGCGTCGTAGCCGCGCCATTGCCCAGGTCGAGCACGGCGCGGTTCGCCGCTTCAATGCCGTTGAGTATCGCAGTTCGCATCAGCATTGTGTCTTCTTGTGCCTGCTGCAGTGAGCGACGCAGTTCGGTCACTGCCATTTGCGACGCACGCTTGCCCGCCGGCAATCCGCCGGCGCCGTCCGCCACTACCAGAACGGCCGCCGCTGGCCCGTACTCTATCGCGGCAACCGTGTCTTCATTCTCGGTCTCTTTGTCCGGCGCAACGCAGCTGTACGCTACGAGTTCGCCACCAGCGATCGACAGTGAGCGCTGATCCGCTGTTCTCGCGCCATCCAAAATTGTCATTTCATTGTCAGCCGTTCCATGGGCCCGCGCCCGTCGTAAGACTATTCGCGCCCGACCGGCTCCCGGCACCACGCGCAGAAGTTCCAGAAGTCGTCGCATATTCCCGAATGGCAGGCACTGCAAGTTGCCTTGCTGCCTGCTATCTTCCACGGCCGCTTGACCTTGGTGCGACACCAGGGACAGTAACGCATGAACGGCATTAACGGCTCCCGACAACGCGTATTCGCGCAACGTGCGCTGTAGCGCTTGTCGGGATAATGCCGGTTGGTCTCAGTTTCAAAACCAGGGCCGTAACACCATGCGCAATAATCCCAATCCAGTTTTACACCGCGCTCACAACGTGGACAGTGCGCAGGCATGCGCGTTGTGCAGCCGCGCGCCGGATTATCGAAACCACACCAGGGACAGGCCTGCATGCTTTCCGCAACCGGGCCTTCGCAGCGCCGACACTGGTGAGTCGTCTCCAGCGTCTTGCGATAGCGGCGCTGGAACTCGCGCCAGCGAATTTGTCGCCATGAGCTACCCTGTTTCGACGACGACTTCGCACTGGCCCGGCGCTGGCGTCGCGCCCGCGTCTGCAACTTGTCGAAGGCTTCGTACATCTCGATGGCGTCGGCATAGCGTTCCGCCGGATCGATGCGCAACGCCTTCTTCAGGAACTCCGCAAACTCCGGGCGAAACCGCGCTTTCAAGCGATCATGCCCCAGCAGCGGCCATTCATACGGCCATTCCGGCAGCTTGCCGCTGAACATGCGGTACAGCACCAGACCTACCGAAAATACATCAGACTGGAACTTCGGCCGACCCATCGCCTGCTCCGGCGCAATGTAATCGATCGTCCCGGAGCCTGACGCTTTCAAGGTGCGCACGCTGATTTTCGCGAAGCCGAAATCGGCGAGTTTCAGCGTGTTGTCGGCGAACAGTATGTAGTTCTCCGGTTTGATATCGCAGTGAATAATCTTGTGTTCATGGGCATGTGCCACGGAGACCAAAGCCTGTTCGGCCAGATCCAGTGCACGCGCTGTCGAAATGCGCCGTTCCAGGCGGTCACCGAGAGATTCTTCGCCCAATTCCATCGCGATAACAAAATGCTCGTCTATGTAGCTGGCGTTTTGTACCGCAAGAATATTTGGGTGCTTCAGTCGGGTCGCGACCTGGACTTCATGCAGGAAGTCTTCATGGGACGTTCCGTGATGATCCTTTTTCGGGATTTTCAAGGCGACGCGACATTTGTGTATGGTATCGAATGCACGATAGACATCAGCCAGCGGGCCGCTGGCGATGCGTCCAAGTATCCGGTATTTGCCGAGCTTCTGGCGCGCGCGAAACAAGAGTCAGTCAATCCCTGTGAAGCAAAGGGTGAAAATACCGCGTCGTCCCCAACTACACAATCTCGAACAGACCGGCAGCGCCCATGCCACCACCAATACACATGGTGCAGACAACGAACTTCGCATTGCGTCGCTTGCCCTCAATCAATGCATGGCCAACCATGCGTGCGCCGGACATTCCATAGGGATGGCCTATCGATATAGCGCCGCCATTTACATTGAGTATTTCATCGGCAATACCGAGCTTGTCACGGCAATAAAGCACCTGCACCGCAAAAGCTTCGTTGAGCTCCCACAAACCGATGTCATCCATCGTCAGCCCGGCATTCTTCAGCAACTTCGGCACGGCAAACACCGGGCCTATGCCCATTTCGTCCGGTCTGGTACCAGCCACTGCCATGCCGCGGTAGATGCCCAGTGGCTCAAGACCGCGCTTTTCGGCCAGCCGGCTGTCCATCACCACAGCTGCTGATGCGCCGTCGGATAACTGACTCGCGTTGCCCGCAGTAATGACGCCGCCTTCGAAAACCGGCTTCAAACTCTGCAACGCCTCGAGCGTCGTTTGCGGGCGATTGCCTTCATCACGTTCGAGCGTCACCTCGCGAAACGAAATCTCTTTCGTTGCCTTGTCCATCGTGCCCATCGATGTCGTCACCGGCACGATCTCTTGATCGAATAAACCCGCTTCCTGCGCCGCCGCAGTCCGCTGCTGGCTTTGCAAGGCGTACTCGTCCTGCCGTTCGCGCGAAATGTTGTAGCGTTTCGCCACCACCTCGGCCGTTTCCAGCATGCTCATGTAAATATCCGGCGCGGCGGCTTCCGTATTCGGGTCCTTTATACGGTGCTGATTGTAGTGCTCGTTCTGTACCAGGCTGATCGACTCGACACCACCGCCCACGACCGCCTGCATCCCGTCGTCCAGGATCTGTTTCGCCGCCGTCGCTATCGCCATCATGCCCGATGAACACTGTCGGTCGATGGTCATGCCGGCCACACTGGTCGGCAGCCCTGCGGTAAGACCTGCCTGACGTGCAACGTTCAGACCGGTTGTGCCCTGCTGCATGGCACAGCCAAGGATAACGTCGTCAACCAGTTCGCCATCAATGCCCGCGCGCTCAACCGCCGCACGTATGGCATGCGACGCGAGTGTCGGCCCGTTTGTGTTGTTGAAAACGCCGCGGTACGCACGCCCTATGCCTGTACGGGCAGTCGATACGATGACAGCTTCTTTCACTGCATTCTCCGGGTTAGTGAACGGCGAGAGGCTAGCCGTTCAGTTTGATTCCAAGGGCCGCTGCCGCTTTCGAGAGCAGCTTCACGGTTTGCTCGCCACCGGCTTTAAGTTCCACCTGCCCGGCGGTATCGGCAATCTGCGACCAGGCCGCCGCGACATGATCGGCATCGCGCTGATCGTCGGGCAAGAACACGCCCGGCGTTTCCTGGATAACCACGCGCGAAAACACACCTGCACCGGCTGCAATGATCTGCCGTGTCGGGGCCTCCTTGCTGGCCATGAAGACCACAGCCGGCGTGACCGCTTCGGGCTGTAACAGTGCGAGCACATCCGGCGGCATAAGATCTTCGGTCATTCGGGTCGCCGCAATTGGCGCAAGCGCGTTGACATGAATGCCGTATTTCTGACCTTCAATGGCCAGCGAATTCATGAAGCCAACCAATCCCATCTTGGCGGTGCCGTAGTTGGTCTGGCCGAAATTGCCGTATATGCCGCTGGACGATGAGGTCATCACGATGCGTCCGTACTGCTGTTTACGCATCTGCTCCCATACCGCTTTGCTGCAGTTGACCGCCCCTCCGACGTGCACGTCCATCACCACGTTGAAATTTTCGAGATCCATTTTGGCGAAGGTCTTGTCGCGCAGAATACCGGCGTTGTTGACCAACACGTCAATCCGGCCCCACCGCGATACGACCTCATTGACCATGGCTTCGACTTCAGCATAGTTGGCGACGTTCGCACCGTTGGACATCGCGGCGCCACCGGCAGCTTCAATCTCCGTAACGACGGCCCGTGCAGCGTCGCTCGACCCGCCGGTTCCGTCCCGCGAACCGCCGAGGTCATTCACAACCACGCGCGCGCCGCGCCGTGCAAACTCGAGCGCGTGACAGCGGCCGAGCCCGTTGCCGGCTCCGGTCACAATTACTACCTGATCGTCGAATCGAATGGTCACTGCTTGTTCCTTTTCTACTTTAGTTGTTGTCGCATATAAACAGGGAAAGAATATCGGCAATCAATGCCGGCGTCTCGGACCCTTTAACTTCTACTGTCATTCGTGTCGTCGTTAACACCTGCCCGGGCTTTTTCTCCCGGACGGCGAGTAGCCGAGCAACACAGCGTATTTCACTGTTCACTTTAACAGGTTCAAGAAAACGCACTTTGTCAGTGCCGTAGTTAACGGCCATCTGCACATTGCCAGGTGCAATACCGCACTCGCCGAGGAAGTAGGAAATCAATGACAACGTCAGGTAACCATGCGCAATGGTTGTACCGAACGGGGTCAGTGCCGCTTTTTCCGGGTCCACGTGAATGAATTGATGATCAAGAGTGGCGTCAGCGAATGCGTTGATTTGTTCTTGATCAATAGTCAACCAATCGGACGGCGGCAGATCCTTGCCAATGTAGCTATCCAGTTCTTCCCGGGAAACCGTCAGCATTTCGCCTGCTCCTCCAAAAAAAGTAGTGTAACTGATCTGCCCGCCGATCGGAGTTCATCCGCCGCCGTGCTGACACAAGACTGTCATCGCTCTGTAAGGCCTTGGTCAATAATGACCTATACGGTACAGCCCATGCCTAGCGATTTTCCTGACAATGGCACCCGACATGACCTGTAGCCTGCGAACCTTGTGGCTTTCCGACATTCACCTGGGTACACCTGCCTGCCGTTCCACGGATCTCGCCAGGTTCCTGCTCAATGTCAGGGCCGAACGGATCTACCTGACCGGTGACATTATCGATCTGGAGAGACTGAAGCAAAAGCCGGTCTTTCCTGAACACCATTGGCAACTCGTCAGCCAGATACTGCAGCTGGCCCGCAGCGGAACAGAAGTGATCTACATTCCGGGCAACCATGATTTCCAGGTTCGTGAGCTGGCCGGACAAACAATCTGTGGGGTCCGCATTGCACTGGAAGCAATGCATGTCACCGCAACCAATGAACGCCTGCTAACCGTGCACGGTGACTGCCTTGATTCTCAGACCCGTGCGGGCACGAGCCTGGAACAATTTGGTGCAACCGCCTACCGCTGGCTCGTCGATGCCGATGTAAAGATCAATCAGCTTCGCGGCAAACTGGGCCGCGATTACGCACCTATCGCATCCCGCATCAAATTGCGCCTCAAAGCCGCCAATCAATACATTGAACGTTTCGAACGCACCGCCGCCCGCTATGCTCGTGGCCGCGGAGCCGACGGCATCGTTTGTGGCCATATCCACAAGCCGGCGTTGCGCATACTCGATGGGGTCCGCTACGCGAACGATGGTGATTGGGTGGAACACCGTACCGCGATCGCGGAGAACATGAACGGAAAACTGCAATTGCTGAGCTGGCATGCCGGCTCATTACACACTTTGGAGACCAACAATGAACAAACGCTGGCTGCCTGATCCAGTAACGGCGTACCAGACTTCGGGCCTGGATCGAGATGCCCTTGCGGAACAACAAGCACAACTGTTATCACGCTGCTGGGATGACAATGCGTCGTTCGACGCAAACCTCGCGCTGATCAGTTACTGGCTCGCCGAATCAGAACACGAACCGGTTCCCTGCCAGTAGCCGTAGCCTGGTCCCGGGCCATCCGGCCCACACCCACTATTGGAAAAGAGTATGGCCAAACCCGGTTACACCGGCTTACGCCGGATTGTGCATGCCGCACATTTCTCGGCGCTCGGTCTGCAACAGGCCTGGCGCCACGAAGCCGCATTTCGTCAGGAACTGGCGCTAACCGCCGTGCTTGGCCCGACGGCTGTATGGCTGGGCGAGAGTGCGCTGGAAATACTGTTGTTGATCGCGCCGCTCATTCTGCTGCTGATCGTCGAGTTGCTTAACTCGGCAGTAGAAGCGGTCGTGGACCGCGTTGGCCACGAACATCACGACCTGTCCGGCCGTGCCAAGGACATGGGCTCGGCCGCCGTCCTGTTGAGCGTCGGCTTGCTGATTGCCGTCTGGTTGACGGTACTGCTGCCCGGTATGCCCGGAAATCCGACGCCTTAGAAACTGATCGCAATCAGGGCCAACAGCGCGCCGATTGCCGCTCCGGCCAGCACGTCGGTCGGGTAGTGCAAGCCAAGAATAATTCTGGAAATGGCCACCAGCAGAGCAAAAGGCACAACCAGAATCGCCATCATTGGTTCGTAGCTGCAAAACAGGATACTGAAGCTGACGGCGTGCAGGGTATGCCCCGACGGAAAGCTGTAGCGATCAAGCGGTGCCGTGCCGCAAGCGATTCCGGCGTGCGCTATGAATGGGCGCTCGCGAACCAATCGATTCTTCAGACCACGGTAAATAACCAGGCCCACTCCGGCTGTCAGCAAGGCCCGGAAAAGAAACACGCTGATATTCTCCGTTTGCGCCAGGACGAACACGGTTGCCAGTGCAATCCAGAAATAGCCGTCACCCAGCTTGCTGATGACCGCAAAAAAATTCCTGACGGCAGAGTGCCGGCAAAGACGATTGACTCGCACACACAAATCAATTTCAAACCGATCGATGTTTTGCAGCAACGCTGACATGGTCTGTCCTCATACCAATACAGCGCGCAGTTTTTCGGTTTTTGGCGACACCGCAATGACGATGTTGTGAAGTATTCATGAACATCAATCAGGTCACGTCGCGTTCATTAACGCGTAACCCGACGGTCACAATCGTCACGCAACATGCCGCGTCATGCGTATAGCCATAACAACAGACGCCTGGCAGCCGCAAGTCAACGGCGTAGTCACAACATTGACCCGCACTCGCGAAGAGCTGATCAAGATGGGGCATGAGGTGCTCATGGTGACACCGGAGGGCCGGCGCACGGTACCGTGCCCCAGCTACCCGGAGATTCGCCTCGCCCTGTTCCCGCGGCGCAGCGTTACGCGTGAATTACGTGCCTTTGCACCGGACTGCATACATATCGCGACCGAAGGCCCTCTCGGCATGGCGGCACGGCGATACTGTTTGTCGAACGAGTTGCCCTACACCAGCTCCTATCACACGCAGTTTCCTGAATACGTGCGTGCACGCGTACCCATACCCGTTAGCTGGACCTATGCCTGGCTACGCCGCCATCACCGCCACTCGCAGGCGATACTGGTACCCACAGAGGCCGTGCAAACGCAGCTGTTGCGGCGCGGCTTTCAGCGCGTGCACGTCTGGTCACGCGGGGTCGACACCGACGTATTCAAGCCCGATGTAGCGCACGATTTCGCGCTCCCCCGGCCAATCTGGATTAATGTCGGCCGGGTATCGGTGGAAAAGAACATCGAAGCCTTTCTCAACCTGAAACTGCCGGGCAGCAAAGTCATCGTTGGCGACGGTCCCGACAAAAAGCGGCTTGAGGCCCTGTATCCGGACTGTCATTTTGCCGGCTATCGCTTCGGTGACGAACTCGCAGCGTACCTCGCCGGTGCCGATGTCTTCGTGTTTCCCAGCCGGACCGACACGTTCGGCCTCGTGATGCTGGAAGCCATGGCTTGCGGACTGCCGGTAGCCGCCTTCCCGGTTACCGGCCCGGTAGACGTGGTCGACGACGGCGTGACGGGAGTGTTGAACGAAGACCTCGCTCACGCCAGCGAACAGGCACTGACACTGGACAGCGCCGCGTGTTTGCGACAGGCACGCGCAAAAAGCTGGCAAGCCGCAACGCTTCAATTCGCCGAGCGCCTGGCGCCGTGTACCGATGCAGCAACCGCCGGCTCAATCGACGGTACGTACTCGCGAAACCGCGTCTAGCCAGCCGGCATACAACTGGTCGCGCTGTTGTTCGTCCATTCGGGCAGAGAACAACGCATCGCTTTTCCACAATGCCGCGACCTCGTCCAACGACGAGTACAGTCCACAGGACAAGCCCGCAAGCAAAGCCGCACCGAGCACCGTGGACTCAACGTTTTGCGGCCTTTCCACATTGATGCCGATTACGTCGGCAAGAAATTGCAGAAACCAGTTGTTCGCCGCCATCCCGCCATCCACGCGTATGACCGCCGGATCGATCCCGTCCTCAGCCATTGCCCGCATCAGGTCCCGGGTCTGGTAGGCAACAGCCTGCACCGTTGCCGTCACAATGTCGTCTCTTGTAATGCCCCGTGACAAACCAAGGATGGCACCGCGCGCGTCGGCGTCCCAGTACGGTGCACCGAGACCGACGAAGGCCGGTACAACATGCACGCTTTCAACAATACCGCAACGGTTTGCGATAGCTTCGCTGTCGGCGGCGGAGTCGATGATGCCCAGTTCGTCCCGCAGCCATTGCATGGCGGAACCGGCAACGAAAATACTGCCTTCAAGCGCGTAGGTTACTTTGCCCTGCAAGCGCCACGCGACCGTCGTCAGCAGGCGGTTTTGCGAGGCGAGTGCTTTATCACCCGTGTTGGTAATAACGAAACAACCGGTGCCATAGGTACTCTTGACCATGCCGTCGGTGAAGCCCGCCTGGCCAACCAATGCGGCCTGTTGATCACCCGCCATTGCCCGCACCGGCACTTGCATGCCGAATGCCGCTGCATCCGTCATTCCGAAATCGGCGGCGCAGTCTTTGACCTCCGGCAACAATGAGGCCGGAATCCGCAGCAGTTTGAGCAAGTCGGCGTCCCACTGCTGGGTATGAATATTGAACAGCAAAGTCCGTGATGCGTTGCTCGCATCCGTTGCGTGAACCCGACCGTTGGTCAGTCGCCAAAGCAAGAAACAGTCAATGGTGCCGAACGCGAGCTTTCCCGCCTCCGCTTGCTGGCGTGCGCCGGGGACATTGTCGAGTATCCACGTGAGCTTGGTACCAGAGAAGTACGGATCGAGACGCAAACCTGTCTTCTCGATCACCATCGGCTCCACACCGTCCTTGCGCATGGCAGCACATTGCGCGGCCGTGCGCCGGTCCTGCCAGACTATCGCCTTGTACACCGGCTTGCCCGAATCCCGATCCCAGACAATCGTGGTTTCGCGTTGATTGGTAATGCCCAGTGCGGCGATGTCCGCTGCTTCCAGGCCGCTCCCGGCCAGCGCGTCACGCGACACCTCGCGTACCGATTGCCAGATTTCCTCGGCGTCGTGTTCAACCCAACCGGACTGCGGGTAGTACTGTCGAAATTCTTTTTGTGCGCTGCTGAGTACCTGCGCCTGACTATCAAAGACAACCGTACGGCTGCTGCTGGTTCCCTGATCGATCGCGAGCAGGTAGTCAGCCATTGATCAGTTCCCGGTTGGCGAACAACGGTCGCTTGACCTGCATTTTCTTGCCCGCCTCGGCAGGCAATGGCAGGTCGCCCTGCTCGGTCACGAGTGCTGCCAGTTCCCGTAACGTCTGTTCCGGCCAGGGACTGACGCGGCGCGTATCCAGGTTCACGTGCAGATTCATCCATTCGCCGGTTGCGGCAAGAAAGCCTTCGTCGGCGTGATACATCCGCTGCAGTTGATGAATTCGTTTCTCGTCGTAGGCCAGCAACTGGCTGGTTACAACGTAGGGCTCACCCTCTTTCAGCTCACGTTGCCAGGTGACGTGGTTTTCTACCGCGAACGTCGAACCACGGGTCGTTGCAATGTACTCGTCGGTTATGCCCAGCCGGGCCCAGAGGTCATCGACTGCCCTGTCAAAGATCAGAACGTAGTATGCAACGTTCATATGACCGTTCACATCTATCCAGTCAGGAATAACCACGCCCTCCGACACTGTCACGCCTGTCCGCTTGTCCGTCATCATCAATCCTTCAGTTCAGCAAGATCGCGAAAATGTTCCAGCGCTTCCGGGTTCGCCAGCGCATCGGTATTGCGCACCGGCTTGTTGTGCACAACCGAGCGCACGGCGAGTTCGACGATCTTGCCGCTGATCGTGCGCGGAATTGCCGGTACCGCGATGATCTTGGCCGGCACGTGACGCGGTGTTGTGTTGGCGCGAATGACCTTGCGGATTTTCTGCTGCAGATCATCGGTCAACGTTACACCGGCACGCAACACAACAAAGAGCACTACCCGCACGTCGTCGTCCCAGTCCTGCCCGATCGCTATGCACTCGAGGATTTCATCGAGCTTCTCAACCTGTCGATAGATTTCCGCAGTTCCTATGCGTACGCCACCCGGGTTCAACACCGCATCCGAACGACCGTGGATGACGACGCCACCCTCTGTAGTCATCTCCGCAAAGTCACCTTGTGCCCAGATGCCCGGGAAACGATCGAAGTACGCGGCCCGGTAACGCGAGCCATCGGTATCGTTCCAGAATCCGACCGGCATCGACGGGAACGCCTGTTTGCAGACCAGCTCACCATTCTGTTCGCGTATGGACTGGCCGTTGTCGTCGAATATATCCACGTCCATACCCAGACCGACGCACTGAATTTCACCGCGGCGCACGGGTAACACGGGGTTGCCAAGCACGAAGCAGCTGATGATGTCAGTACCGCCCGCAATGGACGACAGTTGCACGTCAGCGCTAACGGCGTTGTAGACATAGTCGAAACTGGCGGGGGCCAACGGTGAGCCCGTCGACAGCACGCTGCGCACATGCTGCAGATCAAACTCTGTGCCTGGCAATACTCCCGCCTTTTCCTGGGCCGCCAGGTATTTTGCGCTGGTGCCAAAGACCGTAACCTTTTCGTCGGCCACGATTTGCCAGAGTATGCGGCCATCGTTGGCGAACGGTGCGCCATCGAACAAAACCAGAGTAGCGCCGGTTGCGAGTCCGCTCGCCAACCAGTTCCACATCATCCAGCCACAAGTCGTGAAGTAGAACAGCCGGTCGCTGGCATCAAGATCGCCATGCAGCACGTGTTCTTTCAGATGTTGCAACAAGGTTCCGCCGTGGCCGTGCACGATGCACTTTGGGGCACCTGTCGTGCCCGACGAGTACATGATGAATAACGGATGATCGAACGGCAGCGGCACGAATTCCAGCGGTTCGGAGCGTGCCGTAAAATCGTCCCAATGACGGAGCGCCGGATGATCACCCAGCTGCCAGTCGCGCTCTGTAAACGAAATGACGACAGCAACTTCGATACTGTCGACACGATCCAGAACCTGCTGGACAGTCGCGAGCGAATCGAACGTCTTGCCGTTATAAACATAACCGTCGGCACAGAACAGCACTTTTGGCGCAATCTGCCCGAAACGATCGACTACGCCGTTCGCGCCAAAATCCGGGGAACACGAAGACCAGATTGCGCCCATGCTGCTGGCGGCCAGCATGGCAATAATGGCTTCCGGGCAGTTCGGCAAATAACCCGCGACACGATCGCCTCGCGTAACCCCAGCATCTTTAAGGCCGGTCGCCACGGCCGCCACTCGGGCGCGCAATTCGTCAAAGCTGATCTCCTGCCGTTCGCCCAGCTCACCGCGGAATATCAGTGCGGGTTGATAGCCGCTGTGGCGCAACAAGTGCTCCGCGTAGTTGAGCGTCGCGCCCGGAAACCAACGTGCCGATAACATGTCGCCGTTCTGTTCGAGGGTCTGGTCGGCAACGTCGTGGAAAATGACATTGCTGTAGCTGGCCAGGGACTCCCAGAAGGCGGCCGGATCGCGTACTGACCACGCATGCAATGCCTGATAGTCGCTGCATGCGTGCTGCTGCATGAATTGCCGCATGGCACTTGCCGAATCCCGCGGTTCCCACAATACGCCCCTCATACTTCCCTCCGACCAGCTTCTCGAGGGGCGCATTATGCATTGGCGGCCCGCATTATTCATGCGCACCGGTACGGCTGGTGACTGCCGGGCTTGAAATCCGACACTCGTGACATCACCTGTAGCGATACCGGCAAGATCCTGCCCGGACGGCTTACATCACCTTGGTTAAAGCCGGCGATGTGCAAACAACGGAACAGGCACTCGTCCGTCAGGTGGTGCATGCGCCAGCGGTACGGTAGCCTGCGGGTCCTGCGCCCGCCCTTTCAAGGAAGCGTTTTGATTATCTATATTGCTGTATTCCTGCTGTTGACCGCCGTTGCGGCAGGCTGGTTCTTGCACATCAACCTGCGGGGCAAGCCAGCGCCAGTCGCATTGCAACCCGGTCAATCGTTGCCGGCATTCAGCGCCGTTGACGAGAACGACCAAGCGGTCAGCACAGCCGCTCTTGTGGGGAAACCCGCGGTAATCCTGTTTGTACGTGGCAACTGGTGCCCGTTTTGCACGCGCCAGGTTGAAGGTCTCACGGCGTACTACAAGCAAATCACCGAGCTCGACGCGCGATTGATTTTCGTTACGCCAAAGCCATTGAGCACGACCCGCCACGTTGCCGACATGTTCGGTGTGCAGTTTGATTTCTGGCTGGATCCGGAACTCAAGGTCGCCCGGCAACTCGGTCTCGTGCACACGGCTGGCGTGCCGGGCAAGCACCGGCAGCAATACGGTACAGATACGGTTTGGCCAACGGCACTGGTCGTCAAAGCGGATGGGGTGATCAGTTACGTAACGCAATCACGGCACATTACCGACCGACCCGACCCGAAAAACCTGTTGCAGGAACTCCAGCAAGCCATCAGTTGATCGGCACGATTTTCGCGGGTCATCGCGCGCGCTTGAATTGCGCGCGGCTGTTGCAACAACGGATACCCTGGGACGTTACTGCGGATTCTGATCCGTCGGCGTCTTTGCTTGAGCGATCTTCCGCCGTGCCTGATTGTCGGCAATTTCGTTGGTCGGCAAACCGGAATCCCGGGCTTCCTGGAAAATACCGGTCAGCCTGGGTCCGATTGCCGCAACCCGGTTCATGACCTCGTCTTCGTCAACGTCGCCGTAAAACTCACTGGCTACATTGATAATACCGCCACCATTGATCACGTAGTCAGGCGCGTACAGGATTCCGGCCTCCAGCAGGCGGCGACCATCGGCATCGGTTTGCAGCTGATTATTCGCGCCGCCCGCGACAATAGTGCTCTTTATTATTGGGATACTCTGCTCGTTCAATACAGCGCCGAGCGCACAGGGCGCAACCACGTCCACGTCCTGAAACAGAATCTCGTCCAGCGCCACCGGCTTCGCACCGAACTCATCAACCACCCGGTTGATGCGCGCCTGATCAATATCCGCCACGATCAGCCTGGCGCCAGCCTTGGCAAGGTACGCGCAAAGAAAGTAGCCGACATTGCCAACGCCTTGCACGGCCACCGTCAGCCCGCGCAGTGTGTCATTGCCCAACCTGAACTTAACCGCCGCTTCAATGCCCTTGAATATACCGAACGCGGTCTTGGGTGACGGGTCACCGCCAGCGTGACCGGCTTTTTTCGGCAGGCCGGAAACAAAGCGGGTGCGGCGTGCGATCTTTTCCATCACGGCGACGCTCATGCCGACATCTTCGGCCGTCACATAGCGTCCATGAAAAGCATCAACGAAATCGCCGAACTTCTCGTAGAGCGCATCAGTCCCCTGAAAATCGGCCGTTTTGAGTATGACTGCCTTGCCACCGCCGAAACGCAGGTCAGCCATCGCGTTCTTGTAACTCATGCCGCGGGACAGGCGCAGGACGTCATACAGTGCCTCGGTATCTGACGCGTAGCTCCACAAGCGGCAACCGCCGGCCGCCGGCCCAAGCGCGGTTGAATGGATCGCGATAATGGCACTCAAGCCGGTTGCCGCATCGCGGCAAAAAGTCACTTGTTCGTGGTTATCGAAGGCCGGATTACTGAAGGCAGACATAGCGTTCCTTCTGTTGCGTTAGCTTACTGGCAGCGTCACCGTCGCAGATCCTGTGCGGCGCGTGGATTCTAGCACCCGCTACCTGACCGATCACGGTTGACACCGGACCGCAGCGGTTTGCACGGGCTAGCCACCGGGTGTCAATGACTAGAACCGCAAGTCCATTGACCTGCACAGAAAAGTCATGAACGGCGCGGCTGTCTTGAACAATGCTGCCACCTGGCGCAAAAACCTGGGTTCGAGTACCTGCGCGTGCGTCAGCTCGCTGACAGCGATGAAATCCTTCCGACGCAAATCAGTCAGCAACGGATGATTGCTGGCGTAACCGCGCGGTGGGCGCACCAGGCTTTCTCCGCCGAGTTCGAATTGCCGCCTGAATGCGGGGTTGTCGCGTGCTTTGGTCCAATCGTCAGGCTGGTCAGCGATGCGCGCTCGAATTTTCGCGAGAGCCGGTGCCGCTGGCCGCCACATACCGGCACCGACGAATACCCGCTGCGGATCTATGTGGAGATAGAAGCCCGGAGCATGTACGTCTTTGGCCAGTTCGTGGCGAAACTGGATACCGATATTGGTCTTGTACGGGGTCTTGTCCTTGCCGAAGCGTGTATCCCGGTAGACCCGCATCAAGGAACCGCCCATGCGTTTTGGCACGGCCTGGAAATGCGCTGAAATCTTCTCCAGCGGCGCTTGCATGGCCTGTATGAAGGCCAGGGACCTGTCGAGGACCTCGGCCTCGTAACGCGGCTTGTTCTCGTTGAACCAGTCACGCGTGTTGTTGCGCTCAAGCTCCGCCAGAAAGCGCAGAGTTTGCTCGTCGAAATAGCCGCTGTTTTGTTTTGCCATCGGTCACAACGTCCTGCGCCAGCGTTTTTGAAAACCCGCCACCTGCGCGGCGGAACGGTTGCCGACACTATAACGGTACAGCGCCGTTCAGGATGGAGATGGCGCGCATTGGCCGTGATTTTCCCGACCACGGGCGTACTCGGCCAGCGGGAGCGGCAGGCCGGAGAAAGCAGGCGCGCACGACGTTGCAGTAGCCTGCGACCCGCAAAAGCGCCGGAGCGCGCTTGCCGAGTCGCAGACCTGCAACGAATGGTCGACGACTGGCGAACGTATGCACAAACGTCAGTGCAGCGAGGTTCGCCTGGTGCCGTCGACCCCCGATTGACCACGAGGGATGCGAACCCGGCACGACGACCGGGCTGCGGACTACAGGACTATCGGAATTGCGGATGTCGCCCGGAGGTTAGGCCGTTGTGGCCTGCCCCTGTTATTCGGCGATGACGTTTTCCGCTTGCGGGCCTTTCTGACCCTGGGTCACTTCCATAGAGACCTTCTGGCCTTCTTTCAGTGATTTAAAGCCTTCCATCTGGATTGCGCTGTGATGCACGAATACGTCTTGCCCCCCCTCGCGCTCAATAAACCCAAACCCCTTGTCATCGTTGAACCATTTAACGGTTCCGGTCACTCTTTCACCTGCCATGATTACCTCAGTACGTAAAATTCCCGGCCCCCCGGCCGGAACAAGGCCGAGACAGCTAGCTGTCAGGGCAGCGGTCATATTACTCATATTCGGCGCCAAACGCGCCCCCTATGGCAATTTTTTGTCCGCATATGGGCGCGGAGCGGCAATATAAGGCCGGGAAAACGGTTTTTTTACGAAACTGAAGCGACCGGCGCAGGATCGCGCGCCATTTCGGTGCAAACGAACCTGCCACAGCGGCCACGCGTTGCAGCATCAGACTCCGAGCAAGCGGAACATCGTGGGCGCCAGCGTCGCGATCATCAGCAGACTTACTGCGCCAATCAGCGCCGCTGCCAGCATGCCGAGCAGGAATGGCCGCGGCCCGATTTCACGCAAGCCAGCGAACATTGAGGTCAGGCCGACGGCAGCCATCGCGATCAGGAGAAAGTGTTCTGCGGCGCTGCGGAGCCAGCTCACGGTCCCGTCCCATACTTCGGGCGCAAGAAAACCGAATGGCCGGTCGCCGAGGTCGCCGACTGTGCGCAGCGCAGACATCGCGGCAAAACCGATAATGAACCACGGCACCATGGACCACAGCGACACCCGCTTGTCGCTGGCCGCTTTGCCCTCGCTTGCGTACAAAAAGCCAACGAGCGGAATGACGGCAATCATGCACAGGTTGCGCACCAGCTTCGTTACGGTGGCGATATCCAGCGCCACCGGCGACTGGTATTGCGCTTCGTACATCATGCCCGCACCGGCCACTTGGGCCGTCTCGTGGATAGACGTACCGAGGAACAGGCCGGCCATCGCCGGCTGATCGGCGAACAACCAGTGGCCGACGTACGGGTAACAAAACATCGCGACCAGGCCGAACACGGTGATACAGGCGATTGCGTAACTGACTTCAGCTTCGCGCGCGCGAATCAAAGGTGCTGTCGCGACAATCGCCGTGGCGCCGCAAATGCTGGTACCGACCGCAATCAGTCCACTAAGCTGGCGCGAAAGGCCGAGCCGTTGCCCGAGGAAGCGGACCGTGATCAGCCCGACGCCGATCGCAACCACGACAAACGGCAACGCCACGAGGGTGAAGCGGCCAGCACCGAGCAGGCTGAGGCGGATGCCGAGCAACATGATGCCAAGGCGCAGGATGGTGCTGGCACAAAACCGCAGGCCATCGCGGACGCCCTCGGGCAAAGTCACGGTATTGGCGATGACCATGCCGATGATAATGGCCATCATGATGTCGCTGATCGGGCTCTTCGCAAAACCCAGTACGGATTCGCCCACCCAAACGGCCGCGTAGCCGGCGGCAAACGCCACCAGTACCGCCAGGGCCAGTCCACCCCACCATTGTCCGTTCCTGACTTGCGCCACGATAATTCCCCTGGTTATGAAAGCAGCAAGCGCTTACTCGCTGATTTGGCGGTGCGATTGGTAGTTATTTCTTGCGTACCGCCAGCATGTTTCGTCGCAAGTCGGCAATGGACTTGCAGCCCATCAGCAACATGCCGCGTTCTATCTCGCTCTGCAACAAGCTCATCGCCCGCCGCACGCCTTGTGAGCCCGCTGCCGCGAGCGCGTACAGGTACAGGCGGCCACCGGAACAGGCGGTCGCGCCCATCGCCAGCGCCTTCAGGACGTGCGTGCCACGACGAATGCCGCCGTCGACAATGATTTCGATATCGCCGCCGACGGCATCGACTATCGCGGGCAATTGATCGATCGGTGAGCGCGAACCGTCGAGCTGCCGGCCGCCGTGATTGGAAATCATGATGGCACTTGCACCGATGTCGACCGCGCGGCGGGCGTCATCCACGGACATCACGCCCTTGATGGCGAAAGGACCGCCCCACTCCGCGATCATATTCGCGGCATCGTCCCAGCTGATCGTGCGTTTCAACTCTTTGTTCAGATACTCCATCACGGATACCGGTACTTTCGACCCGGCATCGACGCTTGCCGATATGTTCGGGAGGTCGAATTTTTCACGCGCCAGGTAGTTCAGCGTCCAGTTCGGGTGGGTCATGAAGCTGAGCAAGCTGCGCGGTGTCAGCTTCGGCGGTGTTGTCATGCCGGTCAGGTAATCACGTTCGCGGTTGCCGGCGACGATGGTGTCCACGGTCAGCGCGAGCGCGTCGAATTTCGCTTCGCGACAACGCTCGATCATGCTGGTGGTGAGCCCCGGGTCATTGTGCACGTAGATCTGAAACAGCTTCGGCGCGGCGCTCATTGCACCCAGTTCTTCGATGCTGCGGGTACCGAGCGTTGAAACACCAAACATCGTGCCGAGTTTATCCGCCGTGCGCGCCAGTGCCGTTTCCCCTTCGTGATGAAAGAGGCGCTGCATGGCCGTGGGCGACATGAACAGCGGCATGTCGAGCTTGCGCCCGAGCACTTCAACCGACATATCGACACTATCAATGCCGGCCAGCACATTCGGCACGAGATCCACATCATCGAACGCGCTGGTATTGCGGCCCAGCGTGACTTCGTCGTCAGCACCTCCATCGATGTAGTGAAAAATGGGCGCGGGCAGGCGCTTTTTCGCCAGCCGTCGAAAATCGTCAGTCTTGTAGCACTGTTGCAGTCGCATGCTATCCCCGGTAATCGCAATTTGAGGGCGCATATCTTACAGACACCAATGCCGGGTTCGGCAACTTTTGCCTGCGGGGATTCAAGCGTTGCGAAAGCCTGCTACCATTGCGCGCGATAAATGCAGGCACGACCGGACCGGCGCATGAACACTCTCACAATCGAACAGGTACGTAATCAACGGGTCGCGCGCTGGCTGCTGATCTGCTGTGCGCTGGTGTTCGCGATGGTGGTTCTCGGCGGCTTCACCCGCTTGACTGAATCCGGGCTCTCAATGGTCGACTGGCGTCCGGCGACCGGCTGGCTGCCGCCGTTATCGGACGCCGCTTGGGACCAGGAATTTTCCCGCTACCAGCAATCGCCGCAATACCTGAAGAGCAATTCGCACATGAATGTGCATGATTTTAAAGGTATTTTCTGGCTAGAATATTTGCACCGCCTGCTCGGCCGGATCATCGGCCTGGCGTTTCTGCTGCCGTTTCTGTATTTCGCGGCGCGCGGCTATATCCGCCGCAGCGAGACCCCCAAATTCACCCTGATGTTCGTGCTCGGCGGGCTGCAGGGCGTACTCGGCTGGTACATGGTCAAGAGCGGGCTGGTCGATAACCCGGCGGTCAGTCAGTACCGTTTGACGGCCCATCTCGTCGCCGCGTTCATGATTTACGGTTTCATGCTGTGGGTGGCGCTCAGCCGGCTCTACCCCGCCGAAGGACGCAGCGTACACCCGTTGTTCGGCCGTACCCTTGCGCTGTCGGTACTGATACTGGTCACGATTATTTCCGGTGGTTTTGTCGCCGGGCTGCGGGCCGGCAAAATCTACAACACGTTCCCGATGATGGGCGACTACTGGATACCGCCTGGCCTGTTTGCGCTGGAACCCGCCTGGCGAAATTTCTTCGACAACATCGCGACAGTCCAGTTTGACCACCGGGTCCTCGCGATCACCACGTTCACCATGGTCTGTCTTTACTGGTGGCGCATGCGCCGCGCTGAACTACCGCGGCGCATAGCCATCGGCGTCAATGCACTGCTGCATACCGCGATACTGCAGGTCGTGCTGGGCATCTCAACCCTGTTGCTCATGGTTCCCATCGTGCTGGGCGCGGCGCATCAGGCCGTCGCAATGCTGCTCTTTACAATAGCGCTGTATCTTTGCCACAGTCTGCGCCGCGTCTGATTCGGCGGTTTGCTCGTGAGGTTTATCTGACGTGAAAAGCGCGCTCATGCCCGTTGCTGCCTTGTTGCTGGGAGTCGCCTTGCTCCTCACCGGCCAGGGCTTGCAAGGCACCTTGCTGCCGGTGCGCGCCTCGCTGGAATCCTTCAGCGCGCTGTCCATCGGCGTGATGGGCGGTGCTTACTTTCTGGGATTCACCTTCGGCTGCCTCAAAGGTGGCGACCTGGTTGCCAAAGTCGGCCACGTTCGGGTGTTCGCGGCGATGACCGCCATCGCCTCAGCCGCGCCGCTGTTGCACGGCCTGATACTGGAACCGATCACCTGGACCGCGTTGCGCTCGCTGACCGGTTTCTGTTTCGCCGTGTTGTACATCGTAATTGAGAGCTGGTTGAACGAAGTCTCGACCAACGAGAACCGCGGCATGGTGTTCTCGACCTACGTGATGATCACGATGAGCGTGTTTGCCATCGGCCAGATGATGATGCTGATGTACGATCCGCTCGAGCTGTACCTGTTTGGTATCGTCGCGGTGCTCATTTCTGTAGCGGTTGTTCCGGTCGTGTTGTCGACAGCACCAGGGCCACAACAGCCGCACAGCGCCAAGGTCGACTTACGCCGCCTGTTTTTCATCTCGCCCGCCGGTACCGTCACCTGTTTTTGCAGCGGCCTCGCCAACGGTGCGTTCTGGTCACTGGCGCCCGCAGTTGCCGTCGCCGTATCCGACGATCTCTCCATGGCCGCCTGGTTCATGTCGGCCAGCGTCATCGGTGGCGCGGTTTCGCAGTGGCCGGTCGGCTGGCTGTCCGACCGGGTCGGTCGTCGCCCGATGATGATTGCCTGTGCCATTTTCTCCAGCCTCATTGCCCTGCTCATTGTTATTGGCGGCGAGTCGACATCCATGACCACATTCGCGATTCTGGGCTTTGCGTGGGGCGCTGCCGCGTTTCCGCAGTACGCCATTGCCGTGGCCAACACCAACGATCATGCCGAACCGAGTGAGTACGTGATGGTGTCGAGCGGCTTGTTGCTGGTTTACGGGCTTGGCGCGATTGTCGGACCGCTCATTGCCAGTGTCGCGATGACCTATGCCAGTAGTACGGCTTTGTACCTGCACACCGCCGTCGTGCACATTCTGGTCGCGATATACATCGGCTTTCGTACCACTCAACGTACGGCACCACCGGATGCCGAGCATATTGATTTCAGCGAGTCGCTGGTCGCCGCGCGTACGATGTCGCAGGTCTACGAAGAAGAAACGCACAACGAGGTGGCTGACGAGCCAGCCACCTGAGTTCTGCCTGCCGTGCCGTGGTGGGAACTAAACCTTGATAGCCGCGAGCGCTTTCTCCAACGCTTCAATCAGATCTTCCGCGTCTTCAAGGCCGACCGACAAACGCACCAGGCCGTCAATAATACCGACGCGTTCGCGCTCTTTTTTCTCAACGGCGGCGTGTGTCATGGTGACCGGATGGGTAATCAGCGATTCCACTGAACCGAGATTCTCAGCCAAGGTCCACAGCTCGATGTTGTCCATCAGCTGCTTGCCGGCTTTGACACCGCCTTTCACTTCGAACCACATCATCGCGCCAAAGCCGCTTGCCTGCTTCTTCGCCAGTTCGTGCTGACTGAAGGACTCCAGTCCGGGGTAAGCGACTTGCTTAACTTTGTCGTGCTTTTCGAGGTAACGGGCAATCGCCATCGCGTTCGCCGATTGCTGATCCATGCGCACGGACAAGGTTTTGCAACCCTGCAAGGTCAGCCACGCCACCTGCGGCGACATGATTGAGCCGGTGCTGTTCTGAATGAAGCGCAGCTTCTCATCGAGTTCTTTGGTCTTGGCGATAACAGCGCCGCCGACCGTTGCATTGTGGCCATCGAAATACTTCGTCGTGCTGTGCAGCGACAGGTCCGCACCGAGCTCAAGCGCTTGCTGGTAACACGGCGTCAGGAAGGTATTGTCCACGACGTGCACGGCCTTGGCCGCCTGTGCGATCTCGGAAATGGCCGCGATGTCGGAGAGCTTCATCGTTGGATTGGCCGGCGTTTCGGTCAGGAACAACTTCGTGTTCTTGCGCACGGCGGCTTTAACAGCAGCCGGGTCGGCCGTATCCGCGAACGTAAAATCAATACCAAAACGGTTCAGCACCTTGGTGCACAAACGGTAGGTACCGCCGTACGCGACATCGGAAATAATGGCGTGGTCACCTGCGCTGAGAAACGCGAGCATCGTGCCGTGCACGGCTGACATGCCGGTGGTGAAACAGGTTGCGTCCGCACCGCCTTCCAGCACTGCGAGTTTTTTCTCCAGCGCGCGGACGGTCGGGTTGCCGGAGCGAGAATAGGAGTAGCCTTTCGCGAGATAGGTATCGACCGATTCCTGAACGAAGGTCGTCGATTGGTAGATCGGCGTGAGTATCGCGCCGGTGGTCGGGTCGGGGGTAACTCCAGCGTGGACCTGCTTGCTGCGAAAGCGCATGAACATCTCCTGATTTCTCGGTGAATACTGTGCTTGCTGGCCGATATCATACACACTCCCCCGTTCCGGAAGTATGCACAACTGATCGCCAGCACAGGCTCAACACGCGTGGCTCGCCGGCTGCCCGGAAGCGCTGTCGGAACTGACAATAACGAGGAAAACCATGAATTTACGATACGCGATTTCACTGGCCGCACTGCTCGCCAGCACCCTGTTCAGCCGCGTACTGGCCGGCGAGGCCGAGACCCGCTGGGAACTGATGAACCAGATTCGCCAGGAGAAATTTGACCTCGTACTGCCGGAAGTCATGCGCGAAAACAAGGTCGACATGTGGATCACAGTGAACCGCGAAGGCTATGAAGATCCATTGACCGAAGACTTCGGCAAAGGCTACACGGGCAGCTGGGGCTATTACATCTTTACCGACCGCGGCGGCGACCGCATCGAGCGCGCCATCCTCGGTGTAGAGACCTACCTGGTCGAAGAGAACGGCGCCTATGACATCTTCGGCAACGCCAACGATCTCGAAAAATTTGTGGCCGATCGTGATCCGAAACGCATTGCATTGAACTACTCGGAGCACATCGGCGCCGCAGACGGACTGACCCACACCGCCTTCCTGAAACTCTCCGACACGCTGGGCTCGAAATACAGCAAACGCTTTGTTTCGGCGCAAAAGCTCGCGTCCGATTTTCGTTCACGCCGGGTGGCTACAGAAATAGCGGCCTTTGCCTGGGCGGGTGAAAAGTCCCGTGAGATTGCGGAGCGCGCGTTCTCCAACGAAGTGATTACGCCCGGAAGAACAACGCTGGCCGACGTTGCCTGGTGGATGCACGAACAGCAATTCAAGAACAATCTCGGCACGTCGTTCGGCATGCCGTCGGTGTACATCACCGGCCCGGATGGTTTTGTGGCGTTGTCCAACGATCACGTTATTCAACGCGGCGATTTTCTGGCGATCGACTGGGGTGTTGGCTACCTGAACTTTTACACGGACATGAAACGCCATGCCTACGTGCTGAAGGAAGGCGAAACGCACTTGCCCGAGAGCATGCAGAAAGCTTTTGACAACGGCCGCGCAGTACGCGATTTACTGAAGAACAACATCAAGGCCGGGCGCACGGCGGGCGAGACGCTGGAACTCCTGAACAAACGCATAACCGAAGCCGGTTTCACAGTGATGGCAAAGGCAAATACGCCGACAGATAACCCGGACGACATTGACGTCATCATTGGCTGTCATTCGGTGGGTAATCTGGGCCATGGCATTGGGCCGTCTATCGCGTGGTTTAATCCGGAACGTCTGACCTACGAAATCAAAGAAACCAATTTGTTCTCCATCGAGTTGTTCGCCTATACCGCGATCCCTGAATGGGGCGGTAAGAAATTGCGCATCCCGCTGGAAGACAATGCGATCGTCACTGCGCGTGGAGTTGAATGGCTTTACCCCGTGAACCAGAAAGTGCTGTTGATCCGCTAAGCCCGGAATGTGTATGAACTGCCGTCAGCCGACGGCGGTTCGTCTACTTACCCGTATGAATTAGCACTGCTCGGCAACCACAACCGGGCATTGATTGGGCAAACGGCCACGCGGGTAACATCGTTTGGTAACAAGTCATGCACAGACCACGTACAACCACCGGGCGGAATGATCGTCACCCGTTGCTTGTATGCAGCAGAGAAATGATCGGCGAGGCCAACACCTGGTCTTGCAGCAGCAACTTGCCATCACGCACTGAGAACCGGGTTTGTGCCAAGGTCCGAACCGGATCGCTTTGACCCCGGCCGCTTATTCGGGCTTCGCAGCCGCAACCGGTGATTCCCGATAGCGCTCCGCCCGCTCCGGCTGGCCCATGGCAGCGTAGAGTTCGCGCAGCCATCCGCGTATCCGACGCACTCGTTGGCTGTCGGTTCCGTCCTGCTCCTGCAGCACATTGAGGCTGTCGCGCAAGAGCGGCTCCGCCACTTCGTTATCCCCGAGTAACGCCAGGTTGCGGCCTGCGACACTCAAGGTCGAGGCGAGCAATGGGTGTTTTTCATCGTAGTCTTTACGCCGAATCGTCAACGCACGTTCAATCAACTCGCGGCCCTCGTCAGCCCGCCCCGCGTCGTTCATGATCGCGCAGAGTGCCGTCAGTGCGGAAGCAATGTACTGGTGCTCAGCACCCAGCGATTGCTCGTAGATGCCGAGCGCCTCCCGAATCTGCTGTTCGGCTTCATCCAGCTTGTCCATGTCGTGCAGCAACATGCCCAGACTGACTTTGTCGTAGCCTACAAACGGGTGGGTCTCGCCGTGAGCATTGCGGTGCACACGCAAGGCATCGCGGAACGCGATCTCCGCCTCGTCAAATTCTTCACGCGTATGCAATAAACGCCCAAGCATGACCAGAGAACCGCCCAGCAGCGAGTGATCGTCCCCGAGTATCTTGCGGGTGATCGAGATCGCTTCGTAGTACGTGGCCTCCGCTTTGTCGAGTTCGCCTTTGCTTTGCAAAAGGACCGCGTAGTTCTGCGAGTAATAAGCCAACAGAGGATGGTCGCTGCCGGACGTACGTTCAACGAGATCAATCGCATCGCGAAGCAGCACGTCCGCCTCATCCAATGCGTTACGACGCTGAAGGATTCTTGCCAGAAGGTTTTTACCTTCGGCGACTTCCATATCGTGTTGTCCGCCCAGCGACGTGAACATGTCGATACTGTTGCGCGCGTATTCTTCGGCCTGCTCTATGTTGCCGGTGGCCTGATAAACCTCCGCAACGTGAAAATAGTTGCTGGCAAGGTCCGGGTTACGCGCCCCTTTGAGCTGGCGGTTCTCGTCGATAGCCTCATTTAGCAATCGCAAAGCTTCGTCGAATTCCGCCTTTTCCATCAAGGTGGCAGCGAGTTCATTTTTGGTCACAGCAACTTCCCCTTCCTGATCGTTCAGTACATCACGACGAATTCGTAATGACTCCTGCAATAACTCCACCGACTGGTCGTACTCGCCGAGATTGTAGTACACCCGGCCGATAGTACTCATCAAGGTCGCTTGAATGGCCGGGCGATCGCCGAGCTGGCTGCTGATCCTCCCTGCGCCTTTCTCCAGAATTTCACGCGCGGTGATGCTGGCACCGCGTGCATTGCCCGGGTCGGGTTCGCGAAAGATGTCTTCCAGAAACGCGGAGATTTCGAGCGCGGTATCGCGTTGTTCGGCGATACGCTTGTTCTGCACACTGGTGGTCACCGCAAACATTACCAGCAGCACACTCAATGTTGCCGCCATCGACACTGCCGCTACGTGACGACGGACGAACCGGGAAGTCCGGTAGTGCCAGGTATCCGCGCGTGCCAGCACCGGGTGCGATGACAGGTGCCGTTCGATATCGCCGGCAAACTCATTGACCGTGCGATAACGGCGTTGCGGCTCCTTGCGCAACGCCATCAGGACGATGTTGTCGACATCGCCTTGCAAGCGACGCGCAAGACGATCCGCGGCCAAGCCTCGCGACGCCAGCACTGCACGCGCGTCGGGAGCCAGATTTCCACTCGGCAATGGCCGGGTAAGCTGCCGGACTTTCTGGCTCGGCGCCATGGGCTCGACGTCGCAGATGATGGCCGGGATTTCAGTGGGTCGACTCATGCTGACCTGGTAAGGCGGGCAGCCGGTCAACAAGCGATACAGCAGCACACCGAGCGCGTAAGTATCAGTCGCCGTGGTAATCGGTTCCCCGCGCACCTGTTCCGGTGCCGCGTTCTCCGGCGTCAGAATCACCGCGCCTTCACGCGTAATGCCAGCGGTTGCATCACCACTCGCATCCAGCAGCCGCGCAATACCGAAATCGAGCAGCTTGGGCACACCTTCGGGCGTCACCAGTATATTGCTGGGTTTGATGTCACGGTGGACTACCAGATTCTGATGCGCGTAGTGGATCGCCGTACAAACCGTGCGAAATAGCCGCAAACGTGCGGCAATGTCCAGGCAGTTCTGGTCGCAATAGTCGTCGATCGGTACGCCATCGATGTATTCCATCACCAGGTACGGCGTACCGTCCGGCATTGTGCCGCCGTCAAACAAGCGGGCAATGTTCGGGTGATCGAGGTCGGCGAGAATTTGTCGCTCGGCTACCAGCCGGTGTTCGACTTCCGGATCCAGTAGACGCTGCCGAACGAGCTTGATGGCCACCTGTTGTTCGAACTGCTTGTCGTCGCGTTCAGCCAGGTAGACAACACCCATGCCGCCCGCACCAATGGTCCGCTCGATTCGGTAAGGACCAACGCGTTCACCGGCGCCGTGATCACGCTCGCCCAATCCGTCCATTGCCTTGCCCAGCGCGCCGCGAATGGCATCTTCAATCACGGTGACCTGCGCGAGATCCGTCTTGAGCAAGGATTTGATGTACGCGCGCAGCTCGGGGTCTCCCTGACACGCGCTTTGCAGGTACGCGTCCCGTTCCGATTCCGGCAACTCCGCCGCCGCATCGAACAGCTCTTCGACGCGCGCCCAGCGCGCCGGCGTCAGATCAACTGTTTTCAAGCTCATGGTGCAACCAGGCTTTGCCAAGCCGCAGATCGCGATCAACCGTGGCGGCCGAAATATCCAGCGACGCGCTGATCTCGTCGTAGGTCAAACCGCCAAAGTAATGCAGCGCCAGCACATCCGCTTTGCGGGCATCGAGTTCGGCCATGCGGTTCAGCAGCCGGTCAACCTCCAGAATATCAAGTGAATCTCGTTGCGACGCGCCGTGTTCTTCACTGAGTTCAACCTTTAGCGCGCCACCACCGCGTTTGCCGCTACGGTTGGCTTTCGCGTGATCAATCAGTATGCGGCGCATCATGCGCGCGGCGATCGCGTAAAAGTGCGCACGGTTCGCCCACTCCACATCACTGCCCGCGAGCCGCAAGAACGCCTCGTTGACCAGTGCCGTCGCCTGCAAAGTGTGGTCCGCCCGTTCGCTGCTCATGTATCGACGTGCCAAACGCCGTAGCTCTTCGTAGACCATGGGCGTCAGCTTTTCCAGTGCGTCGGGATCACCGCTCTGCCATGCACCCAAAAGTAGCGTTACCGCACTGTCTTTACTCATCAAGCTGCCCAAAGCGAAGTTTCTGCGAGGGTGCAGATAGTAAAGACTTACGGAACGCATACGCAATTCGATTGGTGAAACTCGGCACTGGCAATAACATTAAGACAGGTTACACTTTCAGATTGCCGCATCGGCAGTTCGCTGCGGATTCGTACACAACCAACGTAATCAAGGGGACCCCCAATGGCTCAACAAGACTTGCCACCACAAGGACGACGCATAGCACTGTATTCAGCAGGCGGCGCTTTCGGCGGCACCTTGCTCGCGATGCTGATTTTTTGGCTGTTGTCGGGCGGCTTCTGCTGCGATGAAAACCGCGTTTCCATGCAAAAGTCCGCAATCAGCATGGAATCCACCCTGAATACAGCCCACCAGAAACTCCATAGCTGATCCTTACTGACCACTTATCGCGCTTTTGACATACTCCAAGTCAAAAACCCGCCGGCACCGTTCACCGCAAAACTAACGGCAAGCGACGCCGGATCCGGCGTCGCGACCCGGGCTCCCGCAACGTTTGTAACCAGACCCGCCCTGTTCCTCCTGCCTGTCTTGCACTGACTCCGCAACGACGGCAATGCGCGCCACGGGCGTGAGGGAATTCGCGCCTGCTTGTCGCTATTCCGGGGAATAGCAAACAGTCAGCGAGGACCCGACGCATGTCTAGCGACAAGTGCAACAACCTGTGCACGGTTGATCACGCCAATAAGCAAAGTGACGCCCTGGGATTCAATCCCTACGAATACTGGCTAAAACACGCCGAATACCTGAAAGCGGCCCGGCAGGCGCAGCCGTCCGGACGCTTCCGGCGCGACCAGGCTGTGGCCAGAAAAGGTTAGTTCGACAGGCGGCGGCCGAGGTCGGTGCTAGCGCTGCTTGTACGCTCGTCGGTGCCGGTGTAGCAAGGGTTCGGTATAGCCGTTCGGCTGCTCTGCACCTTTGAACACCAGGTCGCAGGCGGCTTTGAACGCGATGCTCGCGTCAAAATCGGCGGCCATTGGCCGGTACGCAGGATCCTCTGCGTTTTGCTTGTCCACCACCACGGCCATGCGCTTCATCGTCTCCATGACTTGTGGCCGGTCGCAGACGCCGTGCATGAGCCAGTTAGCGATATGCTGACTGGATATCCGCAACGTCGCGCGGTCTTCCATCAAACCAACATCATTGATATCCGGCACCTTGGAACAACCCACGCCCATGTCTATCCAGCGCACCACGTAACCGAGTATGCCCTGTGCGTTGTTATCCAGTTCCGCTTGAATATCGTCCGCACTCAAAGATGCGGCCGAGCCCAGCGGCGGTTGCAGTATGGCGTCGATACTCGCCAGCGGACGCTTCGCCAGTTCTCTTTGACGCGCGGCAACATCGACTTCGTGATAGTGCATTGCGTGCAAGGTGGCTGCGGTTGGTGACGGTACCCACGCGCAATTGGCGCCCGCCTTCGGGTGCGCCGCTTTGGTATCGACCATCTGCTGCATTTCATCCGGCTTCGGCCACATGCCTTTGCCGATCTGCGCGCGCCCCGGGAAGCCGCAACGTATGCCGATGTCCACGTTCCAGTCCTCGTAAGCCTGTATCCACGGTTCCAGCTTGATCGCTTCTTTGCGCAAAACCGGTCCGGCCAGCATGCTCGTGTGAATTTCATCGCCGGTACGATCCAGAAAACCGGTGTTGATGAATACGATTCGATGACGTACGGCGCGTATGCATTCGGCAAGGTTAACGGTCGTGCGCCGCTCTTCGTCCATCACGCCGATTTTGACGGTGTGACGTTCCAGACCGAGCAGGTCTTCTACACGATCAAACAGCGTGTTGGCGAACGCGGCTTCGGCCGGTCCGTGCATCTTGGGCTTGACGATGTAAACGCTGCCGGTGCGGCTGTTCCGGTGCTTGCCGCTTTGCTTCAGATCGACAATAGCGCACGCGGTGGTTATGACGGCATCGAGTATGCCTTCGAATACTTCGTCGCCATTGCTATCCAGCAGCGCATCAGTGGTCATCAGGTGACCGACATTGCGCACCAGCATAAGGCTGCGGCCGGACAGGATGACGGGGTTGCCGTCCGCTCCGAGATAATCACGGTCCGGTTGCAACTCGCGAACGACGTCTTCTCCGCCTTTCTTAAACGTAGCGGTGAGCGTGCCACTCATCAGGCCGAGCCAGTTGCGGTACACGGCGATCTTGTCCGCCGCGTCAACCGCGGCGACTGAGTCTTCACAGTCCTGAATAGTCGTCAGAGCGGATTCCATGACAATGTCACAAACACCGGACGGCGATTGACTCCCTACCGGGTTAGAACGGTCGATGTGAATTTCGAGATGCAAACCGTTATTGCGTAACAACAGCCGTTGCTCATCGTCACCGAAGAAATGCCCGACGTACTGCTGCGGGTCTGCAAGCCTCGTTTCGTTGCCGTTCTCCAGAGTAATGGTCAGCTCGGAACCCGACTCGACCTCGACCGGTTGGTACTTAACAACATCAGTATGACTGCCCTCGGCCAACGGCACGGTACGGTCAAGAAACTCTTCGGCATAACGAATCACGGCAGCGCCGCGCTGCGGGTTATACCCACGACCGGCCGCACGCCCATTGTCAGACGAAATCACGTCCGTGCCGTAAAGCGCATCGTACAAACTGCCCCAGCGTGCGTTCGCAGCATTCAGTGCGAAGCGCGCATTGCTGACCGGTACCACCAGCTGCGGTCCGGCGATGCTCGCGATCTCGGGATCAACGTTCTGCGTGTCAATTTCAAACGCTTTGCCTGCTGGCTGCAGGTAGCCAATCTCTTCGAGAAACGCGCGGTACTCATCCGCATTCCACGACTGGCCGGCACGCGCCGAATGCCAGGCATCAATTTTTTCCTGCAAGGCGTCACGCTCAGCGAGCAGTTGCCGGTTGATGGGCGTGAGATCGTCAATAAGCGTCTGCAAGCCGCTCCAGAAGTGCTCTGCCGATATATCGGTCGCCGGCAACAGGTCATTCTCTACAAAGGAGCGGAACTGGTCATTGATCGTCAGGTTGCAGGTCGTTGATTCGGTCATAACGGCAATCTTGCTCAATTCTTATTTCAGGGGTCAACGGTATGGACATCATAATGCCTATCGTCGGCTGTTGTTGCGAATTAACCGGGCACCGAGCCGTTGTCCAATGTTGGTGCAGTTCAGTCGGTCGGCGTTGCCGCCTGTCGAAACTTGTCCGGAGCGCCGCTATGCCGTGTTCCGGCAATCACCGGGGCCGCGCATCAGCCGTGACGCACGATTACCCGGCAAGGTAGACTGGATGCAATTCATATTCATTGACTATCGGAGTTTGCATGCTGCCTGTTCGGTTCGCGCACAGATTGATCCTCGCCAGTCTCATTGGCTGCTGGGCCATTTCTGCAACAGCGCAGCAGAATGCGGAATCGCAGCCCGAGGTTGAACAACGCGTCATCGATGTCGATGCGACAGAAAATCGCGATGCGGCTATTGAGCAACGTATCGAGAAAATCTACTCGCAGATCGAGTCACTAAGTGATGTCTCTGTGGAGGTGCAGGAAGGCGTCGTCACTCTAGGCGGCCAAACGGCAAACGAAGCACAGGCACGACGTGCCGTGGAACTGGCCGAACGTGTAGCGGGCGTTGTCACGCTCGAAGACGACATTGCACGCACACTGGATGTTGAAGGCAACCTCGCGCCGGTCGTCGACGACCTGAAACAAAGTGCCCGCGATTTTCAACGCGCATTGCCGCTGTTGGCCATCGCACTGACGATACTGATTGTCGTGGCCTGGCTGGGTCACCGTCTCGCGCGCTGGCAATCACTGTGGTACCGGATTGCGCCGAACCCTTTCCTCGGCGATCTGCTGGCACAAGCGGTGCGTATCATCGCGTTTTTCATCGGCCTGGTTATTGCGCTCGACCTGATGGGCGCGTCCGCGTTGATAGGCACGATATTGGGCGGTGCCGGTGTCATTGGCCTGGCCATCGGTTTTGCCGTGCGCGACACGCTCGAGAATTACATCTCCAGCATCATGCTCAGCCTGCGCCAGCCGTTTCGTGCCGGCGATCACGTCGTGGTGAATCAACACGAAGGCATCGTTGTCCGCCTGACCTCACGTGCCACCATTCTGATGACCACGGACGGTAATCATTTGCGCATTCCCAACTCCGACGTCTTCAAAGCCGTCATCCTGAACTACTCCCGCAACCCGGAACGCCGCTTTACGTTCGAACTGGGGATTGATGCAAACGACGATCCACTGGCCGCAATCAACACCGGTGTAGCGGCGATTGAAGAACTGGATTTTGTGCTGAAAGAACCCGGCCCTTCCGCGAAGATTGAAACAGTGGGCGATTCCAACATCGTCATCTGGTTTGGCGCCTGGCTGGATCAGAAAGAAACCGACTTCGGCCGCGGCAGAAGCCTCGCGATACGCGCAGCGAAAGATGCGCTGGAAGCCAAGGGCTTTACGCTGCCGGAACCTGTCTACCGCATACGGTTTGATGACTCGGCGGCAGCAGCAAACCTTGAAGCCACCTCAAGATTGCGCATATCCGAATCGTCGAGGGTGATGAAATCCGACGCCGCCGACGCGGTACTCGACACCCGTCCGGACGATCATCTGGAAAAGATGATCTCTGAGGAACGGGAGCAGGACAGCGGCACCGACCTGCTGGATCAGAGCAAGCCGGTGGAGTGATCGCGGCTACTAAAGGCGACTCGGTTCCCCGGGAACCTTTTTCCAACGAACTGCATCCTTGCGCGTGACCGTGAGTTCGCCCTTTGCGGGTTCGCGATCCACCAAGGAGCATAAACATGACCACTTACGCACTCATCGTGTTCGTCATTGCCGCGCTCGGCGGCCTGGTAATGGCGATGAAAATACTCAAAGGCCAGCTCGCGCCCTGGGCTTTGTCCCTGTTGCACGCGGCTCTTGGCGCGACCGGCCTCGTGCTGCTGTTGTTTGCCGTTGTCAACGGCCCGGCGAATTCCCGCGTGGCGGCGGCGCTCGGCATCCTCGTGGTCGCCGCGCTCGGCGGTTTCTACCTGGCGTCGATACACGCGCGCAAGAAAGTAGCACCCACGGCGGTAGTGCTCGTGCATGCGGCCGTTGCGGCCGTCGGTGTACTGACTCTCATAACGACATTGCTATGAGCGAAGGCGAGACTGAGCCAAAACCGCCGGTCCGCTTGCGGTTGCACGCGGCGCTGGTGCACTTCCCGGTCAGCGCCTGGACGGCCGCCGCCCTGCTCGAATTGACGGAGACGTTCAGGGACGGCCCGGAGCTGGCAGGGATCAATACCGCGGCCGCGATTTACGTGCTGGTCTGGCTCGGTCTCGCGATCGCGACCATCGCCCTGCTCGCCGGAATGCTCGAGTATTCGCAACTACCCGAGGAACCGGCAGTGATGGCAACAGCCAACCGCCACATGCTGCTGATGGGCAGCACGTTTCTTTGCTTCCTGATTGTGGGCCTGACGCAACCGGGTGCGAGCGTGATTGATACACCGCCCGGATTACGCACTGGCATAACGGTGCTTGGGTTGCTGTTGATGGTGGTCGGCGCGCACGTTGGTGGGCGGTTGGTGGTGCTAAGGCAGGAAGAGTGGTAGAGAAAAATCAGGGGCCTGAACCCTTTTCCCCTGTACTATTGTTTACCATGCAACTTCGCATTCTCTATGGATCCTGTCATGACAAAAGAACTTAATGAAATTGAAAAAAGCCTGACGCAAACCAAGAAGCAATTCTTGACGATGGCGCAGCGCGCAACCAAAGAGCTGGACCGCCGTCGCAAGGCGCTGAGCAAAGATTTGGCACGCGCCAATAAACGCGCTCAAAAAGCACGTGCCGACCTTAAAAAGAAGGCTGAACGACTCGCAAAGACGTCCGCGGCCAAGGCGAATAAAGACCTGAAAAAGCAAATCAGCAACCTCAAAGAAGTGCTGGCTACGGCGCGTGCGGATGCCGCGCAACTGCGTAAGGACCTCGAACCGGTACGAACCGACCTGGCCAATGCCCGCGATCATTTGTCGCATGCGTTGCACATTGATCGGGCGCTGAAAAAAATCAGCAAGAAATTTAGCGCAAAACCGGCGGCGAAAAAGAAAGCCAAGAAAAAAGTGGCCAAAAAGAAAGTTGCTAAGAAAAAGGTAGCAAAGAAGAAAGTCGCCAAGAAAACAGCGACCAAGAAAAAGGCACCTGTCCGCAGAAAGAAGGCAGCATCGGTAAAGGTTGCTAGCAAGAAGTCAGCGGCCACTTAAAAAATCCGGGACAGTGACCTGTTTCGTACGCCGCGGCCGCTATACCTCAGGTCGCCGGTCGAAATCAGTCACTGTCCCAAATTATTGAAACACTGCACTATCTCCACCATCGCCTCCGTACCAAACCGGCAATAGCGCAACAATTGCGAGTCGAGCTCCTGCTTCCTCGCACTGTCCGTCGCGCAGAAGTTGGAGTCCACTAACTTTTACGCTTTTCCGAAACGCAGGCCTTGCTAGACTGTTACGACCCGCCGCGCCACGGCAAGAAATGTGGAACCCGCAATGCCCCGACCGACTGCTACCTTGATCGTCCTCCTGCTGACCACCCCGGCCCTCGCTCAAGTGACTGATCCGGAGTTCGCGGCCTGTATTGCCGATCTGAAAACACAGGCGCGCGCCGAGGGCATTGGCGAGCCGGTCGTCAACCAGGTCCTCGACCAGGTACGCAAGGTTGAGCGCGTCATCGAACTCGATCGCCAGCAGCCGGAGTTCACCCGCACCTTTGCCGACTACTACGGGCGCCGGGTCACCGAGGACCGGGTCAGGCAAGGCCGTGCGCTGCTTGCCGAACACCGCGACCTGTTATTGAAGGTGCAGGATACCTACGGAGTGCCGGCGCAATACCTGCTCGCGTTCTGGGGCCTGGAGACCAACTTCGGCAGCTACGTCGGCTCGATGCCAGTGCCGGATTCGCTGGCGACGCTGGCTTGCGACGAACGTCGCAGCGGGTTCTTTACCGCCGAGCTGATGGCGGCATTACGCATCATCGAGAAGGGCAACATCCAACACGCCGACATGCTCGGCTCCTGGGCCGGCGCGATGGGCAACTTCCAGTTCCTGCCGTCCGTGTACCTACGCCACGCCATTGACGCCGACGGTGACGGCCGCCGCGACCTGTGGAATAGCCTGCCGGATGCGGTGACCTCCGCGGGACGTTTTCTTGCGGATCTCGGTTGGGAACGCGGCTACCGCTGGGGACGCGAGGCAAAGCTACCGGACGATTTCGATTACGCCTTGACGGGTCGCCAACAACGCCGGCCACTTGCCGACTGGGTAACGATGGGTGTCACCGATGCCCACGGCCGCGCGCTCGCGCCACTCGATGTGCCGACCGCCGTGATCGTACCCTCCGGCGGCGAAGGCCCGGCGTTTCTCACCTACCCGAACTTCGACATCATCATGCGCTGGAACCGTTCAGAGCTTTACGCACTGGCCGTCGGCCGTCTCGCCGACCGGATAGCAGGTGCTGGCGAACTGACTCGGGCACCGGCTGACGCGGAGTTAAAACTTACGTTTGAGGACGTGCGTGCACTGCAAACCTCGCTGAATTTACTGGGCTATCTTGATGACGAACCGGATGGCTTGTTCGGACCGAACACGCGGCGAGCATTGAGCGCATTCCAAAAGGAGCGCGACTTGCGTGCGGATGGGTTTCCGAGTGAGGAGGCATTGCGGGCGGTGCGAAGCGCGTCCGAATCACTGTAGCAGTGATCAAGGGCCTACCCATCGGTTATGCCGTTTTCCGGCGGCAGGCCTTAGTTCACTGTTTTATAGTTGTTTGAGGAAAGTCTCGCACTTGCCTCGCTGCCCTTCATTTTGGGACCAGCGCCGAACGTTTTCGAGATTGATCGTTTGTGCTTTCGCCACCAGCACGGCCTGTTCGAATGCTTGTTGATCGTTCCAATGAAAATACGCAGCGAGGCGGTCCTTTACGCAATCGGTTGGCGTCAGTAAACGCAGCTTTCCGACGTCAGTCTCACGTGTTGTAACTTCGCGAACGCGCTCGTCGCCAACTGTGAGCGGCCCTGTTGGAAACTCGACGAAGAATTCAGTGTCTTTATGAACGAAGTAGCGATTCTTTTCGCTAAAGCCAAGCGATATCAAAACCGCCACCACTTGCCGCCTCGGCACAGGGCCCTCTTCGATGAAGTCGATGTCCTTGGAGACGTACTGACCGTTCGACCAAATAGCAACGCAGGCGCCGCCGGTCAGCGTCACCGTGATGCCCGCCTTTTCGAGTGCATCACAGACCAGCGCAGAAAGCTCTTCGGCTGACATTTGCGCTACTGGCTTCATAACGGCTTACCTTTGCGCCGTGGCCGGCTGCGGCTCACTTGCAGTTTTGCGCGCAGCGCTTCTGGATACAGTTGCAGCGCCTTTTCCAACATGGCCAGTAACTCTGCCCGCAAAGGATAGCGAGGATTAAACTCGTACTGCCGCGTTGTCCCGATTTCATTGCTCACCAACACACCCGCCTGCTCGAGACCGTCCATAGCCTTCTGCAGCGGATTAAGCGGCGCTTCGAAGAAGCGTGCAATTTCCCGTGCATAACCGCGCTCGCGCGCCACTAAATAGATAAGGACGCGTTCCTTGTTCAAACTTCCCAGCAACTTGCCTAACATGATAGACCTTTTTTATGTGTCAATTGACATACTATATAGGTCGTTTGCGTCACAGATGCAAGCCCACCCGTCACATCCGCAGAGGCTATTCGCTAACTGTATAAACATTCGCGGAAGATTCATTCCAGTTTATTGACTCGGTCTGCGTTTCAGCGACCAGTAGCGCCTGCTCGAAAGACCGCGGATCATGCCAGGCCACAAACGTGGTCGCCTTTCTCTCGTCACGCCTCCGCGGCAAGCACTCTGACAATCTCCACCATCGCCTCCGTATCAAACCGGCAATAGCGCAATAGCTGCTCCTCAAGCGCTTGCTTCCTCGCACTGTCCGTCGCGGGATTAATTGCCTCAAGAAAGCCATCTGCCGCGCCCATGCCTTCGTTGATCCCTTCGAGCCCGGCGTAACTCATTTCCGGCACCATCGCGGGTAACACCGCCTTGATTGACCACGACCCCAGCATTTTCGGGTGGTAGTAGTGGTTCCTGACGATGGGATACAAGTCCACGAGCCGGTCGGCAATTGCCCGCAATGCAGCGGCCAGATCAGGAAACAATCTCGCCAGCCCGTTGATTACCGTCCGCTCGTAACTCGTGTACATCAGGACCGGCCCATCCGTGCCGAGGCACGAGATCAGACTCTCGGCCAAGGGCCGCATCGGCGGCTCGCCGGAGAGATCAAGAAACTCTTCGTGCCGAATCACGCCATCGGCTTCCTCAATGTGACAAGACCACTGCACGGCCGCGGCAGCGTAAGGCCGGGTACCCGCCCAGATCGGCACGGCGGGTGCGATGGTCTCAAAGTCGAGGTAGTAACGCGGAAAGCCAAGGGCCGCGATGGCCTTGCGGGCACCGTCGCGAACTTCCGCCTCGCCCGTGCAGGTCACGCGGTAGATGCGCTTCTGAACACTGCTGAGTTCGTCGGTCGCCGGACCCAGGTCCCGAATATCCCGGTAGCCGGCCGCGACTAATGCGCCCAGTTTGTCCTTGCCGCCACGCAAGCCGGTCAGCGGATACTCGGTATCCATCGGCCAGCAGTGCGACTGGAACGGACAGTCGTAGGGACTGCTGCAATGGGCACCCACGGCAACATCGGGAACACCTCCACTGAGCGCGGCCCTCCCCTTTGCGATCAGCTCCGGTACCTCGTGCAATCGCTCGAGGACGCGTTCGGTGACGTCGACTTCGGTGATGAGGCCGTCGTAGTTGCCGTCACCCTGGTAGACGAACTGATTGTTGATGTGGCCGATGGAGATGGATGAAAGCTCAACACCCTGACCACGCAGGACCCAGTACTGGATGGCGCAGTCGATGATGTGCACGTCTTTGACGGAGGCGCTGGCTTTGATCTCGATAGCACGCCAGTGATCGCCATCCGGGAGAAGGACATCGACGCGAACGAGAACGCCGTCGTGATGGAGCGTGGCTTCGAAAAGTGGCTGGTGGAAGTTGGAGGCGAGGAGTTGGGTGGTTTGGTGGAGTGCGGCGGTCAGGCCTTTGTCGTAAGGGATTTCGATTGAGTCGTTATTGTCGTAGAGAGCCTTGGCGATCGCACCGACCTGGTTGCCGGTGGCGAAAAGGGATTCGGTTGAGAGGGAGGTCTCGCCTAACTCGGGGTGGTGTTGTTCGAGGTGTAGGCGCTTGGGGCATTGCCAGGCGGAGAGTAGGCGGGATTTGGAGAGGTGGGGTTTGGTGTTAATCATTTGCCGATATTATCCGAGACTGACACGAGGACTTTCAATCACGAGTTAAATCGCCTGAGACATCTCTTCCTAGAAAGTTACCGGGGAAAATCCCGACAGAGTCTGGCAAAGTACAATGAATACATCATAAGGCCAGAAGAATGAGTGACCCAAGACCCGGCGCTGGCTGGCATTCATACCTGCCCGAGTTCGTTGATACCGACGCTTCGGCGATTGAATCGTCTCTTGCGAACTTTGTTCGCGACGTATCCCGTGAGCAGCAGGTCAGCTGGCACAACAGTATCAAGTGGCTAAAGCGCGAATATGGACAGCTCATTGGCACGCACGAAGAGGCCGAATCGTATACGACACTATTGGAATATGAGCTGCCGCGGGACTTTCGCCGTCCCGACATCATAGTCCTTGAGGGCGCTGTCATTGTAGTGCTCGAAGTCAAAGGTCGCGGCGGCAACACTCAGTCTGCGCGCGATCAGGTGACCGGCTACATGCGCGATCTCTCTGCATATCACGGTGCTTGCGCTGGCCGCAAAATTGTTTCTGTGGTTGTTCCTTCAGACTGGTCAGCTGGGCCGAAGGAAAAGGATGCCGTTTGGGTCATGGGAACAGAAGATGTACATCCGTTCCTATTAAAGATGGCGCACGAAAATAAAGGCGAGCCTGTAACTGCAGAGGCTTTCTTGGATGATGACGCTTACGCACCCCTTCCGACTATCGTTTCGGCCGCGAGGTCGCTGTATGAAGGCCGACCGCTTCCATTTATTAAGCGGGCAAGAGCAAATACTGATCCGGCCCTGCAAGCAATCTCCGAAATTACCCACAATGCAGCTCGATCGGGTACGCGAAATCTTGTTCTTCTGAGCGGCGTCCCTGGATCCGGTAAGACGCTGGTAGGCTTGCAACTTGTTCACGCTGGGTGGCTAGACGACCTTACCGTCGAACGAAAAGGCAAAAAGATGTCGCCTGCAGTCTACCTTTCGGGGAATGGCCCTTTGGTTGCTGTGTTACAGGATGCGCTAAAAGGCGGGCCGGTCCCCGGCAGTGTGTTTGTTCAAGACATCAAGAGATACGTTGCTTACTATTCGAATTCACGCGGTCACACCCCACCTGAGCATCTAATCGTCTTTGATGAGGCGCAACGTGCGCATGATGCGGAACGGGTCGCAACGGTTCATAAACGACCTATTGGGCCGTCCGAACCCGAGCATTTGCTAGAATTCTGCGCGCGTATCCCGGACTGGTGCGTCCTGGTTGCGCTAATTGGAGACGGTCAAGCAATTCATGCCGGCGAAGAGATAGGGGTTCGTCTGTGGGCGGATGCGATCGCAGAGCGGCATCCTGATGAAAATTGGTCTGTGCACGGCGCTACTCAACTTCAAGGTTATTTCGCAGAATCTGCCTCCAATTGCCACTGGATTGCAGCGCTAAATCTAGACGCAGAAATTCGCTTTCATCTGACCCCTAAGGTACATGCGTTCGTTGAATCATTGCTTGAAGAAGCGCCAGTTGACAACCGCCGCGCGATTGGCGACGAACTCTTTGACGGCGGCCACAGATTTCTGATTACCCGCTCACTTGATGATGCTAAACGTTATCTACATGAGCGGTACGAAGGCGCGCCCCTTTCCCGTTATGGCATCCTGGCGTCGTCGAAGGACAAAATACTCCCGCAATTTGACGTCGATAATACGTTCCAGAAAACCAAGAGACTAAAAGTTGGTGCATGGTATAACCGACCGGCCGATGATGCCCTTTCGTGTTGCCAGCTCGAGACAGTTGCGACCGAATTCTCGTCGCAAGGCCTGGAGCTTGATGCCGCACTTGTTGCTTGGGGCTCAGATCTCATTCGTGAGAATGGCGAATGGTCGATGCGAATGTCTCGCGGTACGCGCGGCAATCTTCATGACCCGCTCCAGCTAAGAAAGAATGTTTACCGTGTGTTACTTACCAGAGGACGAGACGGAACAGTGGTCTATGTGCCAGAGTCCGAGGCGCTTGAGGAAACATGGAAATTCTTATTGGAATCGGGATTTAGAGAGCTGGCTGTTTAGGAATAGCCGAATGCGCTTCGATTTCCAATCAGCCAGGGCGCGTCCACGCTGAGGATACTGTTCTGCAGAACTAAATGAATCGGAGCGATCTTTAGTTCTAGCGCCCCTTTCTAATCACGTTGTCAGGTTTGGGGATTCCACCAATCAGATCTGCAATCAAACTATCTTTCTTATAGGTGATTAGCGCAAATCGACCGTGTGGTGAGGCAGGTGCGCCCAACCAGAAAACTGCAGATCAGAAAACGAAAGTTTGGCGAGACCATTTGACCATTGAAGAGGCGCTGGAACGCCTGCCGGTTGGTACGACAGCGTTGCAGAATGGCAAAGCGACGTGAGGATAGCGCCCAATTTGCGGTGCGATAGCTCATTAGGATTCAGCCTAGTTCTGAACTTGGCAGGACCGCTCAGAATGCCGCGCTGCGGCGCTAGGCACGCATACATTGCTGCGAATGGCGATGAGCTGGGAACCAAGATTGTTCCTGGATTAGGCTCTGCGCAGCCTACGTGCATCAGCGGCGTGCCTCTCTTTATGAACTCGACCAGTGTGAATCTTCGCTGGCCCATTGCTGTCTTGTAGTGCTCGAGATTTTCATCCCTAGGGCAGCGACCGTCTCTGATAAGTATTAGATGACGAGTTGATTCAAGATCCTCGGCCTGACTCATAATCCACCTTAGGCCGTGAGACAAGACATCAAGTGGCAAGCTTTCTGTTTTGTCTTTCAGTGCACGCCAGTAGGCCTTCAGTGACCCATCTGGAGCGGTCAATGCAATTGCAGCTATTCGACCTTCCCTTTGACCGCCTCGTCCTAAATCGAGGCCAATGAACCACGCGTTCTTGAAGAAGTCTCCGTCCGCCGGCTGCGTAGAAAAGTGAACGCCACCTGCTTTCTGTAGTATGGCCATCGCAAGTCCGTGTCGAGAATAGACCGGGTTTGAGGCAGTTGAACATAACTGAAATGCCGAATTCTCTTCGTCAAGATATTTGATCCATTCGAGTGCGTTCTCCGGAGGCCGGTCTCCTCGTTTTCCATCAAGCGGAACAAGCACCAAATTGACTTGATTCTCGTCCGCTATGAATTGCTCCACCGCCTCGGCGTCAGCAAGCTCAACCCATGAAGCAACGCACCCCCATTCCCGCAAGACTCCAACGACATGCTCAGCTATATCAATCGATTTGGCGGTCCTTGCAGAGACCTTGCTCAACAATCCTAATCGGATTGCAACCGGCTGCACCGCGGTGTTTTTCCGTACCAGAGACAACAAATTCCGCGAAATGCCATCGCCTTGAGTCAGTGACAATAGGCTTTTTTGTCCAGATGCGGTCTGATAGATAATCTCGCCACTCAAATCGTGCGCGTCAAATGCTTTGTAGTTTTCGAGTCCGCACAGGTCCGGCGAATCTGCTAGGTAGCTTATTAAGTGACCAATTTCTTCCAACAAAGGCTCATGACGAAGTACAGCGGGGTATCTTCCTTTTTGGAATAGTTCGACCGTACTTCGGAAGCTTGGAATACTTACACCATCTTCGAAGAAAACCCTTGCGATCGTAATACCAATTAGGGTGTCGTCTCGGCTTACCCCAAAAGCAACTCTCTGAATTCGAAATGCGTTGCGGCAAGTATGCTGGGATCCTGGTATATCGATCGCCTCAGAATTTCTAATCCATACACGCAGGGCTTGACCGTGCACATCATACGAGTATGGGCAACCCTCTACTTCGAGCTGCCGCTCAATCAACCGGCGCCAATCATCAGGTTTTGATAAACCTGGGATTCGGTAGCACTCCCAAGTTAGGTTTTCTACAGTATCAATCATCAGTATCCTGATCGATCATGATTTTTGGCCAAACTAAAGACAGATACATCAAGTACGTTATCGAGCGATTCAACTGCTCTGCATATCCGAAATTTCCGCGAGGATGAGCAAAGCGATTGCGTATTGCATTTAGCGCTCGCAGCATTGGAAACACTTGAACCGGATCGCCTCTTTCGCAGTAGATGAGATTCTCGTCCTGCACGCGGTTTATTAGTTCTACGAATCTCGCCGACGCATCCACATCTCCGACATGTTTCTCCAATTGTTCTTTAAGTATTTCGTGAGCATCAGTAACAAACTTTGACGGGCGTCCTAAAGGACGATGCCCCATCACCCAGTCGATGAATGACGGATGCTTTTCCGACGCGAGGTATGCGACACCGATTAGCGCTCTTTCGATCAGCTGAAGATGCGCTTGATTCTCCAGGTCAAGATCTTCGGGAAGAACTTCAATCGGCTCGGGCACTGCTAAAGATTCCCTTTGTCCAGCCTGACCAATGCTTTCACTAAGCTGCTTTTGTGAGGCGCTAATGGATTCCAGCTGGCGCTCTTGATCTGCAAATGCCTCACCAAAGATATTAAGTGTTGTGCGGATCTCCGCCAGCTCAACCCTCAACCTCGACTGCCCCTCCCCCAACTCATCAAGCGCTGGCCATTCAAAATCTTCGTCATCCTCTTCAAGAGAAGCAGCCTTGATATCTGGCGGTCTCTTGGTTTTTGGGCGTCGGATCTCAAAAGTATCTGCATCACGCTTAAACTCCGCAACTAAAGCATCGTAAGTTTCAGGAGCCTTCTCATAGACCCAGGCTATACGCTTGCCATCCCACTGCCGTCCGGAGATCATTTTGGCCCTATCGCGGTCATTCGGATGAATCTCGACCACGAAGTGCTTATCATCCTCCGTTACACGAATAGGACCCTGCTTATCCGTATTTGGATTGATCATGTTTCCCATCGCAAGTGACCTTCTTGTCGGTAGCAAATGCCAATCTTAGATTCCGTCATTTTTGATTGCCGTGCGGTCCATCACGGAACATCCGCATCCCGCAATTTGAACATTTCTCTGGTTTAGTTCTCGCTAATGACCGGGTGCCGTTTGCCCGATGCCAAGTCGACGATCGCGTGCTCGCTATGCCCCGGATACACAGGAGAAGCCTCGTAGCACTTCGTCGAGAGCGGCCTGGCGACTCGAATTCGGAAGGTCTGTAAACTCAATCACCGCCTCATCGAAGTGCTGCCGAATCGACTCCTCCAAACCCTTGTCGCGATAGGCGCGGAGCTGCGTCAATCGGTACTGTTGATTTGGCTTGATTTCATTCGGACAGCTTCTCGCGAGAATCCACTCATCAAGCAGCTGCGACCCGAGTAAAGCGAAACATGGTTCAAGGGCCGCTTCAGCCTGGCTGGCTAGTCCATCTAAGTCCTTTTTACCGAACTTGACACATTGTTCCTGCGCTGTCTTTACCTCCACGGCAATTTTCCGTTCGTCTGGTAGCGTGACCTCCAAATCGATACCCTGAATCGAGCGCTCGACCAAACGGGTCGCGCCCGCTTTGCAAAAAGCAATCGCCAGGAGCTTCTGAATGAGCTTGCCATATTCCTTGTCGGATTCTTGCGAGAGCTTGCTCAATCGTCGATAGACTTCGCGCTTCATCGGTCGAACTCACTTTCAATACTGGCACCGTTAGTTTGTGACCAAGGTGCCAACATCACTATGTGGCGCTGTTTGCTCATATAGTTTGCGATTCGATCGGTGAATTGACCAAGAACAGACGCCACCAGGACCGAACAGTGATCCGACAGCGCCTCGATCGCTTGAGCGAGGCCGGCCTGCTTCTCTGAATCAAGGCTTTGAACCGGGTCATCCAAAGCAACCATTTCCCACGCGTCATCACTTGCTTGGGCCTCAGATTGAGCGAAAAGAACGGATAGCGACAAGGCATAGATTGCCGCTTGATTCAGGATGGGCACCGCGGGCCGGTCAGATGCATCGACCAAGTCGTAAGTTATACGTTCCGCTGTAGCGTGAACACTCACCTGTATGGCGGTGTCGTCCTGTGTGATAAGCAAATAGTACTTCCCGAGCGCCTTATTGACCTCGGCCGCACGCGCGTTTGATCGCTCGGCTTGAACATCGCGAGCGATACCCCCGAGGAACATCAGATCGGAGCCGAATCCCGCAAGCTCGTCGAAAGCTTCATTTAGATCGGACAACTCCTGCGACGCCGACACGTCGATAATCGATTCAGCCTTCTCTGTTGCGACAAGCCACTTTTCTACGAGATCCAATCTCGCCCAGTCAGCTTGGTGGTTCTCCAGGCTTCGGTCCCTGTTTGACGCGAGCTCATCCAGGCTGGTGATCTTGGACTGGATTGATTCGCGCTGCTTCTTAGCTTCGGCCAGTACATCGTGAACAGTTGTCGATTCATCAGTGCCCAGCGCTATACGAAGCATGTTTTGACATTCAACAACCTTATCGTGACCCATCTTCTCAGTCCTAACCAATTCTCGCAGTTTATTTCCAGCGGACGTCACGCGATCAAGCTCAAGGCATGTTGCTTCTTGCGCCGACTGTAGCGATGCAAATTCATCGGTGCGCATTGTGCGGATTGTTTCCGCCAGGCGTGCCTCTAAACCCGACACCTCTGTTTCGCATACTGGGCACGTGTCACCACGATTTGCCAACTCAATCGCCGCGGTTACCTCGGTTTCTCGCTCAGTCTCATTTCCCCCGGTTTTTAGTTCCTCCTCGAGATTTGACTGTGCTTCTTGCCAGGCGCCGTTCACTTGCTCGAAGTTCGCTATTTGCTGACTCAACCGGGATGCTTGGCGGCGAAGGGCATCTAAGGCTGCGAGCGCAGGCGAGGCGGATCGTGCGCCCCTCGGCCATTCGCGAGCCCAGCTTCGGACGGCTTCGGCGTCGGTCTCGCTAGGAAAATCCACCGCAAGACCAAGTCCTGTTGCGAGGGTTCGAGCTTGGGTGATCATTTGTGATTTCAGTGTCTTCGCAGTTGCTTCACTGAGCTGATTGGTATCGAGTCCGATTGTCGCCGCATGGTTCTCGAGCTCACTGAGGCGGCGACGCGGTACATCTAAAGCGCGATGAGCTTCATCGTTCAATGCCTCAAGCGTCTTGTCAATATCGGTGAGAAGCTTAGTCGGCTGGTTGGACTCGATAGTTTTTCGGAGAGCAAGGTCATCATCAAGGCCAAAGCAATGCGGCTAAAATTGCGCTGCGCTCGGTCGTCGACACCACGCGTTGCCTCGCAGCTTCTTGATGGAAGCAGTGGGCCCGTCGATAAGTTTCCCAGTCGGGAATTCCGGACTCAATAAGCCAGGATTCGGCACTGCCCTCAGTAAGAACAGCACCGTTCGGGACTTTGATAGTGAACTGGTCTGCTCCCCGCAGTTTCGCGTTAGCGCTTCGCTGCCGTGTAATCAACGTCGGTGCCTCCGCGGTCTCGAGCTCAAGCGCCACCGCTGTGGGTTCAATGTCGTCCGTCTCGACCCTAGTTCTAAGCTCCCAGTCCTGACGCTCGTCGATACCTGCCCCCTTCTTGGTCACTACAGCTCCAAAAAGACACCATTCAATTGCGTTTAGAAGGCTGCCCTTGTCTCTGGCGTTCTCAGCGACTATTGAAGTGATCGAGGCATTCAAAGGTACGCGATGTTGGTTGTTCCAACCGCGAAAATGCGAGAGTGTTAGCGCCAGTGGCATCATGCGCGCAACACATCTTTTAGGCAGGCGGCCGCTTCGTCCACTCGACACACAAGCGAATCCTTGTCCTCCACAATTGCGGTCCCACCGGTTTCGTGATCGCCCTTGAGCCTAGCGAGCATTTCCAAACGCTCTCCGACTCGGACCCCGTGCTGTTTGATGCGCTCCTCGAGCACTGCCCATAAATCCATTCCTGGCTCCTCAGTCGTTCCTGCTTATGTGCCAGCTCAAATTGTACCGAACCCGGGCGAATTGGGTTTTAACACGATGCCAAAACCGTGAAAAAAATCCTCGTTTAGCGGCGTGGACAAGCCACCTCAACGAGTCGTGAAGAGCCCAATTGGCAAGCCCGAGATTTCTGGTCCACTCACGCCGTTAGTATTTCCGGTTGTTGATTCGTATTTTCTTCATTCCATCGCTGTAGGTAATGCTTCGGATTCATTCCGCCCAGCGATCCGTGCGGTCTGATCGTGTTGTATTCCTCAAGCCACTGGTTGATCACGACCCGTGCTTCAGTCATCGAGCCAAATAACCAACGATCCAGGCAGGTACTGCGAAAGATGGAGTTGAAGCTTTCGCAGTAGGCGTTCTGCCACGGACTGCCAGGATCGATGTAGTGCGTGTCGACGTGTTTTTCCTTGAGCCATGTCTGCACTGCCTTTGAAACCATTTCGGGGCCGTTGTCGCTGCGCAGACAGACCGGTCGTCCGTGTTCTTCGAACAGCTTTTCGAGAACCCGAATGACATCCGTTGCCGTCAGACTGCGACCAACCGTGATCTCAAATCCCTGCCGAGTATACTCGTCGACCACCGTCATGCACTTCAGTTGCCGCGCATCCTCCGTTTGATCAAAGACAAAGTCGTAGCTCCAGACGTGGTTCGGATACCGAGCCTGGTTCACCCACTGTGTCGTCATGCCAAGTACCTTGCGTTTCCGGCGCTTTTTAATGACCTGCAGCCCTTCTCGCCGTCGAATCAGCCGCACCGTCTCCCGGCTGATCGACCAGCTGCCCCGCATCAGGTCATAGATCTTGCGGTAGCCAAAATACGGGTAGCGTTCCGATAACCGGACCACTTCCTCGTAGGCCGCATCGACCAACTCCTGTTGGCCAACGTAGCGGTAGCTTGAGCGGTTCAGCTGTATCGCCTGACAGGCGCGTCGTTCGCTGATCTCGTACTGGTTGCGTAAGTACGTTACACAGCGACGTCGCTCTGCCAGGCTCACCACTTTCGGCTGTTGACGTCCTTCAACATCCGAATGTCCAGCGTCTGTTCCGCGACGACCTTCTTCAGCTCGGCATTCTCGCGTTCGAGTTCCTTCAGTCGCTTGGCCTCAGAAACAGCCATGCCGCCAAACTTCGACTTCCACCGGTAAAACGACTGCTCCGAGCAGTTGTGCTTGCGGCAGACATCGGCTACCGACAGCCCGGCCTCAGCTTCCTGCAAAATCCGGATGATCTGTTCTTCTGTAAATCGCTTGCCTTTCATTGGTGCCTCCTGGGTCGGGAAACACTAACATAGCAACTGGACCAATTATGACGGGGCTAGCCACATCGGCTTCTTCGCCCTCACCGGGGTGGAGTTCAATCTCACGGCGGTGGCGGCACTGCTTGCGCTGATCGGTTACTCGATCAACGACAAGGTGGTGGTGTTCGACCGCATCCGCGAGAACCTGCGACTCACGCCGGACAAGCCAATGCTGGAGCTGCTGAATGACAGCATTGGCTCCACGCTGACGCGCACGATATTCACCTCGCTGACCACCTTCCTGGCACTCCTGCCCATGGGCCTTGCCGGCGGCGTCGCCGTCGCCAGCTTCGCGTTACCGATGCTGTTCGGGATCGTCATCGGCACCAGCTCGTCGGTACTCATTGCCTCGCCGATACTCTATTACCTGGGCCAACGACGAAGCCTCAAGGGACTGGCGCAGCTACGCCCAACGGCGGAGGAGATGCGAAAGGAGCTGGATGCGTTGCCCTGAGTAATTCAACAAGGAACTCAATAAGGACACCCACAGTAGCCGGAATCAAATCCGTATGAAGAGCGGAGGGTGCTTAATAGGGACACCCACATTAGCCGGAACTAAATCTGCATGAAAAGCAGAGCAACTCTAAAAGGACACCCATAGTTATCGGAGGACACCTCTAAAAGGACACCCATAGTTATCGGAATCAAATCTGTATGCAAAGTACAGAAAGACTGAAATTAGTTGTGGGTGTCCTGATTGGTTGTCCTGATCGGTTGCGGCCCGCTTTACAGTCACAAGGCCTTACCGATGCCAGCGTGCAGGGAAACGTAAAAAGGACACCCACATTGGCCGGGGTCAAATCTGTATGAAAAGTAGAAAAAGGTCGACGTTAATTGTGGGTGTCCTGATTGAGCTCTGATTGAGCTGCACCTAGTGAGCTGCACCTAGAGCGACGTTGCGAGGTCATGCCGCGAACGCTCCAAGTCGCCGTGCTTCAGGGGTTAGTTGATGAAACCCGTAAAACAAGTAATATACACGTTAAAAGTGTTTTATTGGGAGCCTACATGTCCGCCAATATTGCAAATTTCAACGCGCTCAAGAAGTTAAGGACAGCCAGAGGGCTGACCCAACAGCAGCTCGCCGAGGCGTTGGAAACAACGCAACAGACAGTTGCCCGCTGGGAGCGAGGCAAGAACGAGATTCCCGTGACTCAACTGAAAGAGCTCGCGCTGTTCTTCGACGTGTCGGTAGATAAGGTACTCGGTATCAAGACTCCGCACGACGAGCGTGCGAAATCGCCTTTTGCTTTTGATTCCGCCAACGCTACTGCTCCCTACGGTACTCTGGAGTTGACACTAACAACCGGTACGCTCAAATATCCGATCGAGGAGCGGGCACGTGAATCACTGTTGCACCAGCTTGATAAGCTGGATGTTCAGAACCCTGACGGTCGCCGCCCCTGGGTTTATTGCTGGTCCCTGGACAACAGGATCCTCTTCGCGAATCCGGACGACTTGCGCCAGATCGACCTCATTGGTGACGACGTTCAGGCGACACCGCCCTTCGAGCATCCTGAGGTCTACCAGGCACTGGAGGACTGGGAAGCACCCGAGTACGAAGTGGGCGAACGAGTAACTGCTCGGTGCAACGCATTGTTCGAATTGATCGGCGAAGAGAATGCCGTTCGTCAGACAACGCACGCACACGTTCTGTCCCGAGATGGCGAGGAATCATGGCATTTCCTGCTCGAGCCGGACGACGCACTGGGTTTCTGGACTCTGGAACTCGAGGCAATGACGCATATACCGCGCAATCGTTTTATTCGCGTCGAACAGGAAGGTTATTACCGGGATTGTTTCATCAATCTCTCGCAGGTTGCACTGATCGAGATCCCGGCAAATCGCTACCTCCGCCTGAACGGCATGGACGGATAGCCGGTTAAGCGGCCAACACTAAAACAGTAAAAGGACACCCATAATTACCGAGATCAAATCTGTATGCGAAGTACAGAAAGACTGAAATTGGTTGTGGGTGTCCTGATTGGTTCGTGGGTGTCCTGATTGGTTGGCGCTGATTGGTTGGCGACCAGTCCGCGTCGAGCTCTCCGGCGACGATGGTGGGCAGCCCCGTGGTGACGCCCTGGCCCTTGTCGAGGGGCTTCATGAGGACGGTCACGGTGTTGTCCGAACCGATCCTGATGAACGGGCCCATCACGGTTTTGCTGAGCGCTTCCGGGCCGACCGCGTCGGTGACCGCAGCAGGGTCGGAGGAATCGCTGCAGCCGATCATGAAGCCCGCGCCCGAGAGGCCGGCCACTTGCGGGAAGCCGCGCCGGGTCAAGTTGGGGCGCGGGAGATTGAGCTTGTCGATCTTGCCCAGCATGTCAGGCCTCCAGCTCGTCGGCGGCGCGGTGGATGGCCGTGCGGATGCGTTGATAGGTGGCGCAGCGGCACAGGTTGCCGCGCATGGCGTTGTTGATGTCGGCATCGCTGGGCGAGGGGCTGGATTCGAGCAGCGCCGTGGCGCTCATCATCTGGCCCGACTGGCAGTAGCCACACTGCACGACATCCAGCTCGCGCCAGGCCGCGCTGATGGCCGTTGCTGCCGGGCTGTCGACGCCCTCCACGGTCGTGATCCTGCGCCCGCTGGCCACCGACACCGGCGTGACACAGGAACGCATCGGCTGGCCATCAAGGTGCACGGTGCAGGCCGACATCTTCACGCAGGACCCAGAGCAGGGGCTTGTCGTTGGGGACATCGACGGTGTGTGCCTTGCCGTTTATGGTGAGCTCGATGGGCATGCGGGGCTCCTTGGGGCTTGGTGGGGCTGGGGGCCACTAGCGGCTGTGGCGTGGGCTTGCGTTTTTGGATATAGCAGACGGGCATTAGCCGGACGTTCTGTGTGGGGTATGGCCAAGCATTAAGACGCCACCCGGAATGCCAGTGAGTATTTCTGCCATTGATAACGAGAAACGTCCGAAGTTTTTCTGGATGTCCCAATAGATTCCAATAGATTGGACCCGTGAGATTCCAGATAACAGTAAAGCGTTCGTTACTGTGCGACAGCTATAGCAAAGTCCCGTTCACTACGCTTTCCTGTAACTTAAGCCGGCTTTTCCGCAGAACACGCCAGAGGGGGCGCGGGCTCGCCACATACGCCATTCCCGAGAAGCTGGCGAATCAGTAATGAGTGTTCTTTTTGACCATTTTGACCTCCACGCAGGGCAGCTCAGAGCCAGTCGACGCAGGATCTACGCAAGGCGCGATGGATAAATACCCCTACATATATACTTTTTTGCTGGTATATTTATCCAATGCCTGACCCAGCAAGCAACAAGCAAGTCGACGCAGCTCGTCGTGTCTTTCAACGCGGCGGTGGAATTCTGCGCACACGCGAAGCCCTGGATCACGGTATTCACCCTCGCACGCTATATGCCATGAGAGACGAGGGCCTGCTGGAACGCCTCGATCGAGGACTCTACCGACTGACTGACCTGCCACCACTTTCAGATCCCGACCTGGTGACTGCGGCAAACAAGATACCCAAAGGGGTGGTTTGCCTCATCTCGGCACTGCATTTCCACGACATCACGACCCAGATTCCGCATGCCGTATCGATCGCAGTGAGCAGGGGGACAGAACCGCCACGGCTCGATTATCCGCCAATCCGGCTCTACTGGTTCTCCGGTACGGCATTTTCTGCTGGCGTACAAACCCACCGTATCGATAACTCACAGGTCCGGATCTACAGCGCAGAAAAGACCCTTGCGGACTGCTTCAAATACCGCAACAAGATCGGTATGGACACCGTGCTTGAAGCGCTGACTCTCTATCGGGATCAACACAAGCCAAAGCCTCAGAAGCTGATTGAGTACGCGAGAATTTGCCGGGTCGAGAAAGTGATGCGGCCATACCTGGAAGCACTGCTGTGAGTAGCTTATCGAAGGCGAATCTCGCAGCCTCAGTACACCAGCGCCTGCTAAATGTCGCCAGGGTGGAGGCCCGGCCGTTCAACGAGGTCTTGCAGTACTTCGCGATGGAACGTCTGCTGTATCGCTTGAGCTGCTCAACGCATCAGGGCTCGTTTGTCCTCAAGGGCGCCCTGCTGTTCAGGGCATGGAACGTAGCAGACGGTCGCGCGACGCGCGATATCGACTTGCTGGCGTTCGTCGATAACGCTCCCGAGAATCTCTCAGCCATCTTTCGGGAGGTCTGCATGATTGAGAGCGAAGACGGCCTGGTCTTCGACCCGGATTCGATAGATGCAAGGACGATCAAGGAGAGTGCCGACTACGAAGGCGTGCGTATCCGATTTCGAGGGCTACTTGGAACGGCAAGGATCAACATGCAGATCGATGTCGGCTTCGGCGACATAGTGCATCCTCGTGCTGCAACCGCCGGCTACCCCGTCATTCTCGGTCTGCCTGCCCCGACGCTGCGCATGTATCCTCCCGAGACAGTTATTGCTGAGAAGGTCGAGGCTATGATCCATCTCGGTAGCCTGAACAGCCGAATGAAGGATTTCTACGATATCTGGCAGCTCTCACAGAAACTGGAGTTTGATCCCGAAGTCCTGAGCGAGGCTATTCGGAAAACCCTGAAGAATCGTGAAACTGAACCGATACCTTTCGATGAGTTGAAAGCGAATCTGCTGGGAAACAATGCAATTGAAAAACAGTGGAGCGCGTTCCTCGAGAAGTCCGGCGTCACTGGCCCAGACTCATTTCTTGAAGCTCTTGATCAAATCGGGATCTTGGTCGGCCCGCTGTTAGAACGCATCGACCATCTCTATTGACTTGTACCGCGGTCACCGCCTTTTTGCCCTCGCACCCTTCCACTCTCGATTCAATCGGTTGATATCCAATCCCTTCGGGTCAAAGACGCCGCCTATCCAGCGAAGGCTTTCCTCGTGCTGCTCATGACGTCGATCGGCGATGGCGGCGAGAAACTCGCGATAACCGTGCGGACCGCCCACATCATCGGGTGGCCCCGCATTCTCGCCTGCAACGCAAAGTGGTAGGGGAACGCCTTCCATCATGCCCGCCGGCGGCGATTCAATGACGATGCGCAATCGCCAGTCGTCACCCATGTCGTAGCGATACTCAAACTCGCCGCGTGCGCCAAGCTCGGCAACAACTTTGGCGACGGAGACTCGGCGCTCGTCCCGGTATGCGGCCTCTTCGACGCCATTACCGAGCTCGCGTATCCACCAATCCGGAGCAACGACGCTCTCGCCCACCTGGTACTCATGGCCATGAGTATCCATCCACCCCATGATCCATTGCAGCCACTTATGCAGGCTCACCAGCGTCCACTGATTCGATACAAGGACGCGCCGCCACACGAGCGGCTCCACATCGCGCAGTTCTACGCGCAGGGCAACGAGCTGGGGTTGAGGAGGCGTCGGCATAGCCCGACAATTTGCAACCGATTCGGGCAGGAGTCAACACAGGGATTTGTCGGCCCTTTTAGTACGGACGTGCACTTGGGAAGGTCGCCGCAACGTCTATTTTCTGCTGAAGCGCGATGCATAGTCTTTACAACGTTCCGTAATCAACGTTGCGACTGACTCCGAGATTGGGTGCGGCTTGTCAATTCCGGGAGTCTCCTGAAGCAATCTGCCCGCCAGGACCGGAATGCGCGCGCGTACCAGCGCCGCGTTGAGGCCCGCGTCAGCGGCAAATTGATTGACGTCATTCGGATAGACCAGCGCAGATTTGGGCTGTTTGCCGATCTTCATTGCCATCCTGTCAGTTAGTTCAGGGTAGAAAACGGTCGAAACAAGATCGTAGAGCGGCGCAAGCCGTATTGACCGGTCCGGGTAATAAAGAAGCGAGAAGTTCTTGCCGTGCGCGTCGTGATTGCCAATCAGCAAATTGAATATGACCGCATCGAGCAAATCGATTAGATCAGGCGCCGGCGCGCTCGATGCATCCCGGAGCAAAGCGAAACAGTCACCCAGCGACGGTCCTCCTTCGGATTGGTATTTGATCTCCGAGCGAATACCGAGCGCCTGACAAAAATCTTCCTGGTGAAGTCGCCGGATTTTTCCTTCCTCTCCCCTGATACGGTCGTACCGTTCGGCGAGCAGATAGTCGATGTCTTCAACTTTTCCAATCTCAACGGGGGCCGCATTCAGGTCGCACGCGCGCGCCAGTTCCATGCAGAACGCCTCGTTGAAGACGACACCTTCATAGGTATCAATCGCCGGTTTGAGAACGTGTGAGCTCGGTGCGCTGCCGCGCGGTATGGAGATTTTTTCATTATCTACACGAACGGCAAGTTTGTCCTGCGCACCAGCAAGTGACAATCGAATACCGTCCTCGCCGGCCATAAGTGGCCTGCGCGGCAGCTCGCGTAGTATTTTGGCGAGTTCGTCAGCGTCCAGTTGACGGTAGCGATTATCATCTTTTGGGATTGTCTCGTCTGCCGGCAGAAAAGAGATTGCACCAGCGCACTCCCCGCCAATTTGTTCGAGCATCGCGAAATCGTTCTTGTCACTGATGCCAAGAATGCGAGCAATGACCTTGCGATTGGCCTCCTCTGGCAGAAGCCCGCCAAAAACCCCCTGACACTCTTTTTGCGTGAACGGCTCGTCCCGCAAAGGCAGCGACCGGGACAGCGGGATCGGTTCGCGCTTGCCGAGCCAGGACGCATCGTACCGGAAGGTCATCTGCCCGCCGTCGTCCTGTGAAAGTTGGCCGACAAGTTCGCGGTCATAACAGACATTGAGCGTGCGAGCCATGCTTACCCTACCCCGGGACTATCGGGCGAAGACGTCATCAGGCGGATACCCAGTGTCTTGAGAACGGTCAGCGTCTTGCCGATCTGGCAAGTGGGTTTGCCGTTTTCGAGGTCGCTAATGAAGCGCAGGCCGGTGCCGGACGTCAAGGCGAGTTCGGCTTGCGTGAGGCCAAGCGCCTTGCGCTCTTTTTTGACCAGCCTGCCCAAGTCTTCCGCTGTTGATAACATCGGTGTGCCTTACTTTATTTCCGAGCGGTAATTTTGCCGAGATTCCGGCCGCCTGGCAATAAAATATTACCGATCGGGAGCATTTATTCCGCAACCGCCATTATTGAGCTGATTATTCCCGAGCGGGAACAGCCATCTCCGTCAGGCTGAACTCCCGGTGCGCGTTTCCGGAGCCAAAGTCGCAGAAGCAGGTGCCGATGTTGAGTAACGGCGCCATGACGTTTAGGGCGGTCAGCCTTCTGAAACAAAAAGACAAGGGGCAGTCACGCTCTCTTGCGAACAAGCGACCATTGTTGTGGCTAGCCCGTTACTTCAACTACCAGGCAGGGATCGAAAGTGCTGTCACGTTTTTCGCGTGGATACCCCCGAGGATTGCAAACGACCCGCGTGCCGAAAAGCTCATAATCGCATGGCTCGTGTGTGTGCCCGTGGACCCACAGGTCCGGTTGATGCCTTTCGATGATGTCTTCCAGGCGGCTCGCAAAAGCCGGGTTCATTGGATCGTTTGCGTATCGCGTTGCGACCGATATCGCTGACGGCAGGTGATGAGTGACCACGATGCTTGGCCCGTCGAAATGAGTGTCCAGATGGCTCGCAATCCATGCCCGGCTCGCATCATGGAGACCAACGGAAACCTCCGGTGTAAAGGCGCGGCCGCCATTCTTGATGGACGAGAAGTCCTCCATAAGACGCTTCGCCCGCTGCCGGGCAAACCACGCTTCGCTTTCGCCATACAGCCTGAAGTCCGTCCACAGGGTGCTCCCAAGAAAACGAACGCCATTGAGTACGATCGTGTCGTTGTTCAACACATGGATGTTTTCCGGCGACTGCTTGACGAGCTCGTCGATTAACGTGATGTCCTGACCGTAGTACTCGTGATTGCCCGGTACGTATATCACCGGACGGTTCGGAAAGTGGCTAGCGGCCCATTCAATACCGCCCAATCCCACACCGATGTCGCCGGCGAGAATAACAACGTCAGCGTCAGTATCCGGTGGCGAGAATTCTGCAAACTCTGTGTGGAGATCGCTGAGAACGTGAAGCTTCATGACAAGAGCACTGTGAGACTTATCCAAACCTTAGCATCACAGTTACAACGCAATGCAAGCGGATACGTGCAGATTCTGGATGAAACTGTGGCTAAGCGGCCCACGGATGTGGTGCGGCATCCCTTCTGGCGGAATTGTTTCACCTATCGACCGTCTGGCCTCGTTGCCATGAAACGTTGCAGTGGAAGAGGTTGCTGATTTCGCAGCAGTTTCCTGACCTCGACAAGGTTTTTCATCAGAAATGGTTCGTCGGGATCGATGTCTGAACCCGGAGCTTCAACCAGTTCCTCTAGCTGGTATAGCGCGTACCAGAATGTCCGCTCCCGAGGGTCCGGGCCTGCGATCTCATCGTGACGAAATTGTTCCTCCCACTCCGTCAACACCCTCTCGATAAAATCGAGAACGCTCGGCCGGTCCGCGTTTGCCGGCAACTTGCCGTCGAGGGAGCTCAACAGGACCAGCCGTTTACTATCGATGAACCTTTGGTGACGATCCTGCGCCGCCCGGGGTTGCTGTTCTCGACAATTCGTTTCGGCAGATGTAACCATCGGCACCATTCTCGCAACCGTGCCAATCAATTGATTGACATATTTCCGTGCAAGTCACGCAGATTGGATACCACGCAGCTGTCACGGATTGTCACCGGTGACGAATCACCGGACGCAACTGCGTCTTGTCCGAGGATTTGCGGCGCGGCTTACGCAAAATTCCCGCAATGGGAAATTGCTTGGCTGCGCTCGCAATGACAGGAACTTAATAAGGACACTCACTATTGACGCAAACAAAACCGCAATAAGCAAACCGCAATAAGGACACTCACTTTTGACGTAAACAAAACTGTAGAAAATCCCGAGAATTGGGTGGATCTTTTATGGGTGTCCTTTTTGGTGATGTCTTTCAGAACTTGCGTACAACGAAAAGGTGTCCGGCAGCTTTTCATTGTGACCGGAACTACGAGGGGACCGTGTGGATCAGAAACTCCACCGATAACGTGCTGCAACACAACGCGGCGACGTTACCGCAGAGGGATATCCATAAAAGTGTCTGACACCTTTTCCGCATTTCCGCAAAAAGGACACCCACCGTTATCGGAATCAAACCGGCATTAAAAGCAGAAAAAGATCTGCCTTCAATTGTGGGTGTCCTTGTTGAGCTTTCCTTGTTGAGCTTTCTGATTGAGCCCTATTGTGGGTGTCCTGATTTGTCCTCCTGATTTGTCCTACCTCTGTGATGGCGCGTAGCGACTCAACGGAAGGACGTTACCGCGGGCGGATTTCCATAAAGTTGTCAGACACTTTTTCCACCGGCCTCCAATTAGATCGGTTCGACCCCTATTTCTGAGGTCACGCGTCACGTTTTCAGCATCTCCCAGTTCGTACCCGGCCATTGCGCCGGTAGACTCGGAAGGCAACCGGGTCCGGCCCAGGTGGCTGTCCGGGCACCAATAACAAAACCAACTGCAACCTGGAGCCGGCACCGTGAGTAACGCATCACACAACGTTTTCTGCGGCAGTGCTTGTCGCCTTTGGCGGTTGCTCGCCGCACTGTTGTTGCCGTTCGGCAGCGCGCTCGCCGGCGAAAGCGTGCCGCTGCCCGCTCTCGACATGCCCCGAATTTATACGCACCCGGTCGAACGCGAGCCGCGCGATCTGCGCATCGTCACGACAGTCAAAAGCAAAGCTGGCGAGTACATCGACGCCTATCTGTTCGAGTACGACGAACGCGGTCGCCTGTTGCTCGCGGTTCGTGGCATGGAGGAGCGTTACCGCTACGCCGCATCCCACGCACCCGCTCAATGGACGGAACGCAAATTGCGCTGGAGCGACGGCCACGAAGAAACCCAGCTACGCGTGATCGACGAGTTGGGCTACCCCATCAGCAGTCAGTCCGGCCTCGCGACCGACGGCATGGCACGCAAGTACCGCTGGAAGAACGACAGCCTCAATGAGATCCGGGTTGGCGATGAACGTCTGCGGATCAAACCGAACAAGCAGGGTTTCGCCGAGTCTGCCGAGGTCTGGATCGCCGGCAAGCGCGAGCTGGAACTCGGCTTCACCTACGAGAACGGGCGGCTCACGCGACGGGAAGTGTTTGCCGAATCCCAGCCGCTGGTCCAGCAGGTGCAGGTCTACGGCTACAACGCCGACGGCCGTCTCCGCGCGGTGCTTGACATGCAGGCGCGAACCCGCGCTGGCGAAAACGCCGATCTCTACCAGCTGCCGTCCGCGCCACAACTCGCGCAGCCATTCGACTGGAACCGCTATCAGGGCAACCACCTGCAAGGGCAATGGCGTTACACCGAGCTGACCTGGGACGGGCCGCGTTTGCTCAGAGCGCGGCGCGACACCAACTTCAGCGACAACAAGTTTCGCCCGGACGTCGAGTTCACGTTCGAGTACGACGAAGCCGGCCGGCTGACGCGCAACCTGCAGCCGCATGCCAACGACTGGCGTTATCACTGGTCGGTCGAAACCCACCCGGTTTACGGCGAGCACGACGTAGCGCGCGCCAGCAATGCCGTGGACGGCGCCAGCCTGGAGATACGGTATCTGCGGGTTAGTCCGGATAACCGCGGCCGCGCCCGCGATGACTTCCTGGAATCCGTTGAAGAGGCGCGCAGCAACCGGCAATGGGGCCGCGCTGAATTCTATCCGCGTAACTGCTTCAGCGGTCGTCACCTGGTGGCCACGCCTGAGTTCGCGGCCTTCTACCTGCGCGATGCCGCCACGACGGACACCGTCGGCGCCGACTGCGGGTTGCCCTGGGAACGCAGCAATCGCCGGGTCGCGGTCACGGACCAGCCCGTACCCGACAGTCAGGAAGCCTTGCCGCTGTTCAGCGACGCAGATCTCGAAACATTCAGCGAACGTCGGAACTGGTCTCTGCCGTACGCGGCTTACCAGGCCTGCATCGTCGACGCGCCGGCCTATATCGGCGACTTCCTGTTGCGCGCCAGCAATGAGTCCAACCCCGACACGCGGCGTGTGCTGGATCAGAAAATCCCGGGCTTCCTCCGTGAATGGGCGGATGCCTGTGGCGGCGGTTACGACCCGGAAAACTGGTGGCCGATCTGCGAAACGCAAAAAGGCAAACCG